>JAJRWY010000167.1 GCA_024276575.1 Candidatus Binatota bacterium
ATCGCCCGCAATCTCGGCCCGTGCTCGCTTTTCGGCCCTCGACGTACTGTTAGTACGCCTGCGGGCCTCATCGCTGCGCTTGGGCCGATCTCACGGGCGCTTGCGACTTTCGCGACGAGGTTTCACGAATAATGCGGGCTAAGAAAGCGGCGCTGACACGCCGGAGGCGGCTCGGTGAATGCTTTAAGGCGCTGGCGCCATGGCTCTTGATAGCCACAGCCGTGTTGTCGACTAACTCGCTTCTCGACCGTTACATCACCGACACGCGCCTACGGCCTCGTTACGAGCGCCCGGAGTTGCCTCTACGCGACAGAACCCGCGCACAAAACTTCTATTATCTCTTCGACATCCTCGACCGTATCCACGATCCCGAACTCAGCTATGTATTCTTACTTGGAGATTCCACCGTGCAGGACGTAGCCGCCGCCCTGCAACGTTCTTTGCCACTCGTGGACGTCAGGGTGGTTGATCTGGGGCTTGCCGGGCTGATGGCGGAAGAAGCTCTGCTGCTCGCGGCCGAGGCCGAAAGCTTCTCACCCGCGCTGCTCCTCTACGGCATCAACCCGCGTGCCCTGGCCGACCCCTCAGCCGACGGCGAGGTTTTCATGCGGCTACGCGGCCATGTCAGTGTTCTGGCCGGCGCACGGGCGGGGAGCCTGGAGTTACCGCTGCCCTATCTCCTCTCACACTACGGCAGCGACAAACTGGCCCGCAATTTCGTACACGGCAACGTGTCGGCGGTGAGATTTTCATCGCTGCTCGCCGACGAGCAAGGACGCGCGTGCCTGGACGCCGATCCGCCGCCGTGGCTCGCCTACTTCTGCCGGTCTTTGCTGACCAAGGAGCCCGTCTACGATATCCGGCACGAGGGCCACGGTTGGCGCCGGCACCTCTATATGAAGTCCGCTTTCGACTTCGACAACGACAATACCGAGGCTTTCCGGCTTTTGGTCGAACTGTGCGAACGCAAGGGTAATTGCCTGTTCTATGATGGGCCGCGCGACTCGTCTTGCGATTACACTTTCGAAGACGGCATCATTGATGGTTACGAGGATTACCTCGACTCGCTCCCGGCGTTACAGGAATTCAGAATCGACTTGTCGGGAATTCTAAGTCGAGAACATTTCCCCGAGAGGCAGGCGCTTCCCTGCGACGGCTTGCATCCCAACGCCGAGGGCAAAGCCTTACTGGGGCGGCGCCTTGCAAACGAGGTAGTGAAGCGCCTTAAGTCCGGGCACTAACACGGATGAGAGTATGAAGAGCATATCGTTAGTTCTGGCAAAAGCGGTCCTTTACGCGACCTTGATCGCTTTGTGTCTGCTGATGTCACCGCAAAAGGCGATGATCTTCATCTACACGGAGTTCTAGCCGGCATTATTCGTGGAGAGTTTGGCCGCGAAACCCACTTGAACACCATCTCGGGGCGTGCTCGCCGCAACGATCGTAAGTGCGGCTGACCGGCCCCTCGGAAAACCTCAGGAAGAGTCAACGCCTAAAGCCCCCACGGTTCGTGGATCCGCTACGACGGATATGTTCGTGATCCCTTCACCGTCGAGCGGACGATAGACGACGACAGTGGCAGCACCACCCACATGCGCAGCGCCGGGCTCCTGCCACTTTTGCACTAATTCCCAATGTTTGAGTCTCGAACTTCAGACTAATCGCGCTCCGCCATACTTCCCTCCTTTTTTCAGGTGTGTCTCGCAACTATAGTCCGGCCGCTCGGTGCCCCTGCCTTTGTACCGAACAACACCAAGAACGAAGACGGAGTGATCAAGTGAAAACAGAGGTTTTCAAAATATGGGTCGCGGTGCTGTCGTCGGCTTTGCTACTGACGTGGGCACAATCGGCTAGCGCCTATGACGAACCGTCGGTAAATCTTGGAAACTCCGAAACACAACGCAAGGCCGACGATGCGATTCACTCCAATTTTTCCATCGCCTACGAAGTGCTGCCACAACGGCTTCGCATAGGATTGAACGGCTATCAGTTCCACCAGCTACGTGACACCAAAGTAAACGGAGTCAAAGAAGCCGGCACCAAGGAACAAGTAATCGCCTTTGGCCCCGGAGGAGTCTACCATTTCTCTCCCCACGACCACCTATTCGTAAACGTTTTTTTGAGACCGAAGTGGAGAACCGGCCGCAAAGCACAGTCTTCCAGCTACGCTGGGCGCACCACTTCAACTAGCGATACGTCGCCGGTCGCGGCCGTAGATATCGGAACGCAGCAACGCAGCCATGTGAGCACGAGAACCGAGGAAAGGTAAATGAAGAACCGACAGATCCTATTGTCCAGCAATGATATACCTACCGCCTGGTACAACCTTTATGGCGACATCCCCGAGGCCTTGTTACCCGTATTGCATCCGGGCACGGGCGAGCCGGTAACTCCATCCGACCTTCTGCCGTTGTTCCCCGAAGAATTGATCAAACAGGAAGTTTCCACCGAGAAATGGATCGAGATCCCCGAGGCGGTACGTGAAAAACTGGCCATCTGGCGCCCCAGCCCCCTAGTCCGTGCAACCAACCTCGAAGAGATGTTGAAAACTCCAGCGCGGATCTACTTCAAGAACGAATCGGTCAGCCCCGCAGGATCGCACAAACCCAACACGGCGGTTGCGCAGGCTTATTACAACGCCCAAGCCGGTGTTAAACGGCTCACTACCGAGACCGGTGCCGGTCAATGGGGCTCCAGTATAGCCTTCGCTGCTTCTCTGTTCGGGCTCGAATGCAAGGTCTTCATGGTGCGGGTGAGTTACGAGCAGAAACCTTACCGCCGTTCGCTGATGCGAACCTGGGGAGCCAGCGTAGTGCCCTCACCTTCCCCGGACACGGAGTTTGGCCGCGCAATGCTGGCGAAAGACCACCAATGCACCGGTTCCCTGGGTATTGCTATCAGCGAGGCAGTGGAAGCCGCGGTTTCCGATGAGGACACCCGCTACTCGCTCGGTAGCGTACTCAGCCATGTTTGCCTCCATCAGACGGTAATCGGCCTGGAGTTGAAGAAACAACTGGCAATCGCCGAGGAGACGCCTGACGTGCTGGTCGGTTGCGCCGGCGGCGGCTCGAACTTCGCGGGCTTCGTGTTCCCCTTCGTCACCGAAACCATGGCCGGCAAAGGACCGCGTCTAATCGCGGTCGAACCCGCCGCCTGCCCCAGCCTTACCCGCGGAAGCTATGCCTATGATTTCGGAGACACGGCGGGGATGGCGCCGATGGCACCGATGTACACACTCGGGCACAATTTCGTCCCCTCTGGTATTCACGCCGGAGGCCTGCGCTACCACGGCATGGGTGCGCAGATCTCATGGTTGCGCCACAAGGGTGTCATCGATGCCGTGGCCTATCATCAAAACGCCGTATTCGAAGCTGCAAAGATGTTCGCTTCCGCCGAGGGAATCATTGCCGCCCCGGAGACCGCACACGCCATTCGTGGTGCAGTCGACGAAGCAATCCGCTGTCGCGAAACCGGAGAGGAAAAATGCATCGTCTTCAACCTCTCGGGCCACGGACATTTCGATCTCGCCGCTTACGATGCCTACTTGGCGGGTGAGCTGGAAGATTTCCAACTCGATGACGGAGACATCTCGGGAAGTCTGAAAGACCTCCCCAAGGCGTCGGTGGGAGTTCCTACTTAGGGTGCTACCGTTACCGACGAGTTGAAGTAACAGACCGCCGCACCGGCGACGCAGGTCTTGACTCAAGGCTAGCGGGCATACACAAGCCCCAAGACAGGGGCCCGCGCTGGGAAGGCGCGACATGATCTCAGGAAAAAAGTCTGCAAAGCGAAACATGGAACGGAATACGAAAACGTTTCGTGAAGTACGCGGTACAAGAGCGCAGCGGCTGGGCGTCGAAACGTGAAGCCAGGTCAGATACGCCGCTGGTCGACGGGAGGAAGGGACGGATGTTGAAGAGAATTTGCGGTAGTGCCGTCGTTTTGTTCCTGGCCATGAGTCCGAGCCCTGCCGTGTACGCGAGCCAATTGTTGCTGCCTCACCTCGGGGGAAGAGATGGAGGCATGTCCGGTGCCGTCGTCGCCACGCCCATAGACGGGCCGAGCATACTACTTTTCAACCCCGCCGGTGCCGCCCGTATCCAAGGAACACAGGCCAGTTTCGGTTTCGAAACCGGAAACGTGAGTGGCCGCTACATCAATCCCGCCACCGGATACGACCAGAAGAGCAGCGAGAGTCCCTTCGCTCCGACACTTTGGTTCGGAACCGATGCGCTCGGCGAGTGGCATGTCGGCGTAGGGCTGTACGGAGCGGTAGGCTCAACGTTCAACTTCGCCGCCTCACCCGCCAACGGAGTCCCTTCTCGGCTTCTCGGAGAAAACGGCATCCTGCAGGTCGGGTTCGTCGCGGCGCGCGAGCTTGTCCCTGGACTCGAAGTCGGGGTGCAGGTGGCGCCCAGCTTCGGACAGCTCAAGGGCAAGATGCCGACTCCGCTCGGAGAGGTCTCGTTTGACATGGACGGTTTCGGAATCACCGGAAGCGTCGGGGCGCTCTACTCGCTTGATTCACGCACGACCATCGGTCTGGCCTACCGCGCTCCAGGCGTCGTATTCATGAGCGGCGACGGCAAAGTCGGGGGCGCATCCGAGAGCGTCGAAATGGACCTGCGCACCCCGCAGACGATCTTCCTGGGGCTGGCAAGGCAATACAGCGACAAGCTGCTGCTTTCGGTGCAGTCGGCGTGGACGTACTACCCGGACTTCGAGAAGGGCAAGTATGAATTCAAGAACAACCCGGCGCTCAACCAACCGTTCATTGCCGATGCACGCCCCACCGTGCGCTGGACTGCCGGGCTGGAGTACGCGGTACGCGAATGGGCTTGGCTACGCGCCGGAGTTTCCTACGAACCCTGGATGATCGAAGCTTCAGCGCTTCGCCCCACACTCTATGACAGCAGCGATTTCATGTTGATGCTGGGCTTGGGAGTGAACCTGAAACCATGGCAAGTAGATATGCAACTCGGGCTCGGCAAGGGCGAAGACCGAGTAGTTACCGAAGCCGACCAGACCTTCTTCCCCGGACGCTACCAATTGGAAAGTGGAATCGGCGGAGGGATCACGGCGACCTACAGTTTCGGGGCATAAGCCCCAAGCCTACCCGGCTACGGATACGCTCGTAGACGCAACGGTTACAACAGCGCTCTCAACTTGCGCGCGTGGGATTCCAGGGTTGCAGCGTCTCCGCGTACACGGCTCGTGAAGTTGAAGCCTTCGCCCTCACGGCGCGGGATCAGGTGCATGTGATAGTGAAACACCGTCTGGCCGGCAGCACTGCCGTTGGCTTGGTAAACCGCAAGGCCGTCCGGATTGAGTTCCTTTTTTATGGCCGTGGCGACCCGTCGCGACAAAGCCGCAACGCCGGTGAGGGCGGATTCGCTGACTTCGAAGACGTTCTCGAAATGCTCCTTGGTCACGACCAGGGTGTGGCCGTCGGCCAGTGGGAACAAATCCATAAAACAGACGACGAGATCGTCTTCGTAGACTTTGAAGCAATTCTCGCTGCCGGCAACGATGCCACAAAAGATGCAATCTTCGACCCTATGCATAACCGCGCTAGGGTAAACGCAAAGCACACACACGTCGACCCTATTTGCAGCACCATAGTTGCTACGCTTGCTGGTTGAGCTAAACTCCATACGGTCAGCCATGCAGACCTACCCAGCCCCGCCCCAGCGTGTCACTCTAGGCAAGATGCAGAACCCCGTCAGAGGGTTTCTACACGGCTTCGCCGCCATTGCGTCGCTGGCCGGTGGCATGCTGTTGTGGCAGCACAGCCCCGACGAACCCGGCAGGCGCCTGGCCTTGTCGGTTTTCGCGGCAAGCTTGTTCGCTCTGTACACGGTGAGCAGCCTCTACCACTCCGTGCCCTGGCAGCAACGCTGGAAAACGCGCATGCAGCGCATCGACCACTCGATGATTTACGTCTTGATCGCGGGCACCTTCACCCCTATCGCCTGTATCGTCATCGACACCCCTTTACGCTACGCAGCGCTTGGGCTCACCTGGGGAATAGCTCTGGTGGGCGCCATACAAAAGACTTTCTTCCCGGCACTGGGGACCTGGTTCTCCGTTACACTGCAGACCACTCAAGGATGGCTAGGCCTGTTGTTCTTTCTCCCGCTGGTCCGCAAGCTCCCCTGGCAAGCCCCATTGCTCATAGTCGGCGGCGGTTTGGTCTACACCATCGGCATGATCTGTTTCGTAACCGAGCGTCCACGGCTGTGGCCGCGTAGTTTCTCCTACCACGAGGCGTTCCACGTCTGCGTAGTAATGGGCAGTGCCGCACACTATGCGATGATTTTCGCCTATGTTGCACCCTTCGGGACTTAACCCGCATTATTCGTAAAGGAACTCGACAGGCCTGGATCTCGTCGTTAGCAGCGCCTCGGGCTCGGCCGCCACGACGGCAGCGCTACATTTGGCCAATGCTACATTTGACCCACTGGACTTGGATAGGCCGCCAAGTAGAATCAACCGCTGACATCCGCACATACAGACTAACCCGGGAGGAGCATCCACCGAAATGCCCACTGTCTTAATAGCTCCGCCTCTGCAAGGCCCCACCAAGGGGGAGGCCAGAATCGAGGTGTCCGCGTCTACACTGGCCGAAGCGATCAGCGCTGTAGAAGCCGAACATCGAGGCTTCCGGCGCCAGATCGTGGACGAGGAAGGAAAAATACGTAAGTTTATTACTCTATTCGTCAACGGTTCGCTGGTCAGCGGAGCGGACTTGAGCGCTACGGTGCGAGGCAATGACGAAGTTGAAATACTAGCCGCACTTGCCGGCGGCTGAGCCAAGGAGCCTTTCAGATGAGCAACACGGGCGAACGCATAATTCGCATAAACATGTCAGATCAAAGCGTTGCGATAGAGGCAATGCCCGGAGAATGGAAACTTCTCGGCGGCCGCGCACTATCGGCGCGAATATTGCGCTCGGAGTGCGATCCATCCTGCGATCCGCTGGGAGCCGAGGCAGTGCTGGTGCTGGCACCCGGAGCGCTGGCCGGAACCGCGGCGCCGACTTCGGGTAGAATTTCCTTTGGTGCCAAGAGCCCACTTACCGGGGGTATCAAAGAAGCCAACTCAGGCGGCAACCCCGGACAGCATCTGGCCAAGATGGGCTACCGGGCCATCATCATCACCGGCAAACCGGCCGACCCCGAGGCCCGTTACGGCGTCGAAATCAAGGCGGACGGAGCCACCATCGTGGATGCCGCCGGCCTCAAAGGACTGTGGAACTACGCAACCTGCGAGCAGTTGGCAGGGCGCTACGCGGCCAAAGATTCGTTCATCACCGTCGGCCCGGCCGGAGAGATGCAGCTTCGCGGCGCCTCGGTGGCCTGCACCGACCAGGACAACCGCTATCCCACCCGCCACGCGGCGCGCGGCGGCCTCGGAGCGGTGATGGGCTCGAAGGGCATAAAATTCATGGTCTGTGACGGTAGCGCCCGTATGCGCGAAGCGGCCGACCCCGGAGCTTTCAAGGAACTCGGCAAGAGCTTCTCCAAAGCCTACCTAGACGGACCGCAAATGTTCCAGGCCGGCACCAGCGCCTTTGTAGGCATGGCCAACATGCTCAATACCTTCCCGCACAAGAACCGGGTCGAGGGCCAGTCGCCGGACGCCGAAGGTCTCGACGGTGCCCGCATCATGGAAAGCTTCGCCGAACGTGGAGGACGCATGCACAACTGCCTGACCGGCTGCATCGTGCAATGCTCGAACATAGTCCACGACGCCGACGGCAACTACAAAACCTCCGCGCTGGAATTCGAGACCCTGGCCCTGCTCGGCTCCAATCTGGCCATGAAGAACGTGGACCAAGTGGCGGAATTCGACCGGCTTTGCGACGAGCTGGGTTTGGACACCATCGAAGCCGGAGCGGCCATCGGTGTGCTGATGGATTCAGGTGCAATGGATTTCGGCGACTATGAAGGAGCTAAACGGCTATTCGAAGAGGAGATCGCCAAGGGCAGCGAACTCGGGAAAGTCGTAGGCAACGGTGCCGCCTCGGTCGGTGCCTACACCAAACACCATCGAGTACCCACGGTGCGTGGGCAGGCGATCCCGGCCTGGGATCCGCGGCCCTTGAAGGCCACCGGAATTACTTACTCCACCAGTGCCATGGGTGCCGACCACACGGCCGGACTAATCGCAAACCCCGGCCTGCCCGAGGAAGCCTGGGCCCTTAAGTCCCAGCAGGCCCAGTTGATCAACGCGGTATGCGATTCGTCGGGATTTTGCCAGTTCATGTCGCCGACGCTCGACCACATCAGAGGCTTCCTCGGCGCGATGTACGGGTGTGAAGTCAGCCTAGAGGATATTGCCGACATGGGATGGCAGACTCTCACCGACGAATGGGAGTTCAACAAAGCTGCCGGCTGGAAGGATGAGGATGACGGTCTGCCCGAGTGCATGAAAGTCGATCCAATCGGCCCCGAGCAACTGGTTTTCGATGTGGCCCCAGACGTAATCGCGGATGCCAAAGTGAGGAAAGACAACAGCGAGGAGTTGTTTGCCACCCCCGCAAGCGGCTGAGTTTTACCTTACGCGGCGCTCGCAGCAGCAGCAGCAGCAGCGTCGAGCGCCGCGATATAGCCAAAGGTCATAGCGGGGCCGATGGTGCCGCCGGCTCCTGGATAAGTACGCCCCATGACCGAAGCGCTGCAGTTACCCGCCGCGTAGAGGCCGCTTATCGCCTGGCCATCGCAGTCGAGCACCCGGGCACGCGAATCGGTCACTACCCCGCCCTTGGTCCCCAAGTCGCCCGGATAGACTCTGGCCGCATAAAACGGCGGGCTTTCTAGCACTGCCAGGCAGGGGTTGGGCCTGACTGATGGATCGCTATAGTAGCGGTCGTTGGCGCTGTGGCCGCGCCCGAAATCCTCGTCTACCCCCTTGTCCGCGAATCGGTTATAGCGCTCCACCGTAGCCGCCAAGGTCTGCGCATCCATCTCGAGTTTCTCGGCCAGTTCGGCGAGAGTAGCTGCACGGATCAAGAACTCGTCTCGCAAATACGGCGCCAGCATAGAGTCCGGCTGCCAGATTCCGGGTCCGACCGGACCGCAACTGTGCTTACGGCGGTAGTTGCCGTCGAAAATAAAATATCCGGGAATCGTGGGTGTCGCAGCATGCCTGGCATACATGGCTTTGCCGATGTCGTTGTAGGGAGCTGCTTCGTTAGTGAAGCGCTCACCGGCCTGGTCGACGATGAGTGAACCCGCTAGGCCCTTCTCTACTATCATGGTTCGCGGCCGCCTCCCGCCGGGCAATACGAACACCGGCGTCCACCACGATTCATCCATCAGATCGAAAGCGGCCCCGGTGCCGCCCGCGATAGCAATGGTATCGCCGGTGTTGGATTCGCTTCCCACGGTCCACTCGCTCGCGGCAGGGGATGCCTGAAAGCGCTCTCGCAAAGCGGCGTTGCTCTCGAACCCCCCGGCGGCCAGCAAGATCCCTCGCCGCACCTGTATGCTCACTATCTCTCCCCCCTTGTTCACTTCGGCCCCAACCACTCGGGAGCCCTCAACGACAAGGCCGTGCAAAGAAGTCTCGAGCCGAAGCGGGACCCCGCGCTCAGCCAAAGACAGACGCAACCGGGCGGCCAAGGCAGCACCCAGGGTAAGCCGGGTGTTTCCCTTCCGCGCGAACCTAGCCCGCAAGTTAAAAAAATAGCGGGCCGCAAGAACTCCGAGGAAGCCCATCATCTGCCAGCCCGCGGTTATGATATAGTGAACTTCACTGATCTTGATATTCATCAAGACCATCAAGAAGCTATCGCGCGGTTCGCTGCGCAACGCGGCGAGATGCCCCCCTAGACGCAAGCCGTCGAAGACCAAAGGTTCCAGGGTACGGCCACCGCAACGCCCGCCGGAACGTTCGGGATAGTAGTCGGGATAATCGGGGACCGGGACAAACAGCACTTCGGATCGCTGCTCGAGATAGCGCAACATCTCCGGTGCTCTCTCGATATAAGCGCGAATTCGTTCACAAGACGAGCTTCCCGCGGTAAGACCGCGCAGGTACTCGAACACCTCTGCTTGCGAGTCCACGATACCGAGAGAGGGCATAAAATGATTTCCGGGGATCCACACCGCACCGCCCGACAGTGCGGTTGAGCCACCGTAGAAACGGCTCTTCTCGATGAGCAGCGTACGCAAGCCATGATCATGGGCTGTCAAAGCCGCGGTCATACCGGCAGCGCCGGATCCCACCACCAGGAAATCTACCGTCTCGTTCCACTCGCGTTCTTGCATGCACCTCCCCCAACTCGGGCTAGATAATTCCGTCGTCCAGACTCCGCAGATGATCGCACACGGCGCAGTTTCATTCGAGGGAGACAAGCACCGGTGCAGGAGAGAATCGCGGACGATTCTCCCACCGCACAAGCATCGATCATGCGTACGTAGCGCGCGCAGGGCTAGCAACCTTGGTCGGACAATAATTCACGACGCAAATCGCCTCCGACTCGCGCTGGAGTAACCGGAGCGGTGAATTTTTGCGCAGAGGGGCCGGAGCCGATAAGCGGCAACTACATAACCGGCGACTCGACCACCACGGAAACCGGCCATGCAAACGTCGATTACACGAGCAACGATGGCGCCAGCGTGGCGGTAGCAACGGCTCGCCGCTGACACGAATGCCGCTTCACACACCACTGCCACTTGCGCGAACCGGCCGATAGTGTTTGTTGATCGTATCCGTTTTCCGAGGCTGGCTGCTACGCTGGCCGTTGATCGTATCCGTTTTCCGAGGCTGACTGCTACGCCAGCCCAAGTTTCAGGAGGCCCAGTGTGATCCTCGATAGTTTTTTATTGACCGGCCGAGTCGCAATCGTAACCGCTGCCGGGCGCGGCATCGGCGCGGGTATCGCCAAAGCCTTTGCCGAAGTCGGCGCCGATCTCGTAATCGGGGCAAGAACCCAGGAACAACTCGATCAAGTAGCGGCCTACGTCGCCCAGAGCGGCCGCCGGGCAGCGGCGGTAGCCGGTGACCTCAGCAGCCGCGCAGGCATGGCCAAGTTGGTGGAACGTGCCATGGATGAGTTCGGACGCATCGACATCGTGGTCAACAACGCCGGCGGTAGTATGCCCGGGCCTTTTCTCGCCACCGAAGAAGACAGTTTCGATGAAGCTTTGCGCTGGAACGTAACCACGGCCTTCAACCTTACACAGCTAGCCGTTCCCCACATGCTCGCCCGTGCCTCGGGATCGGTAATCAACATCGCGTCGGCCATCGGACGTTTCGGCGACCGCGGGTTCTGCGCTTACGGCACCGCCAAAGCCGCCTTGATTCATCTGACCAAGAACTTGGCGGCCGATCTCGCTCCGAAGATCCGCGTGAACTGCATCGCTCCCGGGGCAACTGAGACCTCGGCCTTGAATGCGGTACTCGGCAACGAGGCGATAGAGCAAGAAATGATAAACCGCACCCCCCTGCGACGAATCGGGACCGTAGAAGACATCGCTGCCGGCGCTGTTTACTTCGCCTCCGACGCTTCCTCTTACGTAACCGGACGCGTGCTTCCTATCGACGGTGGCATCAACAGAGCCAACCTAGAGATGCCCATTCCCGATCTCTGAGCACATTGAAACATGCTTTGTTAATAAGAGCCGGCGCCTCCGCTCAACGCGTACTGTTCGAACGAGGCTTCAACCGTGACGATTTCTCTTGCCTCGTCGGAGCATCGGGCGGGCCCAAGTGGCTGGTGTTGAGCCACATCGACCGGGTGCTGTGCGAAACGTTTCTCTCTCAACGCAGCACAACGCTACATATGCTCGGGGCTTCGATCGGGAGCTTTCGCCATGCATGTTTTGCTCAACGAAACCCCCTTGCCGCGATCGAGCGATTCGAGCAGGCCTACATCGAACAGAGCTATGAAACGGCACCGACAGCGGCGGAAGTCAGCGCCGAGAGCAGGCGCATACTCGACATCGTTCTACGCGATAGCGGCGCTCACGAAATACTCGCCAACGATACTCTACGGAGCAATATCGTGACCGTGCGTAGCCGCAAGGCAACCGCAGGCGACCATCGATTGCCGCTTTCGTTGGGTCTAGGTGCCGCTGCTGTCTGCAATGCTTTGAACCGTTCGCTGTTGGCAGGCTTTTTTCAAAGAGCAGTGTTTAGCTCGCATGGCGCCTCGTTCGTTTTCCGGGACTTCGCTACCATCGACTTCCGGCTCACCCCGGCCTCTGTTGCGGAAGCGCTAATGGCCAGCGGCTCGATCCCGCTGCTCATGCAAAGCGTGCGTGATATCCCGGGAGCACTCCCCGGTAGCTACCGCGACGGTGGCGTAATCGACTATCATTTCGATTTCTCGTTCGAAGCCCCAGAGGGCCTGATCCTTTTTCCTCACTTTTTCGATCGCATCATCCCAGGCTGGCTCGACAAGGGCCTACCCTGGCGCAAAGCGGCCACGCAACGGCTCGACAACGTAGTGATGATCGCGCCTACAGACGAGTTCGTAGCGTCGTTGCCACGGGCAAAGGTGCCCGATCGCAAGGATTTCCAGGAGATGGATACAACCGAGCGTATTCGCATATGGCGAAACGTGGTCGCCAAGAGCCGGCGTTTGGCGGACGAATGGAACGATCTCATCGCCGGGGGGCAGTGGCAGCAACGCCTGCAGCCGTTCGGTGCCTGAACTCGCCACCGGCGAACAGCCCGGGCCTTTCTCGCTCAGCCGCTGCCAGACCCCCGGCCAGGGGCCTCCCTGCTCAGCCGCCGGCCAACACTTCGCTTTCTTCGAGTTCCACGCGGGTCGATTCCAGGAAGCGGCTCAACATGTTGAAGTAACTGCACACGAAGATGAGTTCGGTAGCAGTGCGAGTGCCATAGTGGTCGAGAATCGATGCAAGCGCCTCATCGCTCAACTTGACGTCACGGCTGATCTCGTCCGCCACCCGGCAAAGTAGGTTGCCGGTATCGTCCAGCCCACTGACTTCGCCGTCACCATCGATGATCTCGATCTCCGCGTCGCTCAGGCCCTCGTTCTTGGCAAGTATACGATGCTGCGTCCATTCATACACGGACCCGGTGCTATGGGCGACGCGAAGAATGGCTATTTCACGCTCGCGCGGGTCGAGGCCGGTAGCAAAGAGAATCGACGATGCGAATTCGAGGAAAGGCAGAAAATTCGCCGGCGCATTGGCCGCCATACGAAACACGTTCAGCGGTGGAAGCGCCGACAAACGCTCACGTACTTCGGCGGGTAGATCCTCCGGGTTCGGCAAAGGTACGGCGATTTTCATGTGTTTCTCCTGCAATGCTCAGCCACCGGCACAACGCATGCGGCAGTCCGAGATAGCCGCGGCCGTGGGGCCGGGCTTGGCGACCAAGTCGGCCAATGTCCAGCTCTCTAGCGTTTCCACGATGGCGCTCTGCAGTTGTGACATAGCTTTGTGGTAAGCACACACTTCGTCAAGGCGTGGGTGCTCCGCACAGTAGTCGCCAAGGACCTTACCCTGGCAAGCCTCGACGATTTCCAGCAGCGTGACCGCTTCAAGCGGCCGGCTCAGTTTGACGCCCCCGTGAACACCGCGAAAGGTCTTCAGGATATCGGCCTTTACCAACAAGGTGTTGATCTTGGCCATGTAACTCGCAGAAGCACCGAGGTTCTCTGCAATGGTGGCCGGGGAACAAGGATGCTCAGACTGCGACCGGGCAACGAACAACAAAGCCTGCAAAGCTGTCTTTGACGTTTCAGTAAGCATCCCCGTCAACGATCCCACGATACCAACAAGCAGCACAAGCTACTCGCGCAACTCCCGAAACTTCTCGGCGTAGAAACCGGGAACACAGGTACGCCGGGCATTACAACTACACGCCAAGGTTACTTTCCCACGACTAACTGCGGAAAAGAACCCACAGCATCAACAATAACACCGGGTGCGGCCACGGCCGAAGCTCCCGGGCACAAAAGGGCCGGAAGCTTCGACTGTGAAGCAGCTAAGCAAAGTTCTTCCCAGGCTCGCTAGGCCGGCTCGCTAGGCCGCCATGATGGCGCGCACATCGGCGCCGCCGTCGCTGCCGATGGGCTGAAGATCGAACTTCTCCTGTAAGACCGCCAGCACGTTGGGAGTCACGAACGCGGGAAGATTCGGACCCAAGCGTACGCCCTTTATCCCCAAGTGCAGCAGCGTCAGCAGCACCGCAACTGCTTTCTGTTCGAACCACGACACCACCAGGGTCAGCGGTAAGTCGTTGACTTCGCATTCGAAAGCTTCGGCCAGGGCAAGCGCTACTTGAATGGCGCCGTAGGCGTCGTTGCACTGCCCCATGTCGAGCAACCTCGGAAGCCCGGCAACCGTACCGTAGTCGTGATCGCGAATCCGGAACTTACCGCAACCCAGGGTCAGGATCAGCGACTCCTCAGGGGCCGATTGGGCGAAGTCGGAAAAGTAATTGCGACCGACTTCCGCACCGTCGCACCCGCCCACTAAGAAGAAATGCTTGATGTCGCCGGATTTGACGGCAGCAACCACCTTGTCGGCAAGACCGAGGATCACCGAGTGATGAAAACCGACGGTACTGGTCTTGATCTCGGTGGGGCTGAGATCGCCGATCTCCAAAGCCCGCTCGATTACCGCCGAAAAATCGTCGGTATCGAGACGAGTCGCCCCCGGCACCGCGGTCTGCCGCATGGTAAACAAGCGGTCTAAGTAGGTGTTGTTCTCATTCGGAATCAGTACGCAATTGGTGGTTGCTACGATCGGGCCTCCGAAGTCCTCGCAATCCCGCCGTTGCTCCTGCCACGCACCGCCGAAATGGCCGGCCAAGTGTGGATAGGCTCGCAGGCCCTCGTACATGTGGCCCGGGAGCATCTCGCCGTGAGTGTATATCTTGATCCCCTTGTCGCGAGTTTGCTCCAGCAGGTTTTTCAGGTCGACTAAATCATGCCCGGTAATCAGGATTCCCGGACCCTCTTGAATACCTTCGCTGACGTCGGCGGGACCCGGTGTCCCCATCACTTCGACATGGCCGTCGTTGAGCAGTTGCATGGTTTTGAGATTCATGCGGCCGCATTCGAGCACCATCGAGAGTAAGCTCTCCATGTCGAAGTTGACATTGGTCATGGTCGCAAACAGCGCCTCTTCGATAAAAGCCTCAACTTCGGGATCGGTCTTGCCGAGACGGCGAGCATGCGCCTTGTAAGCCGCCATACCCTTGAGTCCATAGAGAAGAATCTTCTGTAAAGATTCGACGTCGGCATCCTTGCCGCACACGCCCCTGTCTACGCAAGCGCTACCTCTGAAAGTCTGTTCACACTGGTCACAGAACATCTCTCGCTGTTGTTCGGACATCTCTACTTCTCTCCTCTTGTTTACTAGCCGACGCCGTCCCGAAGTCCGCTCACCCGTTCGACGGGAAGTACCGGCAAACCGTAGAAAGACCTACGGGCTGCTAGATCGCGATAACTGCGATCGTGTTTATCTGAGTTTTAACACGCAGGCAAGCGCAAGCCAGGAAAAAGTTGGATTTTCTCGAGCGCCCGGTGGAAAGGAAGAAGGAGGCAGAAGCGGCTAGAAGTCCGCGTAGCAGACTCCTACGCTACGGGCCCAGGGTGAAGAAAAATGTTGCGCCCTCGCCCGGTTCTGCATCACACCAGATCCGGCCACCGTGGCGAGCAACAACGCGAGCGGCAGTCGCCAAGCCTACGCCGCTACCCTCGAACTCTTCGGCCGAATGCAAACGTTGAAAAGGCTTGAAAAGCTTATCGGCATAGTTCATCGAGAAGCCGCTGCCGTTGTCGCTGACGAAGTATACTGTCGCGCCGGCTTCCGCCCGCTCCATACCCACCTCGATACAAGCCTTGTCGCACTTGCTGCTGAACTTCCACGCGTTACCAATCAGGTTCTGCAACAATACTCTGAGCAAGCCCTCGTCGCCGTCGGTTTCAAGGCCGGAAGCGATAGAGAACCCGACGTCGCGACCTGGATCTTTCTCCCTGAGTTCATCCGCGATCTCTTCGGCCAAGGCACCGAGATCCACGGGCCTGCGATGTAAATCCGCCTTACCGACACGCGATAGCTGCAACAGATCGGTAATCATCTGGTTCATCTGGGCGATACCGGCCTGGGCTCGCGCCATGTAGTCCACGCTTCTGCCATCGAGTTGCCCACGTAGATCGTGCGCCAGCAGCGAGATGAAACCGTTCACATTATGCAACGGCTGCCGCAAATCGTGGGAAACGGCGGAGGTGAAAGAATCCAACTCTTTGATCGCCGTTTGCAACTCCTGGGTTCTCTCCTCGATGCGAGCTTCGAGCCCCGTGTTCAACTCGGCGAGTTGCGTCTCCGCGCGCTTGCGTGCTATCGCCGAGGCCAGAACCGCGGCCAACGCTTCAAGGAACGACACGTCTTGCGAATCGAACATCTGCTTCGTACTGCTGTGGGCGGAAAGCACCCCCAAGGCTTCGTCCTTGCCATGAACGACCACGTTTACACCGCTTACTATCCCGCGCTCCAGCAGTAGCGGTGAAGGCCGGAAGCGATGTTCGGAGGCCAGATCATCCACAACGACGGCGCTACCGCCGAGCAGAGCGAAACCCGCCTGTGACCCCCGTCCGCCCTCGATAGTGTCACGGCCCACCGAAGCGGAGTCCCAGCCCCACGCTCCACGCAAGATCAAATGTCCGAGCGAACCACCACCCCCATTCCCGTCCCGTTCGGACACACGCTCCCAGAACTCGGCAAACGGGACCTCCAAACCGGTGGCTGCCTCAGCAACCACCATGGATATCAACTCGCCGGGTTCAGCCCCGCTCAAGGCGAACTGGCCGAGTTCCGCAACTGCGGCTTGTTGATGCGCTCGGCGAAGAAGCTGCCTCTCCTGCTCCTTGCGCTCGCTTATATCGATATTCACGCCAACGAAGTGGGAGATATTCCCGTCGTGATCGAAAACCGGAGACAACGAAGCCGACTCCCAGTAGAGTTCTCCATTCTTCTTTCTGTTCAAGAATTCGCCGTGCCACTCCCTCCCGGAAGTCAGTGCGGCCCATAAATCGGAGTAAACTTTGGGATCGGTCAGGCCGGACTTGAGAAAGCGCGGATTTCGGCCGAGCACTTCCCCTCTAGTATAGCCGGTGATCTTCTCGAACTCGGGATTGACGTACTCGATGTTACCCGCAGTGTCGGTAATCACTACCGAGGCCGGACTATGCTCCACCGCACGAGACAACTGCTCCACCCAATCCTCACGCAGCAACTGAGAGCTTATATCACGAATGGAAACTATGATCGTGGCCTTTCCCCGTAGTTCCAGAGAACGCAGAGAAACCCTGGCATCGAACAACGAACCGTCCTTCCTCCGAAAGCGCCAGCGAAAACGTGGCGCCTCGGCAGCGGCACCACTCAACTCCTCCCAAAGCGTAGCGGAGTCTTCTCCACGCACCTGCTGGCCGGGAGAAAAGTCGAGTACCGAGGCTCCGACGATATCATCGAGTTTACAGCCCCAAAGCTCGCACAGCTTCTGATTGCAGTCCTCGAACACCCCCTCGGATAATACCGCAACCCCCTCAACCGAAGTGTCAAAGAGTACTTTGTATTTATTCTCGATGTCTTGGTGGCGAAGGAGATAATCCATACCGACGTTTCTGAACACGACCAGCCACAAAGCTGCAAGCACCGTTCCAAACAGCGCGGCTGCCGCACCCGCCCGCAGATATGGCGCACGCATTTCCACCAAGGGTATCTTTCCAACAACACCCAACCCCAACTGCGAAAGCGGCCGGTATACGGCAAGCACCGGGACCCCGCGCCAGTCCCTACCAATGGTCGTACCACGGTGTCCGGAAAGGGCGAGGCCAGCCGCCTCGACACAAGGTGCGGAGGCATCGATGAAAAGCGGGGCTGAAGCCTTAGCGGTTTCGCGAGGCAACAATATCTCTACGGAAGAATCCTGCCGCCGCAACAACACTAAATCCATGAGAGCGCTGTTTTCGTAGGGCGGAGCGCTCTCCAGCAGCAAGGTGCGCAATCGCACGAGCAGTTCCGAGTCGCTCACGGCCCGGTCCTGTTGCCTCAAAAGGCGGGTTATGGATTCGATCAGGCCCGCTTGCGTAGCAACGCTCTCGACGAGCCGCCGTTCCTGCTGCGCGAAAGCGGCATCATACAGACTCTTCAAAGTCCAGGCGACGCTCGCTACCAGCACCAGCAGCATAGCCGGCGCGAGCGCCGCAAGTTTGAGTCTGTCGCCCATTGCCTCCTCGCTCGCCCGACATCGCCCGGCAGGCAGTGGCACAGAAACTATCACCTGTCTTTGCGAGCGCCAAGGACGTGAAATCTGAAGCCGCGAAAAAAACAAGAGGCGCCCTTCCGCCATTCCGAGACCGTCGATTAATCCATCGACCAGCCGGCTCGGAACCAGGACGCCTCCTCCTCTTCGGATTCCTCCCCTTCAGATCCGAAAAGCCAATCACTCCACCGTCAGTGGAAAGGCCAGCCTGGTCCCGAAATCCGGTCCGCCGCCCTCTCCGTACTGCAATACACAGCAAGCGACTTTAGCCTCGATACTTCCCTCCGACGGTTCGCACACGGCTTCCTGCTCGCTGGATTCACTCGAATCACCCTCGTCACCGGAATCGCTGTCGCTGTCTCCTTCCGAATCGCCGTCATCGTCGGAATCACCGCCGCTGTCCCCCTCCGAGTCGTCGTCGTCATCATCGTCACCGCCGTGGTGGGAGTTCGCTTTGGAATCGGCCCTATCATCGTCCGAGTCGCCGTCATCGCCGCTATCACTGTCACCTTCGGAATCGCCGTGGTGGTCACATCCGCCTTCGGAATCATGGTCGCAACAACCCCCGCCATCCTCACCGCCCTCTTCATCATCGTCACAGCAAACCACCGGCAACTCGACGTTGGTCACCAGCAGCGTCGCTATACCAACCACCAGTTGTTGACCTTCCGGCACGGAGCAGTCGTTGCTACGATACACCGGTACCTGCACGCGCCACTCACCGTCTTCGTCCTTGCGTTGCTCGTATAGATCACGAATAGCACGCAGCACGGTTCGGCTGCTGTGCTCCTGGCACTCACAGTCTCCAAGGTAGTCGCCATGATTGTCGACGTGAGCCTGCACTGCCGAGGCGTCCACTGAAATAACGTTCTGGTTCCCGGGGTTGCCCGGTGGAATGTGGCAGACCCTTACTTTCTCTCCGCCACCAGCGTCAGAATCGCTGTCCCCGTCATCGCCGGAATCGCTATCGCCATGATGACCGCTGTGACTGTAGCCATGATGACCACCGTCGCTGTCGCCATGATCACTGCCGTCACTGTCGCCATGATGACCACCATCGCTGTCGCCATGATCACCGCCGTCGCTGTCGCCCCCCGAATCTCCCTCATCGCCGGCGTCGTCGTGCTCACAACACTCATCGACTTCGTCATAGGCACTCAGGTCGAGAAATTCGAGTTCGGTTTCACCTACGCGCACTTCGGGACTCAGATAAGTTCCGTCTGCTATCCCCCGAACTATGGATTCGAGCCCTGCAGCGTCCGCCGGCCAAGTATCGAAAGCCTGCCACCCCACGCATCCGCTCCAGTCGTCTATCGGATAGAATTGCAGATCCGCTTGCTCACCGCAGGGCGGAAGTCCGCTGTCCCGGCGGGTCTGGAACCAAGACTCCGAAATGCCCACGGGGAGTTCGATTCGCCCTTCGGGAAGTACAGACAGAGGCGTCAACGCAGCCGACGCCTCGGCAGTCGCACGAAAATCGTTGACGCCCAAGAAACTCGACATGAGGGTGTCCACAACTCCGTTGGCGCTCTCGTCGCGCCGCGCACGCACGGAGATCGCCGTCGGGCCGGTCTCGGTTTGAGTAAAAATGATGTTATTGCTCATTCCACCGTTGGCATACTCCCAACGCCCGTAGATGATGTCGTCCGGAATGACGTCGACCGGCATACCGGCCACCGTATTCTGGTTGGCGATACGGTTGATCGCATCCAGCACTCGAGCTTTATCGGTCGCGGTGAGCGTATAAGTGTCGGGATTGGTCTTACCCAGTCCGTCGTAGATCCGTGACAGCTCCAGTATCGCGGAATCCGCCGATACATCGGCAACATTCTGCAGTTCGGTCTTGGTGACCATCATGTAGCCGACATCGGCTACAACCGCCGCAAAAGCGAGCATGCCGACGACCGCGAAGCCCGCGAGTACGGCCATCGCCCCTTTCTGTTTTCGAGTCTCGGCTTGTTGTCTGGCTATCATCTTCCGCCCCCTTTCAGCCCGCGTTGCCCAGCCTGCGTTGCCGAAGTGGCTTTACTGCCTTTGCTCTGGAGTTCCACCGGCCCACCTTGCGACTACTCAACGCTCATTGAAGTTCCGCGACGACCCGGGCGCCAACGCTTCCGACGTCGAACACACCACCCGGACCGGTATCGCTCATCATCCTGAGAACCGAAGAGAGAAACAGGAACTGTGAAGGGTAGAGTACTTCGACGGTAAGGAGTTCGCCTTTGGCTCCGCCCGCCCCGACAACATTGACAATAGCTTGGTCGGCGGCGACTCCGGCATTGGCAAGATAGCGAGTCGCCTCGGCGGAGATCTGCGAGGCTGAGGGGCGGGGACAGCCTTGGAGGCACGTGGGGACGGCTCCAATGCGAGCGCCCTCGTGTGCGGCCGAGGAGAGAACTTGCTTCATCTGAAACGCAACCCCGAAATCGGCCACCGCAGCTAGCAGCAACAAGAGCAGCGGTAGTATCAGTCCGAACTCAACGATGGCGAATCCACGCTCGCTCCCCAAGTGTTTTCCTGACTTCCGTCTGTCAGCCATGGCTGTCCCTCCCCCTCGGAAAAGCGAGCCGCTACCCTTCCTAGTCGGGGAGGAAGGTTGGGCTGTAGACAACTCGCTTCTCTTCACGGTTTTCATACACCCGGTCCCACGCAAGAACCGCGCCAGAGGGCCGCGGTAGGTGCAAATTGTTGATTTTCAAAGCGTTTCGCCCGCGGGAACCTTCCTCGGCGAAAGCCGGCAGCAGGCTACGGTTAACGTCCGGCAACGCATGTAGGGCCACACACGCCTATAGACGACCGCCATGTTCCGTCGCCGCGAGCCGTCTGGCCAGCTCGGCAGTGGTGCCCAGACCGCCGAACTCAATAGAAATACCTCTTTCTTTCAATTGCTTACGAGAACGTGATGGCAACGCACGAAAGACGCGCCGAGGACCGCCATAGTAGGCGGCTGGCCAGCCCCAAAAGATTTTCTCACCCTGCGGTTAACTTGTCTCGTGGCGTTATCAATGGTTAACAAGGAGCGTAAACAATGAAGGGCGGCAAGTTCAAGGGGAATCCTGACCATACCGCTCATAAAAGCGTTGCCGGTAACCGCATAGGCCTGCCGGCCGGAGTTCACTTCTCGGGAGTCCCCGGCGCAAGATCGCGGTTCTTGCCGAAACTCTGGCTCCGGGCGCACGCGAACGTGTAGGACTAGGGGCAGGGTTGAGCCAACACCGGCCGTTGGACATCGCTAACCGCCGCTGCGGCCTTTCGTTGCTGGTGCAGGTTGAAGCTTTGAAACGGGCAAAAATTCTCGTTGTCGATGACAATGCCGATTCCCGATTACTACTACGCGAGTATGTAGCTGCCTTCGGCCATGAAAGCTTGAGCGCGTCCAGCGGAATGGAGGCGCTCACCGCTGCCGCCGAATCCCATCCCGATCTCATTCTCCTCGATCTGCTGATGCCGCAGATGGACGGTCACGAAACCTTGACGCGCTTGAAGTCGGACCCGGACTCCGCCGACATCCCGGTCATCGTGGTTTCTGCTCTAGACGATACTCAAAGCATTACCCGCTGTCTCGGCAGCGGTGCCGAAGACTACATAACCAAGCCCATTGTGATGGAGGTACTGCGCGCACGCTGCTCAGTATGTTTGGAACGTAAGCGCATCCACGACTCCGCAAGACTACGACTGCAACAGATGGAGGAACAGACCGAGTCGCTCAAACAAAACCTGCTGGAGAAAAGTGAAGAACTCATAAACGCCTACCGGCGCTTGGCGGACAACGGCGGGACATCCGAAAGGACGAAGGAAGAGGGCATCAACGTCGACCGGGGTCTTTCGCTACAGCTGTCGGCGGAGGAACGGGAGAGACTTAGAACGCTCGCGCAGCGCGAGCACGGGATCTTGACCAACGACGACCACTTGATCGGAGTCATCGGCGCACTCGAGCGAATCGCAGCCTCGGACAGTAGTGTTTTCGTACAGGGTGAAACCGGCACCGGCAAAGAACTCGTGGCCCGGGCAGTCCACAAGATGAGCGCACGCCGGCGGGGTCCCTTCATCGCGATAAACTGCGCGACCCTTTCCCCCGAACTCCTGCGCGCCGAACTGTTCGGACATGTCCGCGGTTCATTCACGGGCGCGATCGCCGACCGGGCCGGCCTAATTGCCGAAGCCGATGGCGGCACCTTGCTACTCGACGAAGTAGCGGAACTCGATATGGAAGCGCAAGCAATGCTGTTGCGTTTCCTCCAAGACCACGTTTACCGCCGTGTAGGCAGCAACAAGTTGATTACGGGCGATGTGAGGGTCCTGAGCGCCACGCACGTTTCGCTCGAAGACGCGGTGGAACGGGGCACTTTTCGCAGCGACTTGATGTACCGGCTTCGCGTAATCCCGGTTTTCCTTCCACCACTGAGAGAGCGCCGCGCTGATATTCTCCCCCTGTGGAATATGTACCTTACGCGCAACGCCAAGCGGCTAGGGCACACCACCGCGCCCTCTAGTCCGGCACTCGAGGAGACCCTGCTGGCCTATTCGTGGCCGGGGAACGTGCGTGAGTTGATGAACGCCGCCGAGTTGGTGGCTGCTTTGGCGGCCGGTAGAGAACCTACGGTGGGACTGCTGCCGCCGCGAATTCGCCAAGCCGTAGGACGTGAACAACACGATACGATCGCTGGCCCATCGGTACCGCCGCTCTTTGCCGCAGGCTCGGAACCCAAGCCAGGGACCACCGCTACGCCGGCCCCACGCGGGCGGCAACCACTCACTTTAGAGCAGATCGAAGCTGCCTTGGAGGCCGAGAACGGAAACGTAACTCGCGCGTCGAAACGACTGGGCATAAGCCGCGTAACTTTATGGAAACGGCGCAAACAGTTGCGGGAACAAAATGAGAGCTGATCGATCCAAACGGTATAATCTCAACCTGGACTATTCAGGAAGAGTTCTGATCTACAGGCGGTCCGGTCCTTTCTAATCCCGGTGGCGGCAATGAAAAGAAGAACGTCGAGCCCTGTTGGGGATGCGACTCCGCCCACACGCGTCCGCCGTGGCGCTCCATTATTCGCCGTACGGTAGGCAGCCCCATGCCGGTTCCCTCGAAAGCCGAACGCGCGTGAAGACGGGAGAACGGTTCGAAAATCGCCTCAGCATAAGCCGGATCGAAACCGGTGCCATCGTCGCGCACGAAATAGACCGTCCTGTTGGTGCCGGGTAAAGCCCCGAACTCGATGCGGCAACTGTCGCCCTTACTACTGTACTTCCAGGCGTTGCCGATCAGTTTCTGCAAAGCGACCTGGAGAAGCCCTGGATCGCCGTTGCAGCGCAAACCTGGTTCGATGAGAAATCTCGCTTTACGATGGGGACTCGCACGCCTGCACTCGGCCGCCGCCGATTCGGCAATGGCGCTGAGGTCAACGTCCTCCTTCTTGCAATCGCCGCCGCTAACACGCACCAGCAACAGCACATCGTCGATCAGGGCGTCGAATCTTCGACTTGCATCGCGCACCCCCTGCAACCACTGCCTGGCCTCAGGACTCAGTTCGTTGCCGAAATCCTCCATCAGAACCTGGGAAAACCCGTCCATCGTGCGCAGCGGCGCGCGAAGGTCATGGGAAACCGACTGGCTGACCGTCGACAGATCTCTGATCATAGACTCGAGTTCGGAAGTACGCTCCCCCACCCTTTGCTCCAGCCGGTGATTCGCCTCGCGAAGCTCCGCATGTGCCCGCTGAAGTTCCTCATGCTCGCGCGATCGCTCCCGGCGCTGAACCTCGAAACGTCCGGCGACATACACCGAGCCGAACCCGGTGGTAAGCAGCGCAACGACCTCTGCAAGGGTGAAGACCCCGCCGATCCGGCCCAGCAAGAAGTACTGCCCCGAAAGCAAACCCAGAACCCCCAAGAGCACCGAGATTCCCTGTGCCCGCCAGCCCCAGGGCAGCAACGCCGCAGTACCGACCGACACGGCGCAAAAGACTACGGCCACAGTATGGACGTCTTCCCCTGAAATGGTCGAACCGACACATCCAAGATAAACGCTAGCCACAAGGGCCAGACCTATCCAAGACAGTGCCTGACGGCTCCGTACGCGATACGTTGCGGCCGCAAGCAGCAAAACCGAAAACAGTTCGGCACCAAGAACCGAATAGACACCCTCAGGAGGAGCGCCACGAAAGAGCCGGGCGAGGCCGGCAAAGACCAGAGTCATACCGGCTATAACCCAGACGATCATACGCAGTCGCACACGAAACAACTGCAGATCCGCGTGCTCGCCGAAAGCGGGCCACTTGCTTGCGCTCTCCTTTTGCTTCTCGATCCGTCTTCCGACCGAACCCCGATTTTCCAAAAGAACCTCCCCGTCCCCAAGACCGGACTGTTCATGAAAGTTCGTCGCGAGAACGCCAAGCGGGCGCCAACTCGAAACGAGCGTGGCGATGAGCCCCCTCGACGTAGTGACACTACGTCGAGGGTTGAAGAGAGAGCACGGGCGGATCTCACGGACGCTTGCGACTCTCGCCACGAGGTTTCACGAATAATGCAGCCTAGGGTGTCTATTATCCAGAAGTTCGCAGTGCGCAAGACCTTCTGCATGACTTTCCACGATACCCGCCTGCCGGCCTCTCGAGCGAGCGTAGCGGACAGCCTCGATCCTGTATGTAGCCCACACCCCCTAGGCCTACCGGCCGGCTGCTCGAGCCGGTCTCCGGCCCTGCACCGGTCGAGCCAACCGTCCCTCGTGTCGAGCTTGTCATGGCCTCCGGTGGGCTTCCCATGGGCGTTGCGTCAACTCGCGCCGTTGCGTATAGAATAGTTGCACCTACAAGGACCTATCGCGGTCAACACTCCGGCCACGAGGCGAGGGGTATCGACGCGAGGAGCTTCCATGGGACATCTGGCGGTCACCAAGCAGTACCAAGAATTACAACAACGGCTCGACAAGAATCCGGTTGGTGCTCCGGCGACTGCGGAACTGTTCGAAATCCTGCGAATTCGCTTCAGCGAGGAGGAAGCTGCAATCGGAGCACGGATGCCGATGACCCCAGCCTCGCTCAATAAGATATCCCAGCGCACCGGAATTCCCGCCGACTCTCTCCGCGACAAACTCGAAACCATGGCCATGAAAGGCTTGGTTCTGGATTTCGAGAGCCATGGCAAGCGTTTTTACATGCTTGCGCCTACTGTTATCGGCTTCTTCGAGTTCACCTTCATGCGCCTGCACGAAGAGCTGCCAAACAAGAAACTCGCCGATCTCTTGAGCCATTACATGTTCAAGGATTCAACATTCGCCCAAAACGCTTTCGGACGCGGCTCCACTCAAGTCGGACGCACGCTGGCCCACGAGAGCACTCTGGGAGATGAGATCAGCAGCGAAGTGCTCCCTTACGAACGTGCCACGGAAATCCTCAAAGAGGCCCGCTTGCATGCCGTAGGTCTGTGCTACTGCCGCCACAAAGCCATGCATCACGGATCGCCGTGCAAGAAACCCATGGAAGTCTGCACCAGCATGAACGGTTCCGCGGACTGGTTGATACGCCGCGGTTTCGCGAAGAAAGTCTCGATGGAAGAAGCCGTGGAAATCGCGGAAATGACTCGGGACAAGCAATTGGTGCATATCGCCGACAACGTCAAGAACGAGGTCAGCTATATCTGCCATTGTTGCGGATGCTGTTGCGGACAGTTGCGTGGCATTACCACCCACGGAATTCGCAACGCAGTACATACCAGCAACTATCTCGCGGCCGTTTACGACGACAAGTGCAAAGCCTGCGCACGTTGCGTCAAAGCCTGCCCGGTAATGGCCATCGACATAAAACCAACCGCCTTTGCCGAAGCCACCGCCGAGATCGACGAAGAGCTTTGCCTGGGTTGCGGCGTGTGCAACATATCGTGCAAGAACAAGGCGATGTACATGAAGGAGCGCCCACAGCGGGTATTCACGCCGGAAGACAACATGGACCGTTTGATACGCGCGGCGGTGGAACGCGGCACTGTTCACCACCTGTTGTTCGACGACCCCGAGAACATCAGTAGCCGTGCCATGAACTTGGCGCTGGGCGCCCTGCTCGCGCTACCGCCGGCCAAGCAGCTTCTTGCCGTAGACCAGATAAAGTCGTTGTTCGTCAAAACGCTGGTGGACGGGGCACGCAAGCAGATGGGGCACTGAAACAGGGGCAAGACGGGTGCTGGAGCAAGAGCGCAAAGTGTGAGCACCCCACGAGTGCGCAGCATATGCCCGAAGTGTCAGCGGCGCAGGAATGCACAGCATGTGTAGAGCGTCGCTGTGTAGAGCGTAGCTGTGTAGAGCGTAGCTGTTATAGAGTCTCGGCAGAGCGCGAGCGCGCCGCATGTGCACGAAGTATCGGCGTAGCAGCAGCGCGTAGCATTGACGCGGAGTACTAGCATGGAAGGAAGAAGCATCTACCAACAACTCGCGGAGCAGATCGGCGCCGGTGAATCCAAGCTGATACCGCGTATCTTCGAGGCCCTTACCGACGAAAAAGAAGCGGCCCTATTGCTGGCCGCGTCGCCTCCGGCCTCAGCCGGGGAACTCGCCGAACGCAGCGGCCTCGATCGTAGTGAAGTCGAGGCCATGATCGATCCTCTGTTCAAGAAAGGAGTGCTCTTCAAATCCAAGAAAGCCCAAGGCACCCGTTATTACCGGGTCAGACACGCCCTGCAGTTTCACGACTCGACCGCGGTCGCTCTCGACCCCGCACCGGGACTGATGGAGCTGTGGAAAGAATTCATGGATACCGAATGGACTGAGTTCATCTGCAAGTTCGAACAGATACTTCCCAATTCGGTGTTGCGGGTAATTCCGGTAAACGTGAACATCGAGCCGGACGCCCGGGTCCTCGCCTTTGAAGACGTCGACACCATGATCGCAGAGGCCGGGAACATCTCCGTGACCAAGTGTTCGTGCCGGGCCATCGACGGAGCCTGTGGGCAAGACATCGACGTTTGCATACAACTGAACCGGGCGGCCGACTACGCTATCGAGCGCGGCACCGGACGCAGCCTGAGCAAAGAAGAAGCCATCGAGATGTTGCGTAAGTGCGAAGACGACGGACTCGTTCATGTCGCGGAGAACAAGCAATCGCTCGGGCTAGTAATCTGCAATTGCTGTCACGACTGCTGCGTAAACTGGACCGCCCTACGCGGCGGCACCGGCAAGTTCGCCGCTCCCAGCCGTTTTCGTGCCGAGGTCTGCGAAGAGGATTGCAACCGTTGCGAATTATGCATTGAACGCTGCTTCTTCGACGCTTTGAGCATCGACGAAGAAGCCGATGTCGCCCGTGTAGATGGCGAGAAGTGCATGGGCTGCGGGCTCTGCGCGGTGGTATGCGCTCCCGACGCCATCAGCATGCAGGTTTCGCGCGCGCAAGACTTCATACCGGCAGTGTAAAATCGGCCGGCCGGTGCATGAGCTTCAAGTAACCGAGCGCATTCTCGCGGTCGTGCTACAGCACGCATCGGGGCACGATGTCGAACGCATAGTGACCATTCACCTTCGTGTCGGAGAACTCTCAGACCTTGAAGACGAGTGGATACAGCATTACTTCGACTACCTCAGTAAGGGCACGCAAGCCGAAAGCGCGCGGCTCGCGATTACGAGAGCGCCGATCATCCTTCAGTGCGCCTCTTGCACCGGCACTTTCAAGGTCAAGAAAGAAGAGTTGGGAAACTCAAAGTGCCCGGACTGCGGGTCCGAGGAATCGCAACTCATTTCCGGA
Source organism: Candidatus Binatota bacterium (assembly GCA_024276575.1). Taxonomy (GTDB): domain Bacteria; phylum Desulfobacterota; class Binatia; order UBA1149; family CAITLU01; genus JAJRWY01. The sequence goes on from JAJRWY010000167.1 coordinate 27,978, forward strand.
CGCGGATACCTAGTGGAAAACATGGAGGTGCTCTAATCGACGAGGTCAGACTCATAGAGGTAAAGCAAGACATACAGGCCGACAACGAAGCGGTGGCCCGGCGGCTTCGCGCCAAGCTCGCCGGAAGCGGGACTTTCCTGCTCAACCTGATGTCGTCACCGGGTTCGGGCAAGACCACGACTATCTTGGCAACCATCGAGGCTCTGCGCGATCAAGTTCGTATCGGCGTACTGGAAGCCGACATAGATTCGAAAGTAGATGCCGAGTTGCTGGCCGCACGAGGCATAGCGGCCCTGCAACTGAGAACCGGCGGCTTCTGCCACCTGGACGCGTCGATGGTCGAGAAAGGTCTCGACGGCATGCTGCTAGACGAGCTCGACGCGGTGATAATAGAGAACGTCGGGAACTTGGTATGCCCGGCCGAGTTCGATACCGGAGCGATCAATAACGCGATGATACTGAGCGTCCCCGAAGGCGACGACAAGCCGCTCAAGTATCCGCTGATGTTCTCGGTTTGCGACGTCTTGCTCATAAACAAGGTCGACTACATGGAGTTGTCCGACTTTAATATGGACGCGCTGCGCGAGAGAGTGTCGAAGCTGAACCCCCGCATTGAAATATTCGAGGTCTCGGCCAAAACCGGCCAGGGAATGGAGGCTTGGTGCGCCTGGCTGTCCGCCCAGATCAAGGATTTCACGGAAAGAGGCACCTGAGTAATTAGGCTGCATTATTCGTGAAACCTCGTCGCGAGAGTCGCAAGCGCCCGTGAGATCGCCACAAGCGCAGCGATCGTGCCCGCAGGCGTAGTGACTAGCCCGCATTATGCATGAAACCTCGTCGCGAGAATCGCAAGCGCCCGTGAGATCGGCCCAAGCGCAGCGTTGAGGCCCGCAGGCGTAGTGACACTACGTCGAGGGCCGAAACGCGAGCACGGGCCGAGATTGCGGGCGATTGAGGCTCGCAGCAGAGGTTTCATGCATAATGCGGGCTAGGCCAAGGGCCGAAAAGTGGAGAGCTTCCGACTAGCGAGCGGCGAACGAGCCGGGATTGCGGACGATTACGGCTCCGGTACGAGCTTCCAACCGTCCGCAAGCCATACCCGGCGCATCAAGCAATGACGCCCGCCGCACGCAACGCGGCAAGTTCCTCTTCGCTCTTGCCGAGTTCACTGAGTACTTCACCGGTATGCGCGCCTGGCTCCGGCGCCATGAAGCGCTGGGCACAGGGAGTTCCGGCAAAATCCGCCGGCGTCGCCGGCAGCATGGTGGTTGCAGCGCCGTCGGGAACTTCAACGAATCCACCGGCCGCATGGGCCTGCGGATCGGAGAGAAGCTCAGAGGCTGTCTGCACCGGAGCCCACCAGAGGTCTTCTTCGGCGTCGAAGATTCGCCCCCACTCCTCGCGCGTCTTGGTCGCAAAGATCTCGTCGAGCATCGCGATCAACTCCACCGCATTGCGGCCACGGGCCGCGAGACTACAGAAGCGCGGATCGTCGATCCACTCGGGATGGCCGGTTGCACGCGCCAGTGGCGGCCAGTGACGGTCGCCTTCCAGCCCGAGGATCCAGAACCACTTACCGTCGCAGTCGCGGTAGTTGTTTATCACCGGATTGAACATGCTCTTGCGCTCACCCAACTGGACGTCGAGACCAAAACGCAGGCTAAGAGACAGATCGAAGCTCAAAGTGTGTATACCTTGGCGAAGCAAGGATGTGCTTACCAGTTGGCCTTTGCCGCTCTTCTCTCTTTGGTAAAGCGCTGCCGATACGGCGCCGGCCAGGGTCATTCCGGCGCCGTGGTCACCCATGCCGCCGCGCTGAAAAGGCGGTGATCCACCGGGCTGCGTAAGTGCTGCCGCAATTCCCGAACGCGCCCAGTAGGCTCCGATATCGTAAGCGGCACGATCGGCATCGGGCCCCTCTATGCCGTAGCCGCTTATCAGCCCGTAGACCAGGCGCGGGTTTCGCGCGAGCAAGGCCTCGGGATCGAAGCCCATGCGCTCGAGCCCGGCCATGCGCACGTTGCTAAGGAATACATCTGCGGAATCGACGAGTTCCAAGCCCAGCTCGCAGCCTTCGGGCTTGGACAGGTCGATCACCACGCCACGTTTGTTTCGGTTGTCGTTCTCGAAAACGGGATTGAACGGCAAATCGGCACCGAGCATGCTCTTGAACAATCGCGCGGGGTCCCCGAGTCCGGGAGGCTCGATCTTGACGACATCGGCACCCCAGTCGGCCAGCACCGCCCCGGCGGCAGGAGCCGCAATCCACACACCCAGTTCCACGACTTTCACACCTTCCATCGGTCCCGGCATTTCTTTCCTCCTGCTTCTCAACGGCCGCAGTACCGCCTCCCGTATGCTGCATCACGGCGTGTACAGTGCCTCGGCGGACACCCCCGAAACAGCCAACCGTGGACGTCTGGAAAGTGGCCGGCGCCAAACGGAACCACGGTTCTACTTGGTGCGCCGACCAGCGTAAGTCACCCATCAATATCGAGGTGGGTGCCCGGCCGAGTTCCGGTCCCAGACTCTGTTCAATACGACCGTTGAAAAAGATGCCCTCTGACATAAACGCCATAAATCAGTTCGAACAACACCGAGATCGCAATGAACGACGCGAAAACACTCACGGCTTTCGGGTTACTTGAATAAGTGTAAACCAGCAAGGTAATCAACGCTCCAATGCTAGCCAGCGAAGCAGTCAGGGTTATCGCCCTGCTGGCACTTATCGAAACGCGGAGCTTGTAGGCACTAATATTTACAATGGCGAAGATCAGCAAGAATCCCGCGCTTCCGATAATGGCTATTTCGGTCAGGTTTATAGAGTTTGCAATCACAAGGCTGCAAGCAGCCGTTACGACGACTCCGTCAATAGGGATATTCCTTTCCTGCTTTCCGAGCGATCCGATTATCTCGCCTTCTTTCGCAAGGAAATAGCCCAACCGGGCGTTGCCGTAAACCGTCGCGTTAATCGCAGAAAACGTCGACAACAAGGCAGCTACAGCGACTAGCGTAAACCCAGCCTGTCCAAGTGCGGGCTTGGCCGCAACGGCCAGAGCATAGTCTTTGGCCTGTAACAGTTCGGATTCCGGGACCGTGCCGACAGTAACGATCGATATAAGTACGTACAACAAAACAACGAATACCGTCGCGCCGTAGAACGCTTTCGGCAAATTGGATACCGGATTTTCGATCTCCTCCGCCGAGTTGGCGATCAACTCGAACCCTTCATAGGCGACAAAGATAATCATCCCCGCTGCGATCACAGCAAGCGGATCTTCCCATTGCGCAGGCGACAACCTTCCCGCGTCCACATAAGAGATCCCAGATACGATAATTACGACAAGCAGCGTCACTTTGATCAGTACGATGAAAAACTCCGACTTACTGACGACCGCCGCACTGATCAAATTGATCAAGGAGGGAAGCACAATGGCCAAACTGATCAACGCGTTCTTCAACCACGGCGCGGTAGCGCCGGGAAAGAACGTGAGAGCATACGAAGCAAAAGCGGACGCATACAGGGAGATCGTCACAAGATAGCTCAGCCATAGCATCAGGTTTACGCTACCGGACAATAGATTATGAGAAAACGCCGAGTCGATGAAGACCACCGTGCCCCCGCTATTCTGATACCTCACCGATAGTTTCGCGTAGGAATACGAAGTCAGCAGCGCGACGATTCCTGCGAATAGAAACGCCACTGCGGTCGCACCGTGGGCAAGCGAGACCGCCTCGCCCAATACCGCAAAGATACCGCCACCCACCATGCCTCCGACACCGATAGAAACGGCACCGAACAGTCCGACCGTCCTCGTTTTGTCCGCCATGGCTTTCTCAATTTCAGCTTCGGCATGGTTGCACAAACTCCGAGTGGTCGGGTTCCCAATCAGAAGAACAGCGCTGTCGAGCTACCGGCGAGCCACGGCACGCCCCGTTCGTAGCGCCGTTCCCGCAGGCTTTCTATGCGCTCGTCATACGGCCTTCCTCATATTCACCGCAATCGCACGGTCGGACTGCACCGGCTGCCAATTCCAACGCCAGTAGCGAAGGTGTCCATAGCCGCCGGCCAGATGCAGGTACTTGATCATCCCTGGGATGGCAGCATCGTAGCTTTTCCATTTCGGAAACTGGTAGGGCTCCCAGGCGTGATAGATGATCACCTGTCCCGGTCGCGTTCCCGGTGAGGTGATGGCGTGCACCTGGAATTCGTTGAAGTCGTTGAACACTTCGACCAGATCGCCGTCGGCTATACCGCGTTCGGCGGCGTCGCGCGGATTAATGAAAAGTCCCGGCCGCCCGCGATGAGTCCTCTGTATAAGTTTGTTGACCACCCAAATAGAATGAATACTCCAGCGCAGATGCCCACTGGTCATACGCAGCGGATGGTCGCCGCCCACCCTGGGATGATCCTTGTGAACCGGCATCGCTTCACCCGCTTCAAGAAACCAGTCGTGATCTATGTAGAACTGCGCGCGATGCACCATCGTGGGGTAAGGAACCTTGTCGCGTACGTGCCACTGCATGGCAACGATGGTCTTGTCCGGCTCGATGTCACAAGAAGTATTGAGCGAAACGGGATCGAGAGGATCAAGACCCGTCATCCGCACGAATCCCTCTTTCTTGTATTTGTCCAAGGTGGCGTCTTGCGGGTACAGGCCAAGGCGCGACTGGTCGGAAATCCAACGAGTGAACGTGGCCATGTAACCTTTATGGTCTATCGACTGCCCCTTGGTCATCAACTCGTGAGCCTCGTCGTAACTGCGATTCACAGCGACATGGCGGGCAAGGCCTGGAAGCACTAACGAGGCTATCCTGTCGTGGACCGAGTCTCCCAGCAGGCGGTACAACGCCTGAAGAGGCCCGGGCAGCAGATCCAGGAGTTCCTTGGAGAACTTGCGCGAACGGTGGAATTTCTCGTGTCCGCGCGAGGCCGCGCGATCACGGATGGTTCGAGACAAACGCTGTGCGATCTCCCACTCGGTGATACAATCGCCCAACGGATCCACCGCACGATCGGTGTAGGTACAATAGGTGACCGAAGGCGAGTGGAAGCGGAAATCCTCGCGCTCGTAGAACCAAGCCGGCGGCAGCACCAGGTCCGAGTACATACAGGTAGTACTCATGCGAGGATCTATACTCACCACCGTCTTCAGCTTGGGCCAGGTGTTGGTCAACAGCTGCTTGAGCCCCCCGCGCGTGCGGCGCAGAGTACTTCCCGCAATACCGATCAACACCTGCGGAGTCTTGCCTGCCGCGGGTTCGGCTACACCATGCCACCAGTCTTTGTCCATGGCCTCCTTCATGTAGTCTTCGAAGGGGCGCTTCATGGCCGGATCACCCCATTCACGCTTGTTCCACACCTGGTCGTAGCCGGCATGGTGATACCAGTAGAAAATCGGCGGAACCATGGACGTGAGCGGACCCAGGAGGCGTTCGTACTCGATCGCGCCCATCTCCTCGCTAATCGCAGGATCCTTCTTCCGTAGCCGCTCGATGAAGGCGGAGTGTTCTGCGACTATGCGATCGTGTTCGGATTCATCGAGGGTCTTGCGTGCCATGTAGAGGTGCTTTGCGTCTCCACTCTGGTTCCATCCGGCACTGCCGGTTCCCGGCCTGCCCCAGTTCCCGCTCAGCGCCAGAACCAACGATTGCGCTCTTTCGATCAGATCACCGTGGTAGTACTTGGCCGAGTTCCATCCCAGGATGATGAGACTACGCTTGGTCGCGATCATGCGCGCAAGCTTTCGAATGAGGCTCGGTGCCGTCTTACATACCTTGCTTGCTTGCTCTGGAGTATAGCCGGCGTTCAAAGCCTCGCGCAGGCGCGAGAACACCGTGCGCACTTCAACCCTGGTCCCATCCGCCAGCGTGACCTGCGCTTCTCCGTCTAGAACCGCTTCGAGCCCATCGAGCGCAAGCGAGGCGCGCGGAGCCTTGGCCGGCATACCGCTGTTCGCATCGAGCAAATAGAACTCATTGTCCGCCCCACCCTTCTCCATGTCCGACGCGCGCAAAAACTTCTCGTTGTCGCTGCGCACCAACAGCGCAAGGTCGGTTTGTTCCTTGACGAAGTCCTCGTCGACCAAGCCTTCGGCGATCATTACTTGCGCCATGCTCAAGGCCAGCGCCGCATCCGCACCGAAATCCACCGGGACGTACAAATCAGCGTGAATGGTCGAAGGGCTGGCGTCCGGAGCTATGGTGACGATTTGCGAACCGTTGTAGCGGGCCTCCGAAATGAAATGGTAGGAGGGAATGCGCGTATAGATGGGATTCTTGTGCCAGATGAGCACCACCTCGGCATTGAACCAGTCGTCGACCGAACTGGCCTGATGAAACTTTCCGAAGGTGATGTATTGGCCGATATTGAAATCGTTGATGAGGCCGTTCGTATCCAACAAAGTCATACCTTGCAGCAAACCCAATTGCATGAAGGTTTCCATCTGAAAGATGCCGATGTTGCCCGGTCCCAACTCGAGCACTACCGACTCCGGCCCAACGGTTTGTTGTGCCTCGACTATGGCATCGGCCACTTTGGTAAGCGCTTCGTCCCAGCTTATCCGCTTCCATTTGCCCGAGCCGCGCTCACCTACGCGTATTAGCGGATAGCGTAACCGTTCCTTTCCATACATGGCATCGCCGAAAGATGCGCCTTTTTGGCAACCGCGAGGATTCATATCGGGAAGGTCCGGATTGAGTTGCGGATAGTGCCCGGTCTGTTCTTCGCGTATGACGACATTGTCTTTTACGTACGCCGTCCACGAGCACTGGCCCGGATAGCAATCGACGCAGTGAGTGACCTTGGCCGTGCGGTCCCAGGTCCAGTGCTGAGCACGCAGTTGCTGCCAGCCGCTATAAGCCACGCCACCCAGACCACCCGTACTGCCGCTTACACCGGCCGCCGCTTCATCCACGCCGAACGGACAAGGTAACAGTCTCGAAAGCTGAAGCCCGACCGCCGAAACCACCGAAGCCTTGAGAAATCCCCTCCGTGAAATGTTCTTTCCCCTCATACTGTTTCCTCGTATCCGCAGGTCCTGGTGCAAACCGCCCCCGCGGGCTTGTCAATAGAGCTTGCCGGACACCTCCTGGCATTCGGCGAGCCTCAGATAGAAAAGCGCAGTTGCGCGAAACACCAGCACTGTCTTGCTTAAGTCGCCCGGAGGCGTGGGAAGCGGCGCGTTGCTGAATACTACGGCCTGTGCGGGCGCACGGACGGTCTCGTCGGACACTTTGAACAAGCCGTTAGCTGCCTTGTCAATGAGCAATCAAGGACCTCCACTCTGACAGGCGTCGGGGTCGAAACGACGCAAATCTACCTACACGAAGGTAGATTGTCAACGGGCATCCACTACAGATAGCTCTCATATTTAGGTATTTTATCCTTACACTGCTGATGCAGCATGAGAACAGCAGTATGTTATCTACGTTAAGGCAGATATCCCACCAGGAAACAGGCGCGACACCACGAAGCGGCGGCTTGACGACTCCTCGATCACCATGGAAGGGCCCGATAACATAATCCCGCCCCTCGCTAGTGCAGTACCCGCACTCCTTTTGACCTACGGATGCAAACAAGCGAGATTTCAAGAATGGACGCGACCGTTAGAGCCAACGGCATCGATATTCACTACCGCATAGACGGGCCGGATGACGCTCCGCTGGTCACACTCAGCCACTCTCTGTGCGCAAATCTCGCAATGTGGGATTCGCAGGTCGAGACATTGAGCACGCGCTTCAAGGTCCTGCGTTACGATACCCGCGGCCACGGCAGTAGTGAGGCTCCACCGGGCCCCTACTCGCTGCCCATGCTCGCCGACGACGTGGCGGCCTTGCTCGAAGCGTTGGGTGAGCAGAAAACTCACTTCGTGGGCTTGTCGATGGGCGGAATGATAGGACAGCAGCTTGCACTGGAACATGCGTCGTTGATCGACCACCTAGTACTGTGCGATACCGCCAGTGGACGCGGGGGACAAGACCAGGCGGCTTGGCGAAGCACCTGGGAAGCACGTATCGAAATCGCCCGTGTGCAGGGACTCGCCGCAGGCGCCGACGGCATCATCGACCGATGGTTCTCTCCCGGCTTTGTTGCGAAAGAGGCAAGCACCGTTGGTGCGGTCCGAACCATGATTTGCGAAACCCCGCTGGAGGGATTTTGTGGCTGCTGCCATGCCCTTGCCGGCCTCGACTTCACCGAGCGTCTTCCTGCCATCGAGGCGCCGACGCTGATAATCGTGGGCGAGGACGACCCCGGGACTCCGGTGGCCGCCTCGCAGCTCATGCACGAGAAGATTTCGGGATCCGAGTTGGTGGTGCTGCCCGGGGCAAGGCATCTTTCCAACATCGAAGCCGCCGACGGGTTCAATGCGGCGCTACAGGCCTTTCTACCATGAGCGATAAAACTGAGACTGCCCAGGCCCCCTTCCACCGCGCCTGGACACAGCGTGAAGCCGGACAATTGATCGGCCGCGGACATCCGGCAGGGGATTTCCTAGAAGCCTACCTGTGGAGCGTGCTGGAAGAAGGCGACGGCCGCCTCGAGATCCGCGCCCACGTCCCTGAGCATGTAAAGAACCCTCGCGGGCAGGTCTTCGGCGGCTTCACCCCTACTTATGTGGACCTGGTAGCACTGTTCACCGTGCGGGCACGCAAAGGGCATTCGCAATGGGAGTTTTCCTCGTGGCTGGCCACCACCAACATGCGTGTCGATTATTTCGAGCCCCTGACCGGGCCCGAGTTCTTGATCTCCAGCCGCCTGGTGAAGAAGCGTGGCCGCACCAATTTCGTGGAGACGAGATTCAGCAACCTGGAAGGAGAACTAGCGGTGTTCTCCCTGACCACGATGCGCGAGATTCCTTTTGACCGTCCGTTGGGCGACGCATAAAGACGGCACCCCGCTCATAGCAGCGGTGTGAATAGCCGAATCCATGGCCTCGGGCTCTAAGAAAGTTCTGTATGCCGCCCTCGCCGGCAACACCCTCATTGCCGCCACCAAGTTCGTGGCAGCAACGCTGACCGGTAGCTCGGCGATGCTGTCCGAGGGCATTCACTCGGTGGTGGACAGCGGCAACCAGGTCTTGTTGCTCTACGGCCTGCACCGCTCACGCCGGCCCGCCGACGAGCGCTTTCCTTTCGGCCACGGCAAGGAAGTCTATTTCTGGAGCTTCGTGGTAGCCATCTTGATTTTCGCGGTCGGCGCCGGGGTGTCGTTTTACGAAGGCGTCCATCGCCTGCAGTCTCCGGGGGAAATGCAGGATCCCTGGATCAACTATGTGGTCCTGACACTCGCGTTGGCCTTCGAAGGAGCGGCCTGGACCTTGGCCTTCGTCGAATTCCGCAAGACCAAGGGCAGGCTGGGGTACCTGGAGGCCGTAAGCAAAAGTAAGGACCCTTCGATCTTCGTGGTACTGTTTGAAGATTCAGCCGCGATGTCAGGCCTGCTGGTGGCCTTTGCCGGGGTCTACTTGAGCCACAGTACCGGCATCGCGGCTTTCGACGCCGTGGCTTCGCTCATCATCGCCGGCCTGCTGGCGGCGACAGCCGTATGGCTAGCCTATGAAACCAAAGGCCTGCTGATCGGGGAGAGCGCCAACCGCCCCGTGGTGCGCGGTATCCGCCGACTGGCTGCCGGACAGGAACAAATCGAGAAAGTAAACGAGGTACTGACCATGCATATGGGACCAGAGTTCATACTGGTCAATATCAGCGTCACTTTCCGCCCGGGACTTAGTTCAAACGACATCGTAGCGAGCACGGCCCGCCTAGACCGGGCCATCAAGCGCAACTACGAGGCAGTCAAGCGTGTGTTTATCGAAGCCGAGTAACCGGCATTCTTCATGAAGGCGACATTACGAGCAGCGATGGCCACCACCTCAGCCTGTGCTCGTTATTCGGGCCCTCGTTATCGTTATTCGGGGCCCTCGACATTCGGGCCCTCGACGTAGGTCCATAGCAGTCCGCAATATTCATGAAAGTTCGCCGCGAGAGTCGCAAGCGCCCGTGAGCTTGGCCCAAGTGCTACGCTTGGGCTAACCCGGTAAACACTTGCGACTCTTGCGACGGACTTTCAGAAAAGGTGCAGGGTAAGGCTCCACACTACGGCGGAAAAATCCGGCCGGGAACTGGACACGGCTGCGCAAATTGGTCTTGATAGGCAAAGAGATTCCAATGGGGGCAGCCATGGCAAAGCAAAGCGCTCAGTTACAAATGCCGGAAGACCAAGAGCTTCCCGAAGAAGAAGCCGGACGCGACGCGGAGATAGTGGAAATCGCCGACGGTGCCGACTGGAACGTCGTCGAACGGGCCTTTCTCACCCGGCGCAGCATACGCAAGTTCAAGAAGAAACAGGTCCCCGAACACTTGGTTCACCGCATGCTCGAGGTGGGCCGCTTCGCGCCGTCGCAGGGCAACTGCCAACCCTACAAGTTCGTGGTGATCCGCGAACCGGAGCTGCTCGCCGGCATGGAAGAATACTGCGTATCGGAGTGCCGGCGCCTATCCGGCGCAATCGATTACACAGCCTATCCCGAGGGTAGTTTGAAGCGTATCGCCACCAAGTCGGCAGCGCGACTGTTCAATTCGCTCGATCCCAACATGATGCACCCGATACCGCTGACCGCGACGCGTGCAATAGCAGCCGGACGCTTCATGGTTTTCCACCGGGCGCCGACCGTAATCGTGATCCTCATGGACAATCATGGAATAGGCGTTCCTGCGATCGACATCGGCATAGTCGGGACCAATATCATCATGGCTGCTCACAGTTACGGATTGGGAACCTGCTGGATCGGGTTTTCTAAACTGCTCAATCGCAGCCCGCAGTGGCGCGAACGCCTAGGCGTAACCGAGCGTTTCGAGGTCTCCGAGGCCATTTGCCTCGGCTACCCCGTGGGTAAACCCGCCGAAAGTGAGATCGAGAGGGCCACCCACGAAATCGCTTGGTTCGAAAACGGCGAAAAGAAGATCCTGGGATAACCTAGGCTAAAGAAGAGAATAACCGTGATAACGATGCTGAAGAGACTCTTGTTCGCCGATTTCCCTGTCCTGGACGACCCTCAGGCTTGTCGCTTCTACCCGGTAGAGATCGACCTCGAGCGTTGCGACGGCTGTAAGCTATGTACGATGGTGTGTCCGGCCGCCACCCTAGAACTGGCCGGCGAAAAGGGTGCGAAGAAAGTGCGCTTGATCGCCGACGGGTACGGCTGCATCAGTTGTAACAACTGCTATGCGATCTGCAAACAGCAGGCGATCAAGGCCCGGCGTCACTACAAGATGACTGGATTCTACAACACCGAGGGCCTAGGCAAGTTTTCACCGCCGCGAAAGTCTTTCAAAGCGGAACCATTCTGCGAAGCTTGAGCCCCATTTTGCAAAATGCGCTTTGCGGGCTTTTCCCCCTTTCAAAGCGGAACCCTTCTGCCAAGCTTGAGCCTCATCTAGCCCGGCTGTTCATGAAAGTTCGCCGCAAGAGCGCCAAGCATGCGCCGGTTCCAAGCGAGCGCACGGCAGCGGCAAGGCCCGCAGCGAAGCGCCGGCAGGGCCTCGGGCCCGGCAAGCAGACAGGCGGCTTAGTGGGTACAATAATATGAGTAATACAGCACACTTGCGCTCTGATTATAAATCTCCACTGGAACGCACGAATAGGCTGCGGGAACGTATAATCCACGCACCGCGCGAAGCTTGCGTGGAACGTGCCCGCTACTTTACCCAGGCGATGAAGGAGCACTGGAACGAAGCTCCCGCAACCCGCGTAAGCAAGGCTTTGGCGCGGGTTCTCGACAACATGAGCGTAGTGATCCGTGAAGACGAACTACTGGTCGGGTGCCGGACCTCGAAGCTCAAGGGGGCGCCATTTTTCCCGGAGAACAAGTCGCGTTGGATCGAAGGTGACGCCGATAGTTTCGTGGACCGCACACTACAAAAAGTCCTGATAGAAGAGGACGAAGTACGAGAACTGAGAGACGATATTTTGCCTTTCTGGCAGGGCCGGACCGTCGAGGACCGCTTCAACGAATTGCTCCCGGCCGACGTCGCGGCAGATATGGACAAGTACGTCTTCACCATGATCCTCGAGATCACCTACGGAATCGGACATTTCACGATGAACCACCGCCGGGTCCTAGAGGCCGGGCTCGAAGGCATTATCGAAGAAACACGAGCGCGGCTCGACAGCTTAGGCGGTGACGACGATGCGACGGCGGTCTTTTACGAGGCGGTGATCCGCTCCCTATCCGCAGCGATACACTTTGCCAACCGTTACGGCGACCATGCGGAAGAACTGGCGGCATCCGAACCCGATCCGGCTAGACGAGCGGAGCTGCAACAAATCGCAGCGGTCTGCCGCAGGGTCCCGGAACACCCGGCATCAACTTTTCGCGAAGCCATCCAATGCGTGTACTTCATTCATTTGATCGCCCAGATCGAATCCGGCGGTAACTCGATCTCACTCGGACGCATCGACCAAGTTCTCGCTCCCTACTACCAGCGGGATCTGGAAAAGGGCGCTATCGACGCCGGCCAAGCACGCGAGTTACTATCCCTTCTCTTTCTCAAGACAAATGAGATCTGGAACATTCTCGAAGAAGCCTTTATCCCCGCAGGCGAAGGCACCGAGGGCAAGACGACTCAAAACGTGACGGTCGGCGGCATCACCGCCGACGGCAGCGACGGTGTCAACGAACTCAGCTATCTGGGGATGGAAGCCTTTGCCGACGTGCGGACCGTGCAGCCCAACTTCGGAGTCCGCATAGGACCGGAGACACCTGGTGATTTTTTCCGCCGCGCGATCGAACTCGCTCTGGATTCAGTCCCCCTACATCTCTTCAACGACAGCGAGATAGTGACGGCGCTAGTCGATGCCGGCCACCGCCTCGCCGACGCTCGTGACTACGGAGTAGTGGGATGCCTGGAACCCAACGCCCAAGGCAAGAGCTTCGGATCGACTTTTGCGGTGCAGATAAATGGCGCGAAATGCCTGGAACTGGCACTCAGCAACGGCGTGGACTACGTCTTCGGCTGCGATTCCGGGTTGAAAACTGGAGATGCCGCAACGTTCAAGGGTTTCCAAGAAGTGTGGAACGCCTACGATGCACAATTGTCCTACTTCCTCGGGCAGGTCCATAAGGGCATGGGGGCACTGGACCGGGCCATCGCCGAGCTGCTGCCCTCTCCGTTTGCTTCAGCAATGATCGACGGATGCCTCGAAAGCGGCATAGACCTGACCGGAGGTGGTGCAACATACAACTCCACGGGCGTCCAACTCATTGGCTTTGCCAATGTCGCCGATGGGTTGACCGTAATACGAGAGGCGGTCTTCGAGAACCAAAGTCTCGACATGGCCGGATTGATCGAACATCTTCGCGATGACTGGCAAGCGGCAGAGAACCTTCGCACCCGGGTGCTCAACAAAGTACCCAAGTATGGCAACGACGACCCGCAAGCCGATGCAATGGCCGCCAAGGTCCTCGAGCATTTCTGCGCGAAAGTCTCGAGCTACGACAACTACCGAGGGGGGTCGTTCTGGCCGGGGGTTTTCTCGGTGGGCTTTCATGTCGCAATGGGCACTTTCGCAGGTGCAGGCGCCGACGGCAGGCACGCCGGAGACATCTTGGGCAACGGCATCACACCGGCCAACGGTAGAGCCCGCAGCGGACCCACCGCACTGCTGAATTCGGTTGCGAGAATGCCGACGCGATTGGCCACCAACGGTAGTAATCTCAACCTACGCTTCGACCCGCGCTGGATAGGAAGTGAGACCTTGTCGGCACTCATAAAGACCTACTTCAAGCTAGGGGGTGCCCAAGTTCAGTTCAACATGATAAGTACGGAAGTGTTGCGGCAAGCCCAGGCCCATCCTGAAGAATATCGCGATCTAGTCGTAAGGATCAGCGGCTATTCGGCTTTGTTCACGGAGTTGAGCGATGTCGCGCAGGAAGAGATCATAAGCCGTAGCGAGTACTGCGCCTGATCGACGACAGGATTGCCATAAGCTCACCACCGAGCGGCAGTTCACTCACGATCGAGCAGCTGAACTTGCACGGCGCGCTCGCCGCCCGCCCGCACGAAACCAATCGAAACGAAATCGCCGGGGCTATGGTTCTTCAAAACGCGTGAGAGATCCCGAATGCCACTTATGTGTGCACCGTCTACGGCGGTAATTACGTCGCCGGTGGCCAAACCCGCAAGCGCCGCCGGCGAACCCGGAACGACGGCGGAAAGACGGTAACCGGAACCTGCGAAACCGAAGTCGGGAACCGTTCCCAGGTACGCTTTCTTTTGCCCGCCCTGGCCTCTTGTGCCGCGCAACTGTTCGCCGCCAGCCTCGACTCGGGCCACGGCACTACTGAGTTCGCGCCGCCGTTCGGCCAGATAAGAGACGGACTCCTTGACCACCGAGGCAACCTTCACCATTCCCTCAGCGTCTATCTTGTCGGCGGTGTCGCCGGGACGGTGGTAGTCGAGATGCGGCTCGGTCAGTACTTTAACGGAAGGCACCCCTGCTTCGCTGAAACTCACTTGGTCGCTCGAATCGAGATCTTCGGACGCCGTGACCAGGGATACTCCCGCCACATAGGCGGCTCCGCGAAAAATATGCTGCCACTCGCGCGCCGATGAAGCGCCTATCAGGATCAGATCACCATTGCCGAGGCGGCCGACCGTATCTAAGTTTATCATCCCGATGGCCTTGGACGCAGGGTAGTCCGAATATGTTTCCACGTAGTGTTTGGATCCGAGGCGGCCAGCCTCTTCACCCGTAAACGCGACGAAAACTATCGCGCGCTCCGGTGCCACCCCGCCCGCCAGCGCGTGCGCAAGTTCGATGAGCACCGCTACCCCGCTGGCATTGTCGTCGGCTCCGGGGTGAAGATCTCCACGGCGATCGAGCGGGCGCAGCAACCCTCGGCCCCCTCTGCCGCGGCCGAGGTGGTCGTAGTGCGCGCCAACAACGACGCTCTGGCTGCGATACCGGGGGTTGCGGCCCGGCAAGACACCGATGACATTAGTCAGCCGCGCAACACTTCCCGACTCGTCATCTTGGTGATCCCAACTCTGGAAGTATGATTCCCCGCCATCACCGCCTGGACGCAACCCGGCCTCGCGAAACGCCGTCGCAACGAACTCGGCGGCACGGTCGAGCCCCGACGACGCCAGCCCGCGCCCGTCCAGCGAAGGATCCGCAAGAAAAGCCACCGTTTTCATCATCGACTCAGAGTCGAACAGCGGCCGCGGATATGCCAGGGCACGGCGCGTAGCCAGTTCGCCCATGGCCGTTGCTGCGGCCCGCCGAGTAGCCATAGCAGCGTCCTTCAAGGCGCCCGTCTCTATGCGTAGGGGAGCGCCCCGCTTCGCGGATGGGTCGGCACCCGTCTCGCTAGCTAGCTGACCCCCCATCCCAACCGCCGTGTCGGCATCAGTCTCTGCATCTGTCTCTGCATCTGTCTCTGTTGTGGCCGTCTCTGTGGCCGCTTCAGCGTGCGTTCCAGCATCTGTCCCAGCGCCCAATTTTGTGGCCGTCTCAGCATCTGGCCGCTCCGGCTGCGCGAACATCACCGTCATCGGCGAATCGAGCAACGGCCACTTTCCTTTGGCTACATTGTTTGCGGAATCGCCCGCGAACAGCAGATAACCGTACTTGTGATAGTGAGGTAGCTTTCGTGCCAAAGCCCTGAGTGCTGCGGGGCCGGCGGCACTTACGAATAGCAGTGAAGCTTGCGGCGAGCGTGGATGCGGCGCCGCCAGCACTAGGGAATTACCATCGCGAGAAAACGTTTCTCCACCAAGACGCAACTCGGTGGGTGTGGATTCGTATGGATAGCCCGCCAGAGCGTCATCGACCAAGCCGGAGAACAGGTTGTTCGCACCCAACACGAGTACGGAGTGATCATCCGGCACCTCGTCCATGGAATCGTCCATCACCACTTGCAAACGGCCCTCGATCGACTCAGCGAGATCTGCGGCAAACAGTCGCCATGCCTCGATCAGTTCCGGGCCAGCCGCCGAAGGCAGCAATGCCAACACCTCATGAGCGCCAAGTGTGGCTGACAACGCCGGAGCGAGTTCGGCCGGCGCCAGACGCCGGAACACATCGTAACGGGGGTCGAGATCCAAGCGCAGCGGAGCTGCCGGCAAGTCCAGGGAGAACATGGTCTGTTCTCCGTCGACTTCAACGGTCTCCTCGTAAGCATCACGGCGGCCCCGCATGGTAACGGCCAAAGGGATTCGCAAGACATAGCGCCTACCCGATTGGATCTGCGATATGCGCCCGGATACGCGGTAAGGGTGCTGCGGCGACGCCTCGGAAGCCTCGCTGCCTCGCACCCCAAGGCCCTCGGAATCGCCGCCGGACTCGGATCCGCGGGGCCCGCTTACCGTAACGTCCTCCAGCCTCAACTCCGGCGCACCCGCAATGCTCACCCACTGATAAAACTCCGCCCCTAGAGGATAGTCGCTGAACTCTTGAAAAGCCGTACGCAGGTCGTCGAAGCCGGCACGCTCGAAACGGTGGCGGGCATAGAAGTTGCGCAGTCCCGCAGCGAAAGCCTCATCCCCGAGCAAACGCCTGAGCATATGAAAGAACATCAACGACTTGCCGTAGCCGACAGCCTCGGTCGACGAACTATGACGCGAGCGGAAATCCGCCAGCGCGAAATCGCGCCCCCCACGCACGAAGTTGCTGTATTTCTGTAACACTTCGCGACGATATTCGGTGCCCGCACCGCGCTGCTCTTTGATCATGTGGTCGGCCAGGTAAGCGGTCAGCCCTTCCGACCAATTACCGCCGTCAAGATCGGGAAACACGCCGTTGCCCCACCAGTTGTGCAGGATCTCGTGGGGATAAGAAGAACGCACGATAAACGGGAACCGCAGCACTCGCGGCCCCAGTAAGGCAAACGACGGCATGCCGTACCCGGTCTCCCAAAAATTCTCGACCAGCGCGAACTTCGAGTAGGGATAGGCACCGAGCAACTTCTCGTACATGGGGATATAGGAAGCGGCCGCGTCCAGATACTTGTAGGCCAAGCTCTCGTCTTCCTCACGCAGGAACACTGCAGCATCGACCGCCCCGGTCGGGCGGCGGTACTCGACAAAACGCGAAGCAATCAGGAAAATCTCTTCCTGGCTCTTGTCGCATTGCCAGCGCTCCACCTCTTTGTCCGCGTCCGAGACGTTGAGGGTACGCAAGCCTTGGCTTATAGAACTCATGCCCCGGGGCAGTTCCACCTCGAGACTGAAAGTAAGCTTCTCCAGATCCGAGAAGCGCGGATACCAAGCTGTCTGGCCGGAAAGATAGACTCCATCCTCGCCTATGATGCCGCGATTGCTGCTAAAAGCGCGGGCCGCCGAAACCGCGCCACGAACAAACGGCTCGCTGATGCGGCCCTTGTAAGTAATCCCGAAACTGTCGTTTCCGGGTTCGAGGGTAAGGACGAAACACTGGCCCGGCCCGGTCTCACCGCACTCCCAAGCGCCCGCCCGCCGCAAAGAAGCCCCCGGAGTATTCACCCGCACGCTAAGTCCTTCGTGCAAACGGAAATGCAACTCCCGTAGCGTGCGTGCCTGGCCAACAGCGTCATCGTGGCTGGCTTCCTGAACCCACACAGCGGAGATGAGGTCAACGACGTCGGTGGCTTCAATCTCGCCGCTGGCCGGAAAAAGCTTGGCCTTCAACTCGTGGCGAACGGCGAACGGGCGGGACTCTTCCTCTTCCACCCAGTCGGCGATGAAAATATCGGTAGCCCTAGGCTTGTCGGGGTTGCGGTTGGAGGCGAATACGAACTTGCTTCCATCGGGTGAAAACATCGGGAAGCTGTCAAAAACGTCGTTGTAAGTGAGCCGTTCGAGCCCACCACCACCGGCATCAATCATGTAGAGTTCGAAGTTGTGCCCGAAGCGGCCGAGCTCGGGGCGCCAGTCGTCCATATTGCTCGAAAACACTATGCGGTGGCCGTCGGGATGCCACGATGGCGCCCAATTGGTTGCACCGTTACGGGTCAAGCGGCGCTTGGCGCTACCGTCGGAGTTCATTACCCACAAATCGAGCGGAAACGGTACGATGTAGTCGCCTTCCATGCAGTCGCGCCACTTGCGCCTTTCCTCCGCACTGCGCGGATGCCAAGCTCGCCACACGATCTTGCTTCCGTCGGGAGAGAACCAGGGGCCTCCGTCGTAACCTTCGGCATCGGTAAGACGCTCGACGCCGCTACCGTCGGCGTTCATCACATAGATATCGAAATCCCCCTCGCGCTTGGAGCCGAACACTATGCGGCTACCGTCCGCCGACACCACCGGCTCGGCATCGTAGCCGGGATTGTCACTAAGACGCCGTAGCGAACTCCCGTCGCCGGCGGCCGCGAAGATGTCATAGGGATACAGGGGCCATACATAATGGCCGGGGCTCGGCTTGCGTCCCGCCGGGCACGCGCCCGGCAAATGGGAAGTCGAGGAAAAGACGATGCCACCGCCGGGAAAGAACTTCCCTCCCGCAGGCAAAAAGAACGCACAAGTGTGGGCGCCGTGGTCCGGAGAGACCATGCGTTTGTCCGAACCGTCGATATTCATAATCCAGATCTTGTCGCAATCGTAATCGCCGCGGCTGGACTGAAAGATGAGTTTGCTTGCGTCGAAACTGAAGTACGCCTCGCCGTTATCACCTTCGAAGGTCAACTGCCGAAGATTCCGGAGGTGGCGGTCAGCGGAGGAGGCGCGCAACTCCCCCGCCCCGCTTTCCGGGGGACGCGACGGCGCACAAGACAGCAACGAGAAAACGCAGAGAACGCCGGCGGCAAACGCCAGCGTCTGATCAGGCGCTCTGAGCAATAGTAGGGCTTTGTTCGACCTGCGAAACCGCACGGCTCTCATCTTCCGCCGCTAGGTGCTTGGCCAAACGCTTAGCCAAGCCGATCAGTGTCAAGGTGGGCGGCAGTCCCCAAGCCTCCGGGATCACCGAGCAATCGCAAACGTAAAGGTTGTCGTATTCGGTTTTCAGATCGCTATCGAGGATGTCGCCTACTTTGACGGTGCCGCCCGGATGCGAAGCAATGTACCAGCTCTTGTGTACATTCTTGGCGCCGGCGTTACGCAAGATGTCGCGAGCCCGTCCGTAACCCTTCATGAGTTTGGCTTGGTCGTGCGCAGGCAGGCCCTTACGCACCCCACCGCCGTCGGTGATCCGGCCGCACAAGGAATCCTTGGCCTTGATCATTATTTGCAAAGTGCGCGAGTGGGACGCCAGTTGATCGAAACGCAGGACCTCGGCATGGAATCCCACGTGGAGCAAAGCCGGCACCGTCATGTCGGTCATCAGGTAGCCTTCCTCTTCCATGTGTATTCCCGCCGCCATCGGAAATTCGCGGCCGCCGTTGAGGCCCGAGACCGTGCCCATCACCGTAATTAGCGGATCGTAGAAAAAATCGTATCCGGCCCCACGAATCCCGCTGGCCCGCAGTACCACCGCAGAACCGATTCCACCGGCGGCGACGATCACGGTGCCGACTTCGGCCCTGCGAAGTTCTCCGCGGCACTTGAACTCCACCCCCGTCGCCTTGCCACCCTCGACCAGCACGCGAGTTACTTTGGCGTCGCTTATCAAAGTAGCGCCCAGTGCCACCGCATCTTCCACGAACATGCGTGCCGACCATTTGGCCCCAAAAGGACATCCATAATTGCAGCGCCAGCAACCGCTTCGGCACTTGTCTTGGTAAACGAACTTGTTGAGCTTGTGCCACTCGTAGCCAAGCTCGCGAGCGCTACTCATGATACGAACGGCTGCCGGACCCACCAATTCGTCGCTAAGAGGTGCTATCGGTAACTCGGCTTTGGCCTCTTCGACCTCAGCCTTGATATCGAGCCCGTGAGAGGAGAGCATTTCGTAGGGCGGGTCGTAGGCGGTCGCGTAGAAAAACATCGAACTGCCGCCCGTGGTAATGCCACGAACAACAGCAAGCATCTTGCCCGTAATCAACGCGCTCTTGCCCGGAATCCCCGCCATCGCTATGAACTGCGCGGCAGTACCGTTGATAGGGGTGTTGGGCCCCCACTCCAGCATCAAGACCTTGCGGCCTTTAGCGCTGAGTTCCTTGGCTACGGTGGCACCGCCGGGGCCGGTCCCCACAACAATTGCGTCAAAGGACTGCTTCGCATCGTTCATGGCTCTACCTCCGCTTCGAGTAGCGTGTCTTTGCACGCCTAATATTCCGAGCGCCGTATCTTCGGATGCCGCACCTCCAGAGAGCCACAGTTGGAGCGTCTTCGGACTCCAGTCCCCCAGACTCTCCAGATAGCAGTTCCTCAGGGCTAGCCCCGGCGATCCACCCTCTGTCTCTTACTTACACCCTCACCAAGGCTTTTCCCAGGATCCAGAAGACGCCCCTTCGAAGCGCCCAGCCTGGCCGAACTACTCGAGGCCCTGTCCTCCGGCACCACCGTGCAGGGCCCGGTCCGCCGACCCGTCCCGCTGGCGGCCAGGGCCACCCGGCGACGCCACCACAAGTTGACCCGATGGCCCAGATACGACAAGAAGGGCATAAGCTCAGGCGTAGCAACGGCTTTTGATCACACCCACCGGGAGCTACGGTCCTGGGGCCCAACTGCGCACTGAAACCAAAACAGCGGGAGCCAACGCATGTATCGCGAAGAAATCAAAGTTCTGGACTGTACCATCCGCGACGGGGGATTGATTCACAACTACCAATTCACCGACGACTTCGTGAAAGCCTGCTACCGCGCAGCCTGCGATTCGGCAGTGGATTTCATGGAAATCGGCAAGAAGCTGGCGGTCAGTTCCGACTATCCCCGCGACAAGTGGGGGAAATGGAACTTCTGCGACGACGACGACATCAAGATGATCGTCGACTCCCACGACAGCGACTACCGTCCGCTCATAGCCTGCATGTTCGACGTCGGCCGCGTCGATATCGGCAAGCTCGAGAGTGCCGATCAATCTCCGGTAGATATGGTCCGGGTGGCCAGCTACGTGCCCGACATCGACAAGGGCCTGGACTTGGTCAAGCGCGCCAAAGACCTGGGCTACATGACCACACTCAATATCATGGCGGTATCCGCAGCGATCAAGAGCGACTTGGTCGAGGCCCTGGAGCAAACCAACGAGTGTGCCGAACTCGATTACCTCTACCTAGTTGACAGTTTCGGCGCCTTCTACTCCGAACAGATCACCGCTTACCTGGAGTTATACCGCAAGCACGCACCGGACAAGGAACTAGGTTTTCACGGCCACAACAACCAGCAACTCGCTTTCGCCAACACGCAGCAGGCCATCATCGACGGTGTCAACCTGCTCGATGCCACCATCAACGGAATCGGCCGCGGAGCAGGCAACTGCAACCTGGAACTGCTGCTCAATTTCCTGAAGAATCCCAAGTTCGATGTACGTCCGATCTACAAAGTCATACAGGAGGAGTTCGTACCTCTGCGCCGTGAAATCGAGTGGGGCTTCAACGACATCTACGGGATCAGCGGCTACCTCAACCAGCACCCACGCGCGGCCATGAAACAGAGAGGCGACGCGAAAACGATGGACGCTTGTTACGATTTTTACCTCGAGTCCATCGGCATCGATGGTGGAGGCGTGGCTTAGCCTTGATCGGACAATAGTTCGCGGCGCAAACTGGCTCTGGCGCCGCTGGAGCACGCCATCTGCGGCCGCCATCGCGCACCCGAAGGTCGAGCAATTGCCAAGGATCAACCATGCGATGGACCCGGCACCGTACTTTCAGTACTGATCAAGAATGAAACGCGTAGATGCTTTGCGTGCGCTGTCGGTCGACCACCACCACGGCCTAGTGCTGGCGCGCAAGGCCAAGCAAGCGGGTACGGGCGGCGACGATGATAAAGTGATCGAAGTGTGGGCCGAGGTACAGGCAAAGTTCCAGGCCGAACTCGAACCGCATTTTTTGATCGAAGAAACCATCATCGCGCCTGCCCTCGAAGCTTGCGGAGAGTCGGCGCTGGTAAAACGGCTCAACAGCGAGCATGAGAATCTTCGCAACTGTGTCGTGGCGGCCGGCGAAAGATCGGCTGCGGAACTGGAACGTTTCGGCTCTACCCTGGAGCAGCACATTCGCTTCGAGGAACGCGATCTGTTCGAAACTGCGCAACGGCGGCTCAATCCAGATCAATTGAACGCCATTGCGCAAGCGTGCAGGGCAAAAGACCGCGCTTGACCTGCATAATTCATGAAAGCTCTGCTGCGAGCCGTAATCGCCCGCAATCTCGGCCCCGGCCAAGGCGCGATCATCTCCTCCCCCCTTATCTGCGGGGGGAGCGAGGGGTGTACACGCTGTCGTGGTACGGGGATGCCTCCTCCATATCTGCGGGGGAAGCACTTGTTTCCCGGCTCGTCAATCGGCGGCCTCTTCCTCCCCATAGCTGTGGAGGAAGAGGCCCGGCAGTCCGGCTAGGAATAGGTCTCGGCTTCCACTACACTAAGCGTGCGCTACCCCGAAGCGCACACATTTTCGCCCCCACTGCAAGAAACTGACGAGACCTCCTGACCCCGCGCCGGCGATCCGGAAAAGGGTGCTCGGGGCCGCTTGCGCACACCCCACAACCGCGCCAGGCGTATTGCGCCCGGCAAGACCGGAGAAAGAGTCTACTGGCCCGTTTTCGTACAGGCTTGATGTTCTTATCGTTACTGTGCGCCCTCGTAGCGGCGCCCTGCGATGCCCAGTTGCGCTTCGATCCGGCAACTGTATTGGGGGATCTGCAGCGCTTGTCCTGCGACGGTTTCGAAGGGCGCGGCGTCGGCACCGATGGCGGAAGTAAGGCCCGCGCGTACATAGAAAGAGCATTCAGACACTACCGCATACGCCCCTTTCACGGGAGCTACCGGCAAAGTTTCGTGGCCAAACCAGGCCGCCCATGGTCCCCCGAAGGCGTCAACGTCTTCGGCTATGTCAAAGGAACCGATCATAGCAAGAGCTATATCGTGCTCACTGCCCACTACGACCATCTCGGTATCTGGGAGGGTGAAATCTACAACGGTGCCGACGACAACGCCTCCGGAGTGGCGGCACTGCTCGCTGCCGCCCAATACTTCTCGGCCCACCCGCTGCGCCACTCGCTCATTCTCGCAGCCATGGACGCTGAAGAGATCGGCCAACGCGGAGCACGCGTCTTTCTGCGTGACCCCCCGGTTGCTCGAAACAGCATGCTGCTCAACGTGAATATGGACATGCTCGGACATAGCTCCAACAATGTCCTGTTCGCAGCCGGCACCTACCACTATCCCTTCACGAAGCCGGCCTTGGAGAAGGTCGCAGCGCGCAGCAGGATCCGGCTTCGCTACGGGCATGACCGCGCGGACGGCAGCAGGGGAAGCGACTGG
This sequence comes from Candidatus Binatota bacterium, assembly GCA_024276575.1. Classification (GTDB taxonomy): domain Bacteria; phylum Desulfobacterota; class Binatia; order UBA1149; family CAITLU01; genus JAJRWY01. Next base: position 51,322 of record JAJRWY010000167.1, read on the forward strand.
ACCAGCGCCTCCGATCATATAGCCTTCCACAAAGCAGGGATCCCCTTCGTGTACTTCGGGGTCGCCGACCACCGCGACTACCACCGCGCCAGCGACACCTTCGAACGTATAGACCAAGCCTTCTTGATCGCCGCCGTCGAGACCATCCTCGACGCAGTCACGGAATTCGACTCGTTGCTCGAAAATCAACCGTCGCGCTGAACCCGCACTGAACCCGAAAGAGCGACGGCCCTTGACCTGAATGCTCATGAAAGCTCGGCGCAAGTGGGTCCGGTGTGCATCAGCTCGGGGCGAACGCGGCTCAGCGAAAGCCCCGCGATGGCAAGCAGTTGGCAACCGTCATAGAACTTTTCTGAATAGCGCGGGGTAAAGCGTAAGGGCCGTAAACAACCAGCGTGAAACATTACGCGTGCCGGGCATTGCGCACCGCCTCGAGCACATTTATTCTGTGGGATGGTTAGGTGACTCAGGCGGAATATCCGAACCGGCAAGCAACGACGGACCAACGACGGGTCAACGGCGGGCCAACGAAGGGCCATCGTGCAAAGACGGCCGGGTCCTCGATGCAGGTTTTGCCTGCCGTGAGCCTCGCTATCGATATCCGCTCTAGGAAAGCTCTAGGAAACATGTCTACAGTCTTCAACACCTCTGCCCGGATACGAACGCTTATGTTCTTGCTGCCCCTCTTGGTGATCTGCGGCCTGATCTGCGGAACCGTAGCCGGCGCTTCACAACCCGACTTGGCAGCGGGCTTGCGCAACCCGAACCCTTCGGTGCGAAGCGATTGCCTGAAAACCATCGCCGCGCAAGGCGGGGAAGAGTGGCTTCATCAACTCAACCTCGCCTCCCGTGCGAAAGAAGCCACCGTAAGGGCGGCAGCCTCCACTGCCATCGGCGCTGTTCTGCACAGAAGCCGCCCCGACGGTTTCACCCCTACGGACGAACGCCACGTGGTCCGCTTGATCGAACTCCTCGAAGACGCCGACAGCATCGTTACGGCCAGCGCAACCGAAGCTTTGCGTTTGATATCAGGGATGGATCTGGATTCGAGTCCTGCGCAATGGCAGGCGTGGTGGGAAGACAGCGCCTTCTTACGCAACGCGGGCCAGGCAAGAATCGCCGATTGATAACTACCCGATAACTACCCGATAACTACCCCTTGCCGGTCTCGGAACTCGCGTGCGAGTTTGGTGAACAGGGCTCATCCGCGGCGTAGCCGGCGTCCGGCACCACCGGCGCACGCCCTACCACGCCGGTGCCGAGCGTAAAGAAGAAGCTGGCGCCCTTGCCGGCCTCGGCCTGGGCCCAGACCTTGCCACCGTGCAACTGCACTATTCTCGCAACGGTAGCCAAGCCGATGCCCGTGCCTTCGAATTCACCCACATCGTGCAAGCGTTCGAAAGCACGAAAAAGCTTGTCGGCATGTATCATGTCGAAACCGACCCCGTTGTCACGAACCACGTAGACTGTCTCTCCGGTGCTAGTCTTCTCGGCCTTGAACTCCACATGGGCCTGCTCCCGAACCGAAGTGAATTTGAACGCGTTGCCGAGCAGGTTCTGCAGCAACTGAGTGAGAAGTTCCGGATCTCCTCGCGCGACCAGCCCATCCGCTACGGCGAACTGCACTGCGCGAGACCCGGCAGAGGCGTGAAACTCAGCCACGACGTTGCGCGCTAGTCTGCTCAAATCCACGACTTCGTGGCTCGGCGCTTCACGTCCCAACCGCGAAAGCCGGAGCAGGCCGTCGATCACCGAACTAAGCCTCTTGACCGCCCTTTGGATGCGATCCAGGTACTGCCGCGGCTCTCCGTCAAGCTTATCACCAGCGTCTTCGACCAAAAGCTGCGTGTAGCTGTTTACAATACGTAGGGGCTGCCGCAAATCGTGCGAAACCGAATAACTGAACGACCGTAGTTCATCGACAGCGGATTGCAGTTACACTGTACGATCGGCAACACGCTGCTCCAGTTCCTCGTTGAGCGAACTGAGTTCATTTTCGGCATCGCGAAGCGCGATGCTTTCGGCCAGCACGGCGGCAATCGATTCGAGGAAGTTGACATCGTGCTTACTGAACTCGCGCGACTCGGTGGTATGGGCCCCCAACACACCGAAGGGTCCGTTTTTACCGGCTATGGCAACACTCAGCCCGCTTACCACCCTGTGATCGAGCAACAAGCTGGGACCGGAAAAACGGTGTTCAGTGAGCAAATCCTTCACGATTACCGGACCCCGGGACACCAGCGTAAAGCCGGCCTGGGAATCGGTGTCGGCACCGACGGTCGCCACCCCGACCAGCCCCGGTTTCCAGCCCACCCCCGCGCGTAGCAGCAGTTCCCTCGCGCCGGGAAGCAACTCCAACACTTTCGCATACTCCAGATTCAACCCGCCGGCTACCGCTTTGACCGCCTCGTTCATCACGCTTTGCAGGTCGCTGCCCGCAAGGGCCTGCTGCCCGAGCCGGGCCACCACTGCTTGCTGAGAAACCCGGACCCGCAACTCCTCTTCGGCCCGGCATCTCCTGGTTACATCGCGCGCACTTACGAGAAAATACCCATCCCCGCCTATGAGCACCGGATGGGCACGAATCTCGGCGATAAGATCCGAAGCGCCGGCACCCAACACCGAACGCTCGGCAACAATCACGGCCTTGCTCAACGCCGCTGCATGCGAACCTTCCAGCCGCTCGAATTGCTGGAACAATGACGGGCCAAAAACTTCATCAATGTCAGATTCGAGCAGCTCAGGCTTCGCCCTTCCGGTCATCGCCAAAGCGGCGCGATTGCAATCGACGATACGCCCACCGCCATCACAAAGGAAGTAGCCGTCGGGCGCATACTGGAACATCACGTCCAAGCGCTCACGGCTCGATTGCAGCGCGGCCGACGTCTCCTTGTGCTGCTCTATCTCTGTTCTCAGTGCCTCATTGGCTGCACATATTTCTTCGGTGCGCGCCTCGATGATCTGCTCCTGCCGCTCGTAGAGAAACGAGTTGCGAAAAACCGGGGCAAGTACCGACGTAAGTAAGTCGAGAATCTGAACGGCCCGCGCCACCCCCGGGGCGTCATCGGCCAACCCAAGCAACGCTATCGAGCCGGCATCTTTTCCGCCGACCCGTAACGGCGCCACCACCGCCCGGCCCTTCGGAAACCCTTGAAGCAGGTCGCTAGCTTCATCCGTGGCCCCACTGCCGCCCAACTCCGCCGGGCCGGATAAGGAATGGATGATTCCCGCCAAACGCTCTCCTGCACGCGACTCAACAACGGCCCGGCGTCTTTCCGGATCGACACCAACAACCATGTGGCTCTCGTGAACCCCCACATGCACGCACTGAAAGACCGCGACCACGCGTGCGCCGGTCAGTTGCCGCAGTTCCGTAGCTATGTAACGTCCCAGCTCCCGCAGATCGCCGGCCTTGGCGACCGCAGCAGTCAGCAGATCGACGGCGAGGGCTTGTGCCGATTTTTTCCAATTGCCGGATCGTTCCCGCCAGTTAGGGAGATCCATTTCCGCTTGCTGCCAAGCCCCGCGAATAGCCGCAAGCAAGGGCTCCGGCCCGACCTCCATCACCTCACAGGGAAGGCCCAGCTCACGCGACATATCACTCAAGGTCGCTTCCGGCACCGGCATGCTGCCGGTGTCCAAGTAGACGACTTTCGAGTACGCCCCAGGCCTGAGCTCGCGCCGGCCGCCTTCAGCCGAATCCAAGCCATCGTACAGACAGTCGCGCCACTCGGCACTCCATTCCGGAGCAAGGAAGAGAACTCTTTGCCGGCGCAGGCTGCGGTAATTGTCTGCCCCCAGAAGCATTTCAACGCAGTTCTCTCCGCCGACCGAGCAGGTTCCGGGAAGGGATTCCTGCTCTTTGATGAAAGGATGGCAGTCGCCCGCCACAAGAAGAGTCCGCCCGCCTCGCGCACGGCTTTCGCGAAGCATGATCTCCAGACGCTTATGCAGGTCGCGCTCACGCGTGTGCAGTTCCGAGGGAAAGTAGTGTACGGGGAGATCGAAGTCGCCACTGTCACGTAGCCGGTCGAGCTGGGACTTGAAAACCGAGCAGGCGATGCATGATAACTTAGCGCGAGCCAAGGTCACCGCTCATCTCCGCAGGCACAGGATGCACCCAGCGACCGCCAAGTACACCCGAAGCCCTTCCGGCCTCCGACCGAAACCCGACACGGATTGTTTTCTCCTTGCTCCTGCAGCACCGGCGCCCCCTACGTCCAATGCAATAAACCGGATGGTACGCCCGCGTAACCGTCCCTTACGTCCCTTCCTTCATCAATAGCACGATGCTTCGCGCTTAACCCGCATTATTCA
>JAJRWY010000168.1 GCA_024276575.1 Candidatus Binatota bacterium
AAGAGGAATGCTACTGTCGCCGCTTCGAACCACTGGCCGATGCCGAGGGCGCCCGCCACGGCCAGCGTCATCAATAGGTTCATGTCCGGACGCAGGCTACGGGCCGCATACCAAGCCTTCGGCAAGACCGGGATGAGACCGGCCACTATGGCGGCCAGGTAGGAGAGTCCCGCTGCCGGTGGTATGGCGCGGCCTGCGGTGGCTACGGCTTCAGAGTCTATTGCGGCCTGGAATCCGGAGATCGAGGCGTGCAGAAAGAAACCCAAGGCGACTCCGAGTCCGCTTGCAGCGGCGAGAAGATCGATTCGCCGGCGGCGCCAGCAGTTGCTTTGCTCAGGCGAAGCGCCCGCGAGTTCGGCGCGCATTCCGGTCGCGGCGACGGCCCGTTTTACAGCCTCGAGATCGCAGTGTCCCGGTATTTCCATGGTGCCGCCAAGCGTATCGAAAACGATACAGCCGGGGGCGACGAGTTTCGCGAGTGCGCGCTCGAGCGTTGCCGCCTCGTCGGCGCAGTCCATCCCATGGATTCGTAGCACCACGGTGTTAGCGGTCGTGGGGGAAGGCCGCGGGTGTGGTGCTGCCGCCGGCTCATTGCTGCAACAAGCGCCGGGGACAGGATCTCTCATGTGCCTTTCTCCTCGAGAGCTGCCGTCTTGCGGGTATGCCGGAGGTGGGCTCGGGAGAGTTCGAGGAGCGTTCGGATGTGCTCGTCATCGAGTCGATAGAAAACCATGCGCCCCGCTCGCCTACTGCTGACGACCCCCGCGGCCCGGAGCAAGCGCAGAGCGTTAGAAACCGACGCCTCGGGCATTTCCACAGTGGCTGCGAGGTCGCAGACGCAAAGCTCGCCTGTTTCGAGCAAAGCGTAAAGCATGCGTGCCCGATTGGTGTCGCCGAGTAAGCGGAAAAGCCCGGCTACGGTCTCTGCTTCTTGGTAGGAAAGCAGCCGCTTTTGGACATTGTGTACCCGCTGCGTGTCGACAACCCGGATCTCGCAGCGCTCAGCCGTAACCTTCCTAGTCTTCATATCTACATAGATATAAAGATATTAGTCCGGCGTCAATAGTGAAGATCCGAAGGTCCCGGGTTGAGGCGCTTCGAAGCGCCGGCCTTTCCTCCCGCGGGCCTAAGCACTGCGGGAGAGTGCGGAGTAACGCAACTCGGGCTTGTTCAGGCAAGCGGCAGGCGTAGTTCGAAGGCCGCGCCAGGGAGGCGGCCGGGGACCATGCGGATGTCTCCTCTCTGAATACGGGCGAGCATGCGGGCGATTGGGAGTCCGAGCCCCGCGCCCCTTCCGCTGCGTGCGGGATCGAGCCGTACGAAACGTTTGAAGATCAGTTCGGCACAATCTACGGGAACGCCGGTGCCTGAGTCTGCGACGATCAAGGTGGCATAGCTCCCGCTTTGCGTGACGGAGACGCTGATTGTGCCGCCGTCCGGAGTATGCCGGAAGGCGTTGTCGAGCAGGTTGGCAAGGCTGCGTTCGGTAAGTGCAGGATCGGCCAGCACTCGTGCCGGGCTACCGCTATGTTCGATACGGATGTTCTTCTCCTCACACATCGGACGGTACAGTTCTACCATGCGCCGGGATGCGTCGCCGAGGTCGAAACTACTAGTCTCCGGTACCAGTTGGCCTTCCTCTCCGCGCGCCAGCAAGAGCAGCGAGTAGACGAGCAGTTGCATACTCTCTCCCGTTTCTCGAAGAGTTTGCAGCGCTCTTCGCAGCCTCTCCGGATCGGAAGAATCAAGCAGTGCTACATCGCTGACGTTTAGAATTCGATTCACGGGTGTGCGAAGCTCGTGGGCGACGTCTCCGGTGAAGGCACGCATTCGCTCGAAAGAGTTTTGTAGCCTTTGTAAAACTCTATTGACGGCGTGGGCGTGCCGGTCGATCTCGTCTCCAGCGCCGCGGACGGGGAGCCGCTGAGCCAGATTACTTTCATCTACGGCTTCTACGGCTTGGGTTGTTCTTAGTAGCGGATGGAAAGCCATTCTCACGCTGACAACCGCCGTGGCCAGTGCCCCGAGTAGCGCCAGAGCATACCAGGCGAGCAAGCGGTTCCGGATTTCACGCAACTCGTAAATGTAGGCGTCAAGCCTGCCGGCACCGGAGATACGGATGCCTCCGTCGAGTGTTCTAGAGTGAACGATGTAGTCGGAGGAATCGTAGAGAACCGTTTCCGCGCCCCTGGGTCTAAGGCCAATGGCCCGCCCGCTTGCGGGCCATTGGCCGAGCGTGAATAGCGGCGTGTCGCTGTGGCGGTAGACGCGAAGGGCTATGCCTTCCTCGACTGCCCGGTTGGCGGTCAAACGAAGCAGCGTCGGGTTTTCGGCGAGATCCTTTTGTTCAAGTAGTTCCGCCAGGGCACGAATCTCACGTTCGAGCCGCAGGTCGGCGCTTTCCACGGCCTCTTCCGCCGCGAAGGAATACAGGGAAAAAAATGCGACCGCGAGAAATAGCCCGAGTAGGACGGTGATCAGCAAGGCCAGGCGTACGTCTGTACGGAGCACAGTGGCTCGCCATTCAGAGCGCATAACCTACGCCCCTGATAGTGCGGATAAGGTCGCAAGCCCCTACCGCTTCTAGCCGCCGCCGCAGCCGGTTTACCTGTACGTCGACGACGTTGGTACCCGGATCGAAGCGGTATCCCCACACCGATTCCAGTAGCATCCGGCGGCTGACGACGTCGCCTCTTGCTTCCGCTAGGCACTGCAGTACCGAGAACTCGGTACTGCTAAGGTCCAGCAAACGGCCCTTCCAGCTTGCACGCCTGTGCAGGGGATCGATCTGCAGCAATCCGCAGTGGAAGGGTTCGACTAGGGACGCGGGCCGTCGCAGTAGGGCGCGCAATCGCGCCAGCAACTCGGCGAAGGCGAAGGGCTTGACTAGGTAGTCGTCGGCTCCGCTGTCGAGGCCCTCGACACGGTCTTCGATCGAATCGCGCGCGGTCAGGACAAGGACCGGGGTGCCATCGTCCTCATCACGCATAGCTCTGAGCACGTCGAGTCCGCTACCACCGGGCACCATAACGTCAAGGATGACTGCATCGAAGCGTTGCTCCTTCAGGTGTTGCAGTGCCGCAGGCGCGTCGTACGCGCTGCTCACCTCGAAACCGCAGGCACTGAGCCCGTCGCAAACGGAACGTGCGGTTTCGGTATCGTCTTCGAGCAGGAGAACGCGCGTAGCCACAGCAAACATCATAGGCGCTTGGGCTGCCTCGCAGCAACGAAAGACGCCGAGTCGTTGATTACAACTCGTTCATAAAGCGCTTGCTACCTTGCCGTCCAGGATTCCTGTGGCCATGATCGATGTGCCACCTGCTGGAGGGCAGCGTTACTGGAAGCGTGAACTCCATGGACGATGCCGGCGAGAGGGCTAGGCTAGATGTGCGACGCAGCAGATTGTTTCCGGCCGCGTATAAGTCGTGTGGCCTTGGCAGTGGAGGTCCGGTCGGGACGGCCACCGCATAGTTCGTCGTGCCGTGCCGGCCGCGTGCCCGGCCTTGTTCTGGTCGCGGTTTGTGCAGGAATGATGACTCATGGGTGCGTACGCTTCCGGCCTTTGGCGCTTGACCCCTCCCAGAACGCCGTAGGTTTGGAAAATCGTTGTCTCGACGACCCGGGGCTCGGATCGTTCATGGAGGAAAACGGTGTCCGGGGAGCTTGGCCGCGCGAGTCCTGGGACCTGCGTTCGTTGACGCTTGCGGCATTCTACTTTTCACCGGAACTCGAGCTTGCTCGAAGCCGTTGGCGCACCATACGGGCCGGGTTGCAGAGCGCCGCCCAGCGTCCGAATCCGGCGCTGAGCCTGGCACCTCTCTACGACAGCACAACGTTGATTCCTTCGCCCTGGATCCTCCTATCGAGTCTGCAGATTCCTATCGAGACCGCTGGTAGGCGCAGCTATAGAATGGCCAGAGCGAGGTCGTTGTCCGAGGCGGCAGCGCTGGATATCGTGTCAGCGGCCTGGAGTATGCGAACGCGGTTGCGTGCGACGCTCGTGGACCTGTTCGCAGCCAGAGAGCGCGAGCGTATCTTCTCGACCCGGCAGGCGCTGCTGGAGGAGGGCCTCAAACTCCTCGGTGGCCAGTTGCAGGCCGGTGCGGTATCTGCGGCCGAACTCATGCAGGGGCGTATCGCTGTGGATGCGGCACGTCTGGACACCCAAGCCGCACGGGGCCGCCTTGCCCAAGCCCGTATAGCGTTGGCCGAGACCATAGGCTTGACCGCACATGCGTTGGACGGCGTGAGGGTTTCGTTCGAAGGCTTGGACCGTACTCCGCCGGATTTGAATACGGCGGCGGCCCGGCGCCGCGCGTTGCTCAGCCGTGCCGATATCCTCGCCGCTCTGTCCCGCTACCGTGCGGCTGAAGCCGCGCTGCGTTTGGAGATCGCACGGCAATACCCCAATTTGCGGCTCGGTCCTGCATATGAGTTTGACCAGGGTGACAACAAATGGGGAGTGGAGATGGCCCTGGAGTTGCCGTTGTTCAACCGCAATCGCGGCCCTATCGGCGAAGCCGAGGCGCGGCGGGCCCAGAGCGCCGCCGGCTTCAACGCGCTGCAGGCGCGGGTGCTGGCCGAAATTGACAGCGCTATAGCGGCCTATCGTTCGACTATACGTGAGTTGCAGAGCGCGGAAGAGTTGCTCTCAGGCATGGAGAAACAGGAAACTCGCCTGCGCGGCCGTTTTGATGCAGGCGATATAGCGCGTGGAGAACTCATCAATGGACGGCTGCTGCTTGCCTCGGCCCGGCTTACGCGCTTGGAGGTGCTGGCCGGGGCGCAGCGATCGCTCGGGCGAGTCGAGGAGGCTTTGCAAAGTCCGCTATCATCGCCACTCGAGCGTGATTCGCTCACCCGTGTTGCGGGTCCTGGCGAGGACGCCGGTCCATCGAGGGGGCGGCCATGAGTTTCAAGAGCATCGATCTTCGGTGTCCGGTCCTTTTTCTCTCTATCGCTGTGAGTACTTTCGCTTGCCGGGCCGCAGAGCATGGGGGGGCGCCGCCTCGAGCCACCGAAGTAACAGTCGAGGTGGCCAAGGTCGTACGCACTACGCTGCGGGCTTGGGTGGACGCCTACGGTACCGTCACTCCTGCACCAGCCGGTGATGGACTCCCGGCCGGTGCGGCGTTGCTGTCCGCTCCCGCCGCCGGGGTAGTAACCTCAGTGCCGGTAAGAGAGGGGCAACACGTGGAAGCGGGCACGGTGATTGTCAAGCTCAACGACCGTATGGCCCTGGCAGAAGTCGAGGACGCCCGCCAAGCCCTTCAATTCGCCGAGCGGCAGATGCAAAGGCAGCTGAGCATAGAGAAGATCGGAGCGGTTTCACGCAAGGCGATAGAAGAAGCCACCCGGCAACTCGCTACCGCCCGCGCTCAGATGAAGTCCGCCCAGGGAAAACTTGCGCGCGTGCAGCTTGTGTCTCCGCTTGACGGGGTGGTCTCGCGTATCGTGGCTCAGCCGGGGAACAGCGTTGACGTAAATAGCATTGTCGCCGAGATCATCGATCCACGGCGCGTGCTCGCTACCATCAAGGTGGCTGTTGATGAAGCCGTAGCGTTGGAAGTCGGGCAGGCGGCTGAGGTCGCCGTTGACGGCACGGGATTTGCGTCTGGTGCACGAGTCTCGTTTGTGAGCCCGCGGGTTGATCCGCTTCTAGGGACGGTACTGCTGCGCGTATCGCTTCCTCCCGGGTCCCCCTTGCGCGCCGGACGTTTTGTCCACGTCCGGATCGCGATTGCAGAGCACGCTGGAGCGTTATGCGTCCCGCGTGCGGCACTGTACACCGGCCGCGACGGGACTAGCAGCCTGTCTGTTGTCGAGGACGGCCTAGCGAGGCGGAGAAGGGTTGAAGTAGGGCTGAAAGAAGGGGAACTCGTCGAGGTCCGGGGTGCGGACCTGCGCGAGGGTGCCGTGGTAGTCACGGCTGGTTCCTACGCCTTGCCGGATAAAACCAAGGTCCGTGTGTTGGAAACGGAGAGCCATGAGGTGGGGCGGAGATGAACGGTTTCGTAGATTCGGACTTGTCCGGGAGCGCCGCGGCCGTGACCGCGGCGGTCGAGCGTGGCTTGGTCGCACACTATCGCTAGCCTGTCGGTTCGGTACCGGCTTGCCATCGTTTTCATAACGGCAGCGGCCTGTTTGGGCGGTGTATATTGCGCACGACGGATGCCCTCGTCGGTATTTCCTGAGACCGAGTTCCCGCGCGTCGTAGTTCTCATCGACAACGGAGTGATGCCTGCCGATGAGATGATGGCGCGGGTCACCCGTCCCATCGAGGAGGCGGTAAAGGACATTCCCGGCGTGATACAGGTACGCTCGGCTACCGGGCGTGGCAACGCCGAGGTCAATGTTTTCTTTGACTGGAGCGTCGATATGGCGCGTAGCGAACTCTACGTGCTCTCCCGCGTTTCCCAACTTGCCCCGGAGCTTCCTCCCTCTGCCAAGAGTACGGTTTGGCGCCTTACCTTCAATGCTTTCCCCATCATAGGCATCAGCCTGACAAGCCCAGGGCGCGAACTTCGCGAGCTTTGGGAGATCGCACGCTACGAGTTGAAACCGCGTTTCTTGCGCATTCCTGGAGTCGCGCGCGTGAGCCTCGTCGGCGGGCGCAGGCCCGAGTACCATGTGGTGGTCGATCCGCAGAAGCTGGCGGAGGTCGGTCTTGCTCTGAGCGACGTCAGCAGGGCGCTTGAAGCGAGCAATCTGATCGCCCCGGCCGGCTATCATAGCGAGAATTACACCCTGTATCTTGCAGTAGTAGACAACCGTGCCAAAGGGCCCTCCGATATCGAGAACATCGTAGTGCGTATGCGCGGCAACCATCCGCTTCGCATCCGCGATTTCGCGCGTGTGGAACGCGGCCCGGAGCCGGTTTTCAACGTTGTTAGCGCCCAGGGACGGCCGGCGGTGCTTCTCAACATTCGTGCCCAGCCTAGCGGAAGCAACATCTTGCAAATCGCGAGCGCGCTACGCGCCCAACTCGACGAACTACGCAGGGTTCTTCCCCCGGACCTGACGCTTTCTTTCTACTACGATCAATCGCTGCTGGTTCGTGAGTCGGTTGCCAGCGTTTGGGAGGCTATGGCCGTTGGGCTCATCTTTGCAGTGGTCATTCTCTACGGCTTCTTGAAGAATTGGGGTAGTGTGTTTACGGCTGTCGTGGTCATTCCCGTTTCGGTTCTGGCAACCGTGGTGGCGATGTTCGCGGCGAAGATGA
>JAJRWY010000169.1 GCA_024276575.1 Candidatus Binatota bacterium
ATTCTTCCGCAGCTTCGACGACCACGCGGATGTTGGAAAGCGACACCCTCCACGGCAGGCAACACACCGGGCTGAGCGCGAAGCGGCCGTAGTGGGCAAGTTTGTCGATGTTCTCCTTGACCCGCGCGCGGACTCCTTCGCCTCCCTGATGCTCCATCTCGGCATTTACGAAAATCGAAGCGCCCATGATGAGGATGTCCGGAAAACGTTCACGAAAACTCACCCACTCGTCCAGATCCAGAGGATGGCTGCCGTTCACCGCAATCACGGTGACGCCTTCGGCCTGTAAACGCTCGACAAGCTCGATCCAGTAGGGGTGGAAGCCGCAGTTGTGAATCCCCAGCGGCAATCCGGTCTCCTTGCAGAAGCGGGTGACGAACTGCCCTTCGAACTTCCAGGCGTCTTCGAAACTCAGCATGTGGCTGTTGAAAGCGTACTGAGCGTTCAAGGCGAACGGCGGGGGGCCGACGATGGAGCAGTAACTCTCGAAGTAGTCCATCTGAGAGGCGTAGATCTTCTCACACAGACAGAGAAGCAATTCGGGGTTCTCGATCACGTCTATATACGCCTGACTGCCTCTGAGCATCTGCACGCTCGACCAGGTAAGGCTGGGAACGAAAGAGCCCGGGAGGCCGGTCTTCTCGGCAATCAAAGCCGAAGCTTCCATGATGGTCGGCCACGGCTCGGATTTTCTGTGATCCGGGATTTGCAGCGCTTCGATATCGGCCTCGGTAGCGCATACCTTTCCCTCGCGCAGGAAAGGCGTGCTGTAGTCCTTCCAGACGAAGTGTTCTTCCTTGCCATTGGCACGGGCAAAGGCGAGACCCTCGTAGGGGCCACAAAACGGTGCCAGCACGGGATAGACGGCATCTCCACCAAGCACCTCGTGAACATCGATACTTATCTGCGCCAGCTTGCCGGCATCCTTGAGCAGTTCCTTTACCGGCAAACCCGAGACCCGAGCAGCTATATCCTCGGAAGCGATAAACATCACTGGTACTCGATCCGGTTTCTCCCCCGCCATCATCAAAGCCAATCTCTCGGCTGAAGCCTGCCAGTCGTGAGCCACTATCAGGACCTCCACGCGCCGAGTTCGCGGACCCGACGCGCGCCTTCCCAGGCGTCTTTTCCGTAGGCATCGGCACCCAATGTAACGGCACTTTCAGCACTGAGCGCAGCGCCACCAACGATGATAGGTGCACAAACGCCAGCGCCACGCAGTTCCTCGATGGTCTCGGATATCTTCGATGCTGCAATCGAAATAAGTGCCGAGATGCCTATTACATCCGGGTCGAATTCCCGCGCTTTGTCGAGAAACATCGGAATCGGCACGTCTTCGCCAAGATCATGCACTTCAAAACCCTCGCCCTCGAGCACTGCGACAACGATGTTCTTCCCGATGTCGTGGACATCGCCTTCGACTGTTCCGATGAGAACACGGCCACTGCTCATGCTCTCTCCCTGCCCGAGATGCGGCTGCAGAGTTTTGAGAATACCCTGCGTCGCGCGGGCGCCCAGGAGAAGCTCCGGTAAGAAAAACTCCCCCTGCTCGAACTTCGCCCCAATGGTCTCCATGGCCGGTCCCAGACCCTGCGAAACTATGTCCCTCGCCTCTATACCCTCGGCAAGGGCTTGTTCGACGGCAGACTGTGCTGCTGCTGCATCCATCCTCAGCAGAGCGTCCACCAATTGTTCGACTGTCGGCGAAACCCCCATGAAACCTCCGTACACTCCAACGCAGAACCGCTGTTCGGTCTGCTACGAAAGACGACGCTTTACTACGCTGCCCGGGCTAGGGCAAAACTGTCACCCACACTGAAGCGCTTTGACTCGAGGTCAGCACGCATACGAAAGCCGGACACTCTCTCAGACCAGAGAGCGCGAAGGCATAATCATGGGTGCAATCTTGCGCAGCAATGGCCCCGGCCTCTAGGCGGTCGAGACTTTCGATCCGCCCTTACATGCCCGTCCCGACCGCTATGGCGCAGGTCTGCAGCTAAGCTGAAGCAGATCTCTATCGAAGCGTTTTCGCAGGCTTCGAGTACCGGCTGGAATCTTGATGCGGCTCTTGATGTTCAACCGCCCCCTGCGTAGCCCTCTGCCACGAGCGGCAACCTCGACCTCTACCATTGAGGTGCATGAGTCTGTGGCCACGATTGCCGGCGCGAAACGCACGGCACCCCCGATCCGAACCGAATCACTGAGGTCCGACACGGCATCGAGCAGACGAACGGCGTTGCCCGCGCGCTTGTCGTCGAAGGAATCTATTTTCGGCGAGCGCAGACGCCATTCGGACACCGCGTCCGGCCTGCATTCGGCGATTCCGGCCAGCCGGCCATCGTTGACGTTGAGACATACTCCGACAAGAAAACTACAACTGCCGTTGATCTCGCCGTCATAGTCACATGAGGGGTCGCCGTCGACACAGGTTTGGCGATAGCTGGGAAATCCATAGCCATCCGGCGGTTCCGGGTTGTGCGGGTTGATGATCGCCCATTCTGCGTTGCAGTCGTTAACGTAGCGCTTTCTGCCGGGTAGGACTTCAGCCAGAGTTAGTTGCGCAGTGCAACTCGCTGTGTTTCGAGACTGATCGGCAGCCGTGAACTCCACCGTGGTTCTACCGATTTCGAAAGCCGGCGGAGCATCGTTGGTAATCGCGGGTGCGGCGTCACAGACATCGGCGGCTGTCACACTCGCGAGCCATCGGTCGATTGCCTCCTGCCCCGCAGTGGTAGGTATGGTGACATCTTCCGGACACTTGATCGACGGCGCGACACTGTCTTGGACCGTAACCAGGGCATCGCACGATCCTTCATTTCCGCTCGGATCCGACGCCGCCAGCGACACCACATTGTCTCCAAGATCGGCGCAAACAAACGAAGAGTTGTCGATTCGCAGCGAAACATCGTCGCACGCGTCCCAGGAACTCGAGTGGACATCCGCCGGGACGAGAGTCCCGTGGCCCGTAGCGCCGACTTCGACGATCGCGGGCTTGCAGCTAACTGCGGGCGGCGTCGTGTCTTGGACACTGACGTTGACCACACAGGTGGCCGAGTTGGGCGGACTCGCGTTGTCGGTCGCCGCGATGGTAACCGGAGTGGTCGTTCCGAGCGCATACTCTGTCCTTCCAACGGGAGCGATTGAAACAGGCTCCTGGCAATCGGTAGCTGCGATAATCCCGGGAGCACTCAGATCCACTCCTGCCTTCCGATTGCTCTCGCACTCGAGGATGAGATCCTGAGGGCAAGCCCCGAGTTGCGGGGCATCCCGGTCCTCCACCGTCACCGTACATGTATCCGACACCGACTCCTCTCCGGCGCTCGCCGTCAGTGTGACCGTGTGCGTGCCGATACCGTACCGTCCCGGCGGGGATTGGGTCAGCGTCAGCGGCCTACCCGCCGGATCGAAGGATCCCCAATCGACGTTGACGGCGGCATCACATGTGGAGGGATCGGCTATGGCAGTCTTGTCCGAACAGTAGGCGGAGAGGGCCCCGTATCCGGGGGACGACGGTTCCTCGATCACCGGTTGCTGGCATTGCTGTCCGCCGCCGGAATCGGGCTGCAGACAAATCGACGGCCGTATCCAGGTGTAGCAAAGCCCCTTCGAGACAGCGATTATGGTATCGACTCCTACTCCCGCGTTCACGCCCGCCCCGCGCGCTACCGGGATGTATGCCGCTAGCAAGGCCTGCACCAGCGCGTTGATGTCGCCCTTCTGTGTCTGAGCTACGATGTTTCCTATCTCTGCTATGAACGCATCCTTGGCATCCTTCACCGCTTGCTTGTCGAAGATGTCGGCTTTGTTTTGACTAGGTAGCGGTGCCGGCAAATCCAGCCCCAGGGGCAAACCAAAGACTAGGCTGCCATCCACCCCGAGCTGAACCACGGGGGTATCCACGGACAGACCGACGTAACGGGTCCAGCCCGCCAGATTATCGATCCCATGCGCACCATTGTCCCCAGTCGCATCGGACACGGTAATCGTCCCGGACACACCGACTCCGATGCCGGTATCGACGCCGGCACACAAGGTGTAGTAGCAACCGTAACAGTCCTTGCCGTATACGGTGCCGACTTCGGCGCTGAGGCCTGCACCGGCTGCCGCGCTGCCGCCCATGCCGTAGGAAAAGGCGACCTCCTGGAAGCGGTTCAAGACCTCGTTGGCGGTTGCTTGGTCCATGCCCGCATCGATCAATTGTTGGCGAATGGTATCTCTGAGTTCACTCGAGCCCGCGATCGCGTCGTTTAGCAGCCAAGCCTGTATGTGGCGCCCAGGCCGGTACAAGGCCATGCAAGCCTGTGCATCGAGTTCGTCACCGGCACTTTGCAACAAAGGTTGCCTGCATACGCAGCCGTCGCTAGCGCTAAGGCAGGGCGTCAAATCGATGTCCTTCGGCGCGAACTGCATATTGGTTTTCATGTTGTCGATGAAACCCTGCAGGTCCGTAGATTTCAGTAGCGACTCAATCAGCGTCCCCGGGCCGAGACTCTCGAAACTGGCTAGGTCAGGACGGCAGCGAAGGCCCCACTCACATTGGCCAAGGACGCACGCATCACCCAACTGCTTCGCTTCCCGGCACGGCGGGCCGGTCTCCCCACAGTGCAGATCACACTCGGCATTGAGCAAGTCCGTACTACAGGCTTGGCACATATTGGCCAGCTCTGTTTCACAATTGGTAACCGGGCAGACGACGGAGGCGCGGCAAGTATCTTCAACCGCCTGGCAGGCGCGCGCAATACACGAGGAGCGTTCATTGGCGCAGTCTGTGGCCAGCGACCTCCTACAATTGGCCTTGCACTGCGTGCACTTGCGGGCGATACCATAGGGGCGCTTACAGGACCCTGAATTCACGCAGCGTTGGCGGCAAGTTCCCCAACGGGCAGCCCTGCAATCGAAGTATCTAGTGTTGCATCCGGTGCCGACACCCGTAACGGCACAGGTGCCTGTGGCGATGCTGCATCCGAGGTCCTCCAAGCTGCAAACCCCGTCTTGGGCCCAGTTGCAAACCTGCTCGTAGGCACCCCAGGCTTTGTTACACGCGTCGAAACACGCTTGCCCCAAGGCCTCCACGGTGTTCAAGGCTGCCTTGCAGACAGTTTCACCGACAGCGCACGTAGCGCCGTAGGCGTCGATCAGCCATTGGTTCTTACACGTCCCCTGCCCGCCGCCGGGCAGGTCGCAGGCCTGCGGCATGTCCACATAGTCCTCGATGCCGACTGTCGCCGTGGCCAGTAGCGGTTCGGCATCGAGCAGATACGCGGGACAGTTGGGCACCAGCGTGAGTTCAACCGTTTCCGTCCCCTCGGCAGGATTGGTCATCGGATCTTCTAGCGGCTTGACGACGAGAATCGCGATCGACGAACCTTCCTTGAACTCGATCGTGCGGGCGCTCGCGGGATCATAACTGCAACCCGTCGAGGAAGACGCACATCCGTCGTCGATGTCGCTTAGTTCGTAGTCCGTATGCTCGACCGCCGTCCCGCCGATTCCGAACGTGACCGTCAAGGGGAGCAGTGGATCTTGAGGGTCGTAAGGCCACCGTTTGAAAACGAAGCGTCCCGGGTCCGGGCCAACTTCAGACGCATCTGCATCGGTCGCCACAATCGTCACAATCGGGGGCCTCGCACAGCTACAGTCCGTCAAACACGCGCCAGGGCATTGGCATGCAGCGGCGGCGCTACCGTCACACTCCTCTCCCGTCTCCAGTATATCGTTGCCGCACACAGGATCGGGAGGAGTTTCCTGAGCCCCCGCATGCGCGACTCCGAACAACAGTAAAAGCAGTGGAACGCCGAGCAACCGTTTCATGCCACCCTCCTTGATTATTGCCACATGCTAGCTAGCTGCGTCGTGGGCTGGCCATGCCGTAGGCCGCCTGCTCCGGAGGCTCGCTGGGTCGTAAGGTGGGCTCGCGGAGGTCGTGAGGTCGCGTGCTCGCTCGTGGGTGTACGATAGGTCGCAGGGCGCTAGGGCGCGATGCGCTAACCTTTGACTAACTAACGCCGATTATCGCACTGCAAGAGTCTCGTCAAGGATGTCGAGCTGCAGGGCAGCGAGGAACCGGACGTTGAGCGAGCAGGCAGCGAGCAACTGAACGTGGAGCAACGAGGCCTCCACTAACAGGACATCGAGCAACGAGCCTTCATACGTAGTCCAGGCTATCGGAGTTTCGCGCCTACAAACCCCCGCGCACCGCGCGCACCCCGCGAGAAACAGTCTGCGTGGCAAGGCTGTGGTCGCAATTGGACGCACTGACCGTCCAGCCCAAGGTCGGAAGCGATTGATTCAACGTGGAACTCCAGCGGAATCCGCTGAACGCGCAGCTACAGGTCGTAACCGTACATCCCGGCGTACAGTTCTGGTAAAGTTCCGGGGGCAAAGCTCTGCCGTTGGGACGAGAGTAATTACAGATAGTGGAAAGTTCCTTGGGGTTGGGAACACGCCAATCGTTGTAGCCGGCGAAAGGCTCCGCATTCAGGGCGGCAGCGTGTACGCTCGCAGCTTCGCTGAAGGTATAGGTGGTGTCCTTGTCGTGGATACTGCCGTCGTCGCTCTTCTTCTCCCACATCAAGCCGGTGTTGAGATCGGTCACCGTGCCGTCACCGTTGTCAAGGAACGCCATCGCGCGCCCGGCCTGAATCTCACCGTCCTGGCCGGTGCCGGCGCAAGGCACTACCGCACCGCTCGCATCCCAGCAGGTGCTCAGCCCGGTGGCGGCCACGATCGGATCGATGCCTGGGATCAGACCCGGACCGCACTTGATGTCGGGTATGTCGTCGTCGCTACCTCCGTCGATGGCAGCCTCCACGGCTTGAAGAGCCGCTTGCGCGTCCGCAACCTTGTTACTCGTCGATGCGGTGAACTCCGTGTCCATCAGATTGAGCCATTCGAGTACGCGCGGAAACTCGAGCGCGATCTGCTGCCGGGCATCGCACTCAGCCCCGGCACGCGCACACGCAAGCCACTCGTCGAAACTTGCTGCACCGGTGGCAAAATCGCGGCAGTAGCCGTCGAGCACGACCGCGACATCGAGTGGTTGATTGACTGTAGGGGCACCAGTGCCCAGGAAATCGTCGCTGCTATGAACTCCGTCGAAGCCGGGGTCGGCCGGGTTGCAGTCCTCTGCGATCTTCCCCTCCATCTTGGCCGCAAACGACTTGCCGTCGCTGCGCCCGATCTTGTAGAATTTGCTGATGCACTGCTTGGTTGCACCACTGACGTCGATGGCAACCGGATTGTCCTTGATGACTTCGCCGGCAATCTTTAGAAGACAGTTCGCGATCTGCTTGCGCAAGTCGGCGGTGTAACCGGCCAACTCCTTTTGCGCCGTTTTCTGGCACTTCTCGAGACTCGAACTGGCTTCGGTCTCCTGGGCAAGGGCCACGCCCGAATAGTAAACGGCGCCGGCCACCACGAAAGCGGCGACGATGAAGATTCGATTTACAGGATGCATAGAGTCCTCCGCTGACGCTGAGAAACCCGCGGTAACGGGCGCCGTGTAGACTGCGCACCGCTACCGCGGGCCGCGTCTCCGAACAGACCAGCTTCGATTAACACGAGACCTTGCAGGCTTGCAAGGAGATATTGCCGTTCGGGGAATTACCTTCCCGGCGCTCGCCCGCACGGCCTGAACCGTGATAAGACTTGTCGCCCGCCTGCTAAGTGCCTGCGGCGTGTACGTGTAATGTACGTGTACTGGTAGAATGGAAAGCATCGCTGAAGAACTCGCACGCTGCGGCTTACGCGCGACTAGCCAGCGGCTGGTCGTCCTCCGGCTGCTGCGCGGTATGGAAAACCACCCGACGGTACCGCAGATTCATCGCGCCCTGGCGGCCGAACACCCGAGCCTCAGCAGAAAAACGGTATACGAAATCCTCAACGCCTTCGTTCGCGCCGGCCTCGCGTCGGTCATCACCGAGGGGGGCGAGCCTTTTCGCTACGAAGCCAACACCGAACCGCACTACCACGCGCGCTGCCGGAGCTGCAACAATGTCTTCGATCTCCCTGCGGGCTCTGATGCGCGGCTGCGCGGATCCACGGCTCTGCCCGAAGGCTTCGACGTAGAAGCGATCTCGGTGACCTTCCGGGGGCTCTGCGCCCGCTGCCGCGAGTAGCTCCACAACTCTCCGTGGCCGGCGCGGGTCGCAGCAAATGCGACAGTCGACACTGGGCAGTTGACACTGAGTGTAAACTAACATCAAGTGTTGACAGCTTGCCGCAATTCGACTACTATCCGGCCTCGATGACCTTGGGGGCTCGACAACGGCGACCGCCGTACCCAGCTATACCCATCTATACCCAAGCTAACGGGGGGCAGGTGATGCGTATCCGACAACAAGCTTCGAAGTTCATTTTCGCCGCCGGCGCCATTCTCCTCTTGGCAACTCCGGCAACAAACGTCTTCGCTCGAGGCGTGGAGTTAGCGGTTCCGGCCGATGTCATCCCTCCCGAAATTCCCGAGGACAATCAACTCACCCAGGAAAAGATCGACCTGGGCCGTAAGCTCTACTTCGACACCCGGATTTCCACCGACGGGACCGTTGGCTGTGTAACTTGCCACGATCCCAAACACGCGTTAGCCGACGGTAGGGGTGCCAAGACTTCGGCCGGCGTCGGCGGCGCCATGGGCACGCGTAATACTCCGACGGTTTTGAACGCCGCCTTCCTTTCCACGCAGTTCTGGGACGGGCGGGCGGCTACACTCGAAGAGCAGGCAGCGCAACCCTTGTTGAACCCGATAGAACACGGGTTCACGAATACTGCGGCTGTAGAAGCGCGCATCAAGGAACTCGGCGAGTACGCAGAACTGTTCAAAGCGGCCTTCGGTTCCGACGCGATCACGCTGGAACGTGCGGCCAAGGCCATTGCAAGCTTCGAGCGCACGATCATCAGCCTCGACGCACCAATAGACCGTTTCCTCGCGGGAGAAGCCGGCGCCATCTCGCAATCGGCCAAGCGAGGATGGGAGCTATTTAACACAAAGGCTCGCTGCAACACTTGCCATGGCCATATCGGCGCCTTCCCCTTGTTTACCGACGAGGACTACCACAACCTGGGCGTAGGGACTCAGGCTCTGGATTTCGCCAAGGTCGCACGCGAGGCCGCCGAAACCGTGGCGCAAGGCAAATCCATCGACGAGTTGGTGCTCGGCGATGCCGAAGCCAGCGAGCTCGGCCGCTTCATAGTCAGCGGCCTGCCCAAGCACCTGGGCGCGTTCAAGACCCCGCAACTGCGTAATGTTGCTCTTACCGCGCCCTACATGCACGACGGCAGCGAAGCCACCTTGCGCGATGTCATCGACTTCTACGACCGTGGCGGCAACGACAACCCTTATTTGGACGGCGGCATGAGGCCTCTCGGACTGACCGAACAGGAGCGGAGCGACCTCGTTGCGCTACTGGAAACCTTTAGCAGTGACGATCTCGAGCGCTTCTCCTCGCTCGAGCAAGAGAAGCCCGCGCACTGAGACCGCAGGCGGGCCGGGGAAAGAATCATGACGAACAACAAAACCCGCAAGGAGCTCGAATTTGCTCTGCGCGAACGCAGCAGCGAGCACGAAGACCTGATCAAGTCGCTTCAGAACTGTAGCCGCCGCGATTTTCTCAAAGTGTCGGCCAAGTTCGCAACCATGGCCGCCGCACTAGGGGTAATACAGCCGCACGGCTTCCAACTGGTCAACGTGGCCCATGCCGCGGATTCGCCGGGCGCCGCGCCCGAAGTGGCGTTTCGCTTCGCTTACATGTCGGACACGCACCTGTACGCCCGCGGAATGGACCACCGTTTCGCGCGTGCAGCGATCAAGGCAGTCGATGACCTCAACGCCTTGGATCCGCAACCGGATTTCGTCTTGTTCGGCGGCGATCTTGCGCAGTTGGGCCGGGCGGACGAACTAGATCTCGGCTATCAGATCATCAAGGAGATCAAGGCGCCGGTCAGGATGATGGTCGGCGAGCATGATTGGTATCTGGACCTGGGCGAGAAATGGCGCGAGATGTTCGGAGAAGACCACTACTCCTTTGATCATAAGGGAGTACATTTCGTGGTGCTCAATAGTGTGGTCGAAAAGGACTTCTGGACGGCCAAGGGCTACAGCCCCGAACAACGCATGGCCATAGTCTCGGGGCTCGACGACAACCGTCAAAGCCCTTTCGAAGTGGGAGAAGAACAGCGCGACTGGCTTGGACAGAACCTGGCCAAGGTCGACAAGGGCACGCCGTTGGTGATTTTCTCCCACTCCCCGCTCTACAAACTCTACAAGCCCTGGAATTTCTGGACCGACGACGCCGAGGAGGTGCAAGCGCTGCTGAAACCCTTCGCAACGGTGTCGGTCATCCATGGCCACACCCACCAACTGTTGACCAATCGAATCGGGAACATACATTTTCACGGCATGCTCTCGACCGCCTGGCCTTGGCCCTACGCGCCGGAGGGTCTCCCCGAATACACCGTTCAGATGGACCGCCCCGATCCCTTCAACCAGTTTGACGGTTGCGGTGACGGCAGTGTCGCCGTTCGCGGCAACGGGCGTATCGACAAGAACTACAACTTCTGGGCACAGAGCCCGCGCACCGTGAGCGCCGAACAGTTGGACTCCGGCGTTCTAAAGAGTTCCGGTGGTTACAAGGGCGCGTCCTACTAGACACGGGGATGATAGATATGAAGCTCGAGATTAGTGCAGCCGTATTTGTTGGAATATTCACTACCGTAGCCGCGGGGTTTGCCCCGGCCGCCATCGCCGCACAGGAAGCTGTCGCCGCACAGGAAAGCGGGCCGCAAGAAATCACCGGCACCCCTCGTATAGCGGCATCAGCGAGTGCCGAGATGCCGGACGAGGTCCGGCCGGCGACCGTTTCCCAGTCGAGAACCGTATGGGCTTGCGACAAGCGCAAGATGGTGATCGTCGAAGGTGCGAGCCCTGACAAGAAGATGTCACCGGAGCGCGCGCAAATTGCGGCCGCTGTGCTCATGGACCTGATGCGTTTTTGTAACGAGGAAATCACTGCCCGAATCGCAATCGACCAAAAGATAACTGTCGCAGCCAACGGGCACGTCTACGAGAATTACGTAGTGGGCGGGCCGTTGCCGATCGTTCCGGCTTCGTTCGGCCAGCCCAGCAAACGCGAGAAAATGATCTGGAAGGCCGAACTCGACAAATTGATTGCCGAGGGAGACCGGCTGTTCCACAACGACGAACTCAGTAGTAACGGCGTCGCCTGCGCGATGTGCCACCCACATGCGTCAAACACCCACCCCGAGACCTACCCGAAGTTCCAAACCCAACTCAAGAAGGTTGCGTTGTTAAGGGACATGGTGAACTGGTGCATCATAAACCCGCTGGAAGGCGACGCACTGCCCGAAGACGATCCGCGAATGAAAGCAATCGAGGCCTACATATTGTCGCAGCGCGCCGGAAAGACTCTCGAATCCGGCAAACATTAGCCCGCATTATGCATGAAACCTCTGCTGCGAGCCTCAATCGCCCGCAATCTCGGCCCGTGCTCGCGTTTCGGCCCTCGACGTAGTGTCACTACGCCTGCGGGCCTCAACGCTGCGCTTGGGCCGATCTCACGGACGCTTGCG
>JAJRWY010000170.1 GCA_024276575.1 Candidatus Binatota bacterium
CGAGTCGCAGCCGCGCATACCCGATGAGTACCTGGAGCACCTGTTTGGGCCGAAGGTTCACGATGCCCTGGGAGTGCTCAAGGCCGAGATGGCCAAGACGCGCGCGGGCGAGAAGTCGGAGCTAATGGATATCCTGATCTCGCGCCGCTGGCTCGACATGTTCCACAAACTGGAAACCGACCCCGCCACCCTTGAGTGGTCAAACACGGGAACAGGCCCCGCTTAGGGACGGACGGGGTCAAGTCGCGGCTTTCGACTTCTCGTCGGCGTTTGATTGCAAAGCCGTTGGTGGGCAGAAGTCGAAAGCCGCGACTTGACCCCGTTTGCAGACCCCGTTTGCACTGCGGGCAGTGAGAAACGGCCGGCAGAAACGGGGAAACGGGGCAGGGAGTTAGGTTATGGCCGTTACACGACGTCAATTTCTCGCAGCGGGAGGCGCCGCTGGACTTGGACTGGCGCTGTCCGGGTTTAGCCCCGCTTCACCGGCCTTCGCCGCCGCCAAGCAGAGCCGCCAGAGCCCCCCGGGAGCACTGCGGCCGGCAAAGACGATCCACTATGGCGATTGGAAGGATATCTATCGCCAGAAATGGACCTGGGACAAGGTGGTCAAGAGTTCCCACTTCACCAACTGCTGGTATCAGGCCCACTGCTCCTGGAACGTCTATGTAAAAGACAACGTAGTGTGGCGCGAAGAGCAAGTAGCCGCCTACCCGCAAACCAACGACAAGGTCTCCGACTTCAATCCGCGCGGCTGCCAGAAAGGCGCCTGTTTCAGCGAGCGCATGTACGACCCCGCCCGCGTTACATACCCGCTCAAACGCGTCGGCCCGCGCGGCTCCGGCAAGTGGACACGAGTAAGCTGGGACGAAGCCTTGTCCGACCTAGCCGGGGAGTTCGTCCGCGTAATGACCGAAGAGGGCAGTGACCGCGTAATCTGGGACAATGGACCTCTCTACACATTCGGCGCCATGGCCGCCGCACAGGGCCGCTTCTCGCACACTGCCGGCAACATAAGTCTCGATATGAACACCGAAATTGGTGATGGACACCGCGGTGCCGGTGAAACCTTCGGCAAAATCGTCTTCGAGCGCTCGGCCGATGACTATTTCTATTCCGACCTGATCATTATCTGGGGATGCAACCCGCTGGCCACGCAAATCCCCAACGCCCACTTCCTTACCGAAGCACGCTACAACGGCGCCAAACTGGTCACCGTCGCACCGGACTACAGTCCTTCTTCCATACATTCCGATATGTGGGTGCCGGTAAAGCCCGGTAGCGACGCCGCGCTGGCTTTGGCCGTAGCCAAGATCCTGATCGACGAAAAGCTTTACGATGAAGGATTCGTAAAAGAGCAGACCGACTTGCCCATACTGGTACGCGACGACAATGGATCACTGCTGCGTGAAAGCGACCTCAAACGCAACGGTAGCGAAGACGTCTTCTACTTCTACGACAACGCCAAAGGCAAGATCGTTGAAGTCGGCTCGAAAACTCTGAAACTCGGCAAGGTCGACCCCGCCCTCGAAGGCAGCTTCGAAGTCAAAACCACGAACGGGTTGCTGTCGGTGCGTCCGGTCTTCGAACGGTTAAGAGAACGGCTGGCCGGCTACAGCCTCGAGGCCGCTTCCAAAATGTGCGGCACTCCCCCGGCCGTCATCGAGAAATTTGCACGGGTGTTCGCAGCGGCCAAATCGGCGACCAACGTTACCAGTTCGAACTTTTCGAAATACTACCACGGCAACCTCATCGAACGCAGCCAAGCACTGCTGTTCGCACTCGGCGGACACATTGGAAAGAAGGGCGGTGGGTTTGTGGCTTTCCCCTTCATCACCAATGACGGCTTCGACATGTTCACGATCGGCAAAGCCGGTTTAATGGACACCGCCAAGCTCTACATGGACCTTCTGCCTAAAAGCAAGATGCTACAGTGGAAAGGCTACAGCGATGAGATGGTCGCCTTGGAAATGTCGCGCATGACTTATCCGAAAGGGGAAGTCTTCGCCTGCGGAACCTTGTTCTGGGCCATCCACGGAGGCCTGCTGGAATACAGCGGCCGCAGCGCCGAGTGGGACCCTTATATGAAACGCCCCCTCGACGAATACCTGAAAGAATCTCTCGACAAGAACTGGCAGTACGTGTGGCCCAAGCCGGGCAACGACCCGCGCATGCTCTTCGTGTTCGGCAGCAACCCACTGCGCAGGGTACGGGCATATCCGTTGTTGCTCAAAACGCTGTGGCCCAAGCTCACGAAAGTCACAGTCATCGACTGGCGCATGACTTCCACCGGACAGTTCGCGGACTATGTGTTGCCGATCGAAGCCTGGTACGAACGTAACGACCACAAGTGGGGAACCACTCTGGCTCCTTTCCTCCACACCGGAGAAAAAGCCGTGGATACGGGACAGGCATGGCACGAATGGAAGCTGTTCTCACGGTTCGCAAAACACATCAGTGAAACCGCCAAACGGCGCGGCCTGGACAAGTACACGGACATGGTGGGAAACAAACGCTCGCTCGCCGGCTTCTACGACGAATTCAGCTACCGGGGCAAGTTCGGAGAAGATGCCGGGGCCGACGTCGCCGCCGAGATCGTACGGCGCTCAACCAACTTGAAAGAAGAGTTCAGCGAGATTCAAAAGAAGGGATTCAGCAGATTCACCGGCACCGGAGGCTCGAGCATATCGATTACCAACGCAACCGATATCAAGGAGAATGAGACAATCACTCCGCTGACCGACCACGTTCAAAAGAAACAGGTTTACCCCACCGTAACCCGCCGCATTCAATTCTACATCGACCACCCCTTCTACTTGGAACTCGATGAAGCTTTGCCGCGGCACAAGGACACACCGATAGCAGGAGGCAACTACCCCCTACTTCTAACCGGAGGCCATACGCGCTGGAGCATTCATGCACAGTGGCGCGACGACAAACTGATGCTGCAACAACAGCGCGGCGTACCCGTCATGTACATGAGCGTGGAAGATGCAGCGGCCCGCAGCATCGATGACGGCGACGACGTCGTCGTAAGCAATGACCTCGACAGCTTCACCATCCAAGCCAAGGTCAGCCCCGCACTGCGTACCGGACAGACCATCATCTACCACGCCTGGGAAAACTATCAGTTCGCCGAGGGCAAGGGCTTCCAGAACCTCATCCCCACCCCGCTCAACCCCGTCGAACTCTCGGGGGGGCAGTTCCATCTGCGGCCGGTGTTCATATCTATGCAACCGGGACACTTCGACCGCGACACGCGCATCGAAGTCAGGAAGGTCTGAGCGGACGGACAATCGCCATCAAGACGTGTCGGGTACGGCGTCGCGGGATTTGAATCGCCGTATTCCGGCCCTCGCGGGCGCTTCGTTGCGGCGAAGCGCCCGCACTTTTTGTTGACACGGCTGCAGCTTTCGCCGGACGCGGACCGGCTTTTTCAAGCTTGGGCTGCCCCTTCTTCGTGCTTTCTGCAAGTTCGGGCGAGCGATGCTCCAGGCTGGTTTTTCATGGCCTTTTCGGTGGATGGTGAAATCCGGATGTGCTTTGGTAGCGCGGCCGCAAGACAACACGGACAGCGGAGCCCCAGGCCGCCGCTGCTGTGAAGTCTAAGGCCGGCGCTGCGCAAGCAAGCCGGAGCAAGCGGCGCAAGCAACGTAAGCGACACAAGGGGCACAAGCGGCGTAAGCAACGGTGCCGGTTAGCCGCAAGCGAGCAAAGAGGAGGCTGAGTTGAAAGGATTGATGATGGAGCGACCGCTGCTGATCACCTCGATCATGAAGCATGCGGAACTACAACACCCAAACAGAGAGATCGTGTCCGTCACTGTCGACGATCCCTGCCATCGTTACACTTACCGCGAGTGTTTCGCGCGCGTCCGCCGGCTCGCCAACGCCTTCGGCCGGGCCGGCCTTCAAAGCGGCGATCGTATTGCGACGCTGGCCTGGAACGACTACCGCCATTTCGAGATCTACTACGCGTCGGCCTGCGCGGGCCACGTGTGCCACACCATAAACCCGCGCCTTTTCGAGAATCAGATCAGCTACATTATCAAGCACGCGCAAGACAAGTGGCTGTTCGCCGACCCCGTGTTCGCACCGCTTCTCGCCTCGCTCGAAAGCTCCCTGGGCGGCGTCGAGCGCATCGTGTTCCTGACCGACGACGCCCGCATGCCCAAGCACTCATTGAAACGAGCGGTCAGTTACGAATCCTTGATCTCGGAAGAAAGTGAAGAGTTCGACTGGCCGGAGCTTGACGAGAATACCGCCAGTTCCCTGTGTTACACCTCGGGAACTACCGGGAACCCCAAGGGCGTTCTGTATTCCCACCGGTCCACGGTGTTGCACGCTTACGCATCCACCTTGGCCGACGTCATGGGCTTGGGTTCGCGCGATGTGGTGTTGCCGGTGGTTCCCATGTTTCACGCCAACGCCTGGGGCATTCCCTACGCCGTGCCGATGGTGGGCGCCAAACTGGTGTTTCCGGGACCCAAGATGGGCGATGCGGAAACGCTGCATGCGCTCATCGAGAACGAGGGGGTGACTTTCTCGGCTGCCGTGCCGACGGTGTGGCTGGGTTTGCTCGGCTACCTCGATCAGAACCGCAAGGGCGTAGGACGGCTCGAGCGTGTCGTCTGCGGCGGTTCGGCAGTACCGCTCTCGCTGATGAAGGCCTTCTCCGAACGCTACGGCGTCGAGGTGCAACAAGCCTGGGGCATGACCGAGACCAGCCCACTGGGAACCTTCAGCGCGTTGAAGCCGGAGACCGCCGGCTTGAGCGGCGATGAATACGATGCGGTACGGGTCAAACAGGGACTCGCCGTGTTCGGCGTGGAGATGAAGATAACCGACGACGAGGGCCGCGAGCTGCCTTGGGACGGCAAGACTTTCGGGACTCTGAAAGTGCGCGGGCCTTGGGTCTGCAGCGGCTACTTCAAGCTCGACGAATCGCCGGCCCATGAAGCCGACGGCTGGTTCGCAACCGGCGATGTCGCCACCATCGATTCCGACGGCTACATGCAGATCACCGACCGAACCAAGGATGTGATCAAATCCGGCGGCGAATGGATAAGCTCGATCGAGCTAGAGAACACTGCGGTGGGGCACCCGGCAGTAGCTGAGGCTGCGGTAATCGGCGTACGTGACGACAAGTGGGGATAGCGCCCTCTGCTGATAGTCGTCCCTAAGCCCGGTTGCGAGATCGACAGCAACGAACTGCTCGCGTTTTTCGAAGGGCGCGTGGCCAAGTGGTGGATTCCGGAGAACGTAGCCGTAGTAGACGAACTGCCCCACACCGCTACCGGCAAGATAAGCAAGTTGACGTTGCGCGAACGCTTCGCCGATTACGAAGCCGGCGACACTGCCGGGAAATAGCCGGATCCGGCTCTTGCAAACGCCGCAAGATAAGCAAGTTGACGTTGCGCGAACGCTTCGCCGATTACAAAGCCGGTGACACTGCCGGGAAATAGCCGGACCCGGCTCTTGCAAACGCCGCAAGCCCAGCGAAAGGCTCCGCTCCGCAGGAGCCCGGGCGAGTCGCAAGCGAGCGGGCACACGAACGTAGCGGCCCGCATTGTCCATGAAACCTCTGCTACACGCCTCACTCGCCCGCAATCTCGGCCCATGCTCGTTTGCCCGCTGAACGTGAGCACATCTGGCCGATCCCACCAACACTTGCGACTCCCGCGACGAGGTTTCACTGAATCATGCCTACTGGATCAATGGTGCTGAGCTAGTAGGCAAGCAAGATCACTCCCTCGCGTTCCCGGAAGTTCACCGTAAGCGGCAATGGCAAGCGCCGAAAAAGAACTCCCGTAACTATGGCCAGAGTCCCGGTCGAGTGCTAAGCAAGCGAGGCTATCGCGACCCTTCTATGAGCAGTTCGAAAGATAACGCAGCAACCCGGCGGTTCCCTATACTCCCCGAGTTGTCGGCACGTACTGAGTACGTCGACTTTCTCCTGGCCGAAAGTCCGGCCTTCATTTATACGGCCGAGATCTCAGAGGGCTTACCCGTCACCTTCGTAAGCGAAAACATAGAGAACGTGCTGGGTGTCCCTGCCGAACAGATTACAGAAAACCCCCGCTGGTGGGAGCAAAACTGCCATCCCGACGACAAGCAGCGTGTCGTAGAGACCGTTGAACACATTCTGGAACGTTCGCAGGCCGGCGGCGAGTTCCGCTACATGCACGGTGACGGCAGCTACCATTGGTTTCTACATCAAGGGCGGCTGGTCGCGGGAAAGAATAACGGCAAACTGCATTTCATCGGCACCGCGATCGATATCACCGACAAGAAGAAAGCCCAGAGCGACCTCGCGCAAAGCGAAGAACTCTTTCGTCGGCTCTTCGATGATAGCCCCATCGGTATCGGCTTGGTGTCTACAGAATTCCGCCTGCTCCATGGTAACGGTCGGCTTTGCGAGATCCTCGGTTACAGCGAATCCGAGCTCAAGCAGATGAGTTTCGAAGATGCGACCCACCCCGACGACATCGCCATGGAAGCCGAGTTGGCCAGTAAGCTGATAAGTGGCGAGTTGCCGTCTTTTCACATCAGCAAGCGCTTCATTGCCAAAGATGGCCGCGTCATTCCCGGCGAACTCACGGCATCACTCGTTCGCGACGCCGACGGCCGGCCGGCCTACTGCCTGGGCATGATCCAAGACGTTTCCGAACGCATTCACGCCCAGCGCGAACGCGACGGGATATTCGAGCTTTCCCCCAGCTTGATATGCACGGTGGGCTTTGACGGCACATTGCGGCTCGTCAATCCCGCTTTCGAAAAGACGCTGGGCTACGAAAAGGATGAGCTTTGCGGCGTCGCATACATCGATCTGGTCCACCCCGACGACCGTGAAGATCTTGCTCAAATATTCGACGGATTGAAAAGCGAGCCACGCACCCGCGGGCGTGAAAGCAGATGGCTGAAAAAAGACGGAAGCTTCCGCTGGCTCTCATGGCGGCTGGCCGCCATCCCGGAAGCCTCGGTGATGTGCGCGGTGGGCCATGACGTAAGCAACAGAGTCAAGGAAGAAGAAGCTCTGCGGCGCCGGCGTGAGCAGGCCGAACGCGAACAGCGCATATTGAGCATGGGCGCTATGGCGTCAGAGATGGCACAGCAACTACAACAGCCGCTGTCGGCCATGGTCAACTACGCCGGCGGCATCGCACGGGTTCTCGACGGCGGCAACAGCGACACGGAGAAGGCCCTCCATGGAGCCAGGCAAATCGTTGCGGAAGGCCTGCGCGTCGGCGAGATCATCAAGCGAATCGACGCTTTCATACGCCACAGCGAGGCTAGGCCGCGCTGGATCGACATCGAGGAGGTGATCGAGCGGGCGGCAAAGATGTTTCGCTTAGGCGCCGGAAGCACACTGGCGGAACTGTCTATCGATATCGCCGCCGGCCTGCCGCCTCTCAAGATCGACCCTCTGCATATAGAGCAGGTCGTCATCAACCTGCTGCGCAACGCCCTCGAGGCTGCGGAGCAGGAAAAGACAGCGGGCCTGCGCATCGATTTGTCCGTTAGCGAAGCCGGCGATGAAAGCGTCGAAGTACGAGTACGCGACAACGGGCCTGGATTCGATCCCGGCGAGGCCGACCACATCTTCGACGCATTCTTGGGCAACACAGACTCCCAAATAGGTATGGGACTACCGACGAGCCGAAGAATCATTGAAGCCCACGGCGGCCGCATCTGGGCGAAAAACCTGGACGTCGGTGGAGCGGAGTTTGGATTCTTCCTTCCCTGCGACGGATTCGAAGGCAAGGACAGCGTGTAGCCGGGCCACGTGATTCCCGGGGATGCTGACCCTAGCCGTCAAAGTGGTCACCTTCAGGTGCTTATGGCCCGGGCATCTCCTGTGTTTCTTACATCGGCGAGGTGATGCTCTATTTCACTGCTAAGAAACGGGCTAACCTTCTAGGCAGAAGTTCCTCGTCCTGTGCGAAAACCCAGCCGTCTGAAACATCGGCCGTAACAGCAGGTTGCGACCGGCGTCGATATCTTGACAGTTCAGGAAACATCTTGATATTGTCGCCGTATGGCCAAACTTGAAAAGTTCGCCTCTCAGCTCGATGCAAAGTTGCTGGCTGAGCTGCGCCGCTACGCCCGTGCTTCCGATCGAACGCTATCGGGAGTGATCGGCGAGGCTGTCGCCGAGTATCTCGACCGAGTACGCGTACGCCCCGCCTTCAGGAAAGCCACCAAAGAGGTGCTCGCCGACCACGCCTCGCTTCTCAAGCGCCTCGCCAAGTAGATGGCCGGCCCGCATCCTTCATGAAACCTCGTCGCGAGACACTCTACCCCACGCTCGATGAAGCATTGTTCGTCCACGAGCGACTCATCGAAGGTTTCGGCGGTGTAGCAGGAGTTCTCGACCTCGGGCTGTTGGAGGCCGCGCTTGTCCGCCCTCGCTCGGGGTTTTACGAGACTCTCTCAATGCAGGCGGCAGCGCTGATGCAAAGCCTGGCGTGCAATCACGCTTTCGTCGACGGGAACAAGCGCGTCGCCTTCGCGCTGACGGCAGTGTTTCTTCGTACCAACGGCTACCGCCTCGTGGTCGATGCCGACACCGCTGAACGCTTCATCATCGACGAAGTGATTGTCGGACACGCCGGCCTCGAAACAATCTCAACATGGCTCGAGCTCTACATGACCGAGGCCGCACCGCTCAGATAAAGGCTAGCGCACGCACGGTAGAGCCCCTTGCGCCCTACCCTTTTCGCGGCGTCCGCCAAACGGCATCGCTACGCGTCCGTGAACCGCACCCGCCGGGGCATAGCGAGCGGGGCAAGGGCATGGGCTGAGTCGGTGGGGCCTGGCGTGTTCTGCGGCCACTTTCTCACCATTATTGGTCGCGCTGGCAAACAGAGTTTCGATCAAACGCTGTTTTTCTATGAGTGTGCTTTCGTCCATAAGCCTTCCCGTCGCTCACGCAGATTCAGACCAGAAACCCGCATCTGCAGATGCCGCATTCGCGGGGGTGTAGCACGTTCGCGCCGGTGCCACCCATGACTGTTGTGCTGACAATTCGGAATACGCGAGTTTGCGCCCATGCCAGCGCGAGCGGCCGCGATAGCAGCAGCGCCAGCGACAGTGGCAGCGAGATGGTCAGGCCCGGGCCAACTCGTCGTTGACATCCACTATGTGAGACAGTAGCGTTGTTGAAACTTTCAACAAGGAGGATGCCAGTGGCTACGGTCAACTTCAGTGTTCCGGAAAAGATCAAGCGCGCATTCGACAAGACGTTTTCGGGCGAAAACAAGAGCGCAGTCATCGCGCGGCTGATGAGTGAAGCAATCGAGGAACGCCGGCGCGCCCAGCGCCGGGCGCGGGCGATTGATGCCCTGCTTGGTATCCGTCGCAGCAATCGGCCCGTCAGCAAAAGCGAAATCCGCTCGGCGCGCGGTCGTGGACGGCCGTGAGTCTGACTGTCGTCGACGCCAGCGTCGCGGTGAAGTGGATCTTTCCTGATGCCCCGGGCGAAGACGAGGGAGAGCAGGCTCTTGCTCTTCTCGATGAAATTCGCGACCGCCGCCTCGATGTCTTGCAACCGCCGCATTGGCTTGCAGAAGTCTCTGCGGTAGTTACTCGCCTCAGTCCTGCAGTCGCGGAAGAAACGATTTCGTTTCTGATCGCGATGGAGTTGTCCGTTGCCGATACGCCTGAGGTCTACCTTCGTGCGAGTGAACTCGCGGCCGCCTTGAATCACCATCTTTTCGACACGCTCTACCACGCCGTAGCACTGTGCACCCCGGACACAACACTGCTGACCGCAGATATGTCCTACTACAGAAAGGCGAAAGATCTCGGGTCCATCGCGAAGTTGAGCGACTTCAGGCGAGTCGGAGACGAATGATGTCACGACGATGCATGCCGTCGCGCCGATGCGGCCATTAGCATCGCGACGATCCCAGATGTGACCCGCATAGTTCCCCGCAGCCATCGCCACAACGGCCAAAGGACGCCGATGGCCGCTGTGTCACCACCGGCGACGTTACTCTCGTTTCAGAAAACGGGCGCCCACTCGATCCGCCAGTGGGAATCGCCGAAAGCAACGACCCCCGGTAGCGAAACCGGGTGGCGCTACGGCAGTATTAAGCGTCGGGTTCCGCCACGGATCCGGCTGGCGACATAGAGAGGCCAAGTTCTATCGACCTCCGGCACCGCCGCGGGTTTCGCGAGGGAGCGGAGTTCGTCGCCCCTCCCCCACCGTACCCTGCGCATGGACCTAAGCGGATGATGCCTCACGGCTTGAAGGGGCGAAGGCGACAGCCCTTGACTAGCTTAATTACTGGCGCGCCCGGCAAGATTCGAACTTGCGACTCCCAGATTCGTAGTCTGGTGCTC
>JAJRWY010000017.1 GCA_024276575.1 Candidatus Binatota bacterium
ACTGAATCAACGTGGTCACCTTCGACGTCGGCGGCACCGCCGTCGTTCTCAACGTCAACTACAGGAAAAAGTCTAAACACGAGCACTGACTTGCCATCTTGACGAAACCTCGTCGCAAGAGTTCATGAATTGGGTACTCTATGGCACTTAATCCGGCCATGGTTTACAGTGGATGAGAGCGCCCCGCTCGGACGCCCCCTTTGATTTTGGTTTCGATGAACTCGTAGCGACAGCCTTTTCAGGCGTCAGTCAGGAGATCCGTAATGGATGAGAAGATAGCTCCAATCGCCCAGGTAAAGATCGGTTTGTTCCTCTCTTTGGCAGCGATCTTGATGGGTTTCTGCCTCGGAGGATTCTTCGGGGCCAACGAAGACGGGGTAAAGTCTTATCTCGGCAGCCGCGCGGAGGCCGTTCTCACTACAGTATACAAGGGAGACAAGGACAAAGCGCGCAGCTACCGCGACAGGGGCTGGAGCTACCTCAAACGCGCCCATCTGCACGCCGGGGCCATCGGCGCGGCCTCGCTGGCTACGATAACACTACTCGCTTTTCTACCGCTTTCGGCGCCGCTCAAGACACTGCTTTCACTAGACATCGGAATCGGCGGCTTTGGCTATCCGTTGTATTGGCTGTTAGTGGCGCTACGAGTACCTTCAATGGGCAGCTCAACCGCGGCAAGAGAGTCGTTGTCCTGGCTCGCGATCCCGACAGCCGGGATGCTCATCACCGGGATCGCGGCGGTCGCGTTACTCACGCTGTTCGCATCATCCAAAGCACACAAAGACTGAGGCCTGTTCCGACCTCCATATCATCCTTGACCAGACAATAATCCACGAGCGAAAACGCATTGGAGTGCATCAGCCGTGGCCAAGCGGAGCGTTCGCCGAGCAAAGCATACTCAACCGCACGGGAGCATCGGCAGGCGAACGGGCACGTGCCGAGATTTCTGGCCATCGATATTTGCTCGAACGCGCGGCCATACACCCAAGCGTAGTCATCGACCGCCGGCTTCGATTATCGCTGTTTCCGTGCGATCAGACTCTATCTTTTTGCAAAATTAGAGCACTGGTCGGCACCGCCGTGCCGGCCGTGACCAGGATGTTGTAAAGCTTCTCCACTTGATTGACAGCCGTCTCGCGCACCTGCCGTACGGCCTCGGGAATGCCGTTCATTCCATGAATATAGGCCTCGCCGAGCTGCCCGCCGTGCGTGTTTAGCGGCAGCTCACCGCCGATTTCGATGTTACCGTCCTTTATGAAGTCCTTGGCCTGGCCACGCCCGCAAAAGCCGAACTCTTCCAACTGCGGCAGTACTAAGGTCGTGAAATGATCGTAGATTATCGCCGCCTGAATGTCTCCGGGCCCTAGCCCGCTGTCAGCCCACAGTTGGCGCGCGCACAAGCCCATCTCAGGAATGCCGGTGATAGTGTCCCTGTAGTAGCTCTTCATCATGTGCTGGTCGTCGCCGCTGCCCTGCGCTGCAGCGGCAACCACCGCCGGCGGCTGCGGCAAATCACGGGCACGTTCCAGCGTCGTAACGATGAAAGCTTGGCCGCCGTCACTTTCCTGGCAACAATCGAGAAGGCGCAAAGGTTTGACGATCCAGCGGCTGTTGCGATGGTCCTGTAGTGTGATCGGCTTGCCGTAAAAGAAGGCCTTGGGATTGGTCGCCGCGTGGCGCCGGTCGGCCACCGCGACGCGGCCGAAGTCGTCACCGCAAACTCCATACTCGTGCATGTAGCGACGTGCGAACATCGCCACCCACGAAGCCGGAGTAAGAAGGCCAAACGGGGAACTCCATCCGAAATCTACCTACATCGGCGTCGGTGCGGGCGCGCGGCCTTGAACACCGGCCCCGAAACGCGTCTCCGACCGCTCGTTGAAAGCCCGATAACACAGTACATAGTTTGCAGCGCCACTGTTCACGGCCATCGCTGCCAGCGCGACAGTAGCGCAAGCCGCACCTCCGGAATGATGGACCCGGCTGAAATGCGTCAGCTCTTTGATGCCGAGACTGCGCGCCACGTCGATCTCGTGATTGTCTTCGGTGGTATAGAGCACCATGCCGTCTACCTGTCCCGGATACAGCCCGGCATCGCATATCGCTTCGTCGCTGCACTCTACGGCAAGCCTGAGTGTACTGCGCCCGGAGTTCTTGGAGAACTCGGTAGCGCCGATGCCAACGATCGCTGTCTTGCCCGCAAAGCTACCACTCATCGCGGATGCACCCCATCTAGCGACCGCCGCGTAGACGTCGTAGCCGCAAAGACCCCTGCAAACGGCCAATCCAACGTCGAAGAAAACATCTTCACGAAGGCCTCGATGGGCATCGAGGCAAAGGTCTCGACAAGTGTTGACACGGCGGCCTCCGTAAAGTGCGGAAAGCCGCCGGCAAGCAAGATCGAGCTATGGCGCACCGTCTTCAAGGCCTCTTGTAGAGCCGGTACTCGGACATCGAGTTCGATTCTACCTTGTCGATATCGAGAAAGGCCTGGCAGCTATCCATCATCGTAGCGATGTTCTTGTTCATCAGCGCTTCGTCACCGTCGGCGCAGTACCACAACATCGGGTCGGTAACGGCCTCGGCCGGAAAGGCCTCTTCGACAATACCGGCCCACGGTGGCGCATTCTCGCTCAATGCACGCACGACGACATTGCGGACGTAGGCGAAAGTACACTGAGTCTCGATCGCGACCTTGCAATGATGGCCGCGCCAATGATCCAACCAGGCCTCATAGCCCATGCGCTCAGGCTTTTCGATACAGGCAACGACGTTGACACCTGGTGTTCTCTGCCCCAGCGGAACCCGCCGTGTCGTGTTTACGACCGGCACCGATTCCACCACTAGGTAGGCTGCAAAGTCTCCGCAATACTCCGGCAACACCCGCTCGTAGGAATCGCGTTGCTCGGCCATGTCGAGCCACAGCGAAAGCATGCCCGCCATCGGCGGATCGAAGCGCGTCATGCGCACGGCTGCGGTATGAGCAACATGCTCATCTACCAGATTTACGCAAAGCTCGTGGGGGTCGAGCGCGATCAAACGTTTGGCAGCCTCACCCAACATCGCCCGGTTGAAATCCTCAGGCGGTAAGTCCTCGCGCTTCCACAACATGTATACTAGTTTTTCCATACTTCAGCCTTCGGTAATTCCTTCTAAGAACGTTGGGCTCAACAGCTTTTCCCAGAACGCCGGCTCCCCGGAAGATTTCGGTTGGCTTCGACCTGCACGATTGATGAAGACTCTGCAGCAAGCTTTCATCAATCGTGCAGGTTAGACGAGACCGCCTCTTTCGCAATAGCTGCGCCGCCGTCCTAGCCTCGAGCAGACCATGATTCAGGAGCGAAAGCCCGGTGGCGGCTCTCGGGTCTTGCCGGTCTCGATCATGGCACCGAAGTTCTGCGCTTTTACGTTGGCCGGCACGCTGCAGCCGCTGCCGAGAATGAAACCGCCGCCCTTACCCACTTCGTCGATGAGCTTGCGGCAATAGTCGGACGTTTCCTGTTCGGAACCGATGGCCAGCATGGCGGCAGGCACGTCTCCGCGCAGGCATAGATGGCCGCCGAGAATTTCCTTGGCGGCGAAGATGTCGGTAGCGCTGTCAAGTTCGAGTATCGCAGAGCCACGCGGCAGTTGCTTGAAGTAGGGAATGTTCTCGTCCCAGCACTGGTCGAGATGGAAGATCGTGACTATCCCTTCGTCCCACATGGCCTCGACGATACGACGCGTGTAGGGCCACCAAAAGCGTTCGAACACGGCCGGCGGGTAGAAAAACGCGGAGGCACGCTCTTCGGTCAGCAACCACAGGTTGATGCCGGATTGCTTGACCATGGCGATTCGGCTGGCGATCAAGTCGTCCACCATTCTCGCCAACGCCCGCTCCACCGGCTC
>JAJRWY010000171.1 GCA_024276575.1 Candidatus Binatota bacterium
ATCGGCTTCCTGGTCCTGCCGATTCTCATCTTCCTGGTGCTTATCAAGATCCTACCGCCTTGGACGGAAGAGACTGAGGAAACAGTCGAAACCACCGCTTAGTCTGAGGCTCCTACGTCTGGCGATGAGACTGTGGCGTGTTCTCGGGGGAGCCGACGTCATCGAAAATCGAGTTTCTGCCTAGCGGTGGTCGCATCGAATCTCGAGTGGAGGATCGGCCCGCGGCGTTACTCTCCACGAGGCGAATCAAAGAGCGTAAATCGAGGGCCGGTACCGGCCGGTACCGGTTACGTGGCGGACACTCAGCCCTGCAGGGTCATCTCTAGCCTGGAAGGTCCCGCCAATTCGGCTCTGGATCCACGATCTCCAAACGGTAGCGGGTCAGACTGTTGACGAGTTTCACCAACGCATCCAGTTCAACCGGCTTCTGAATGAAACTGCTACCGCCGAGTTCGTAAGTGCGATGGATGTCTTCCTCGGCATCCGAGGTCGTCAACACGAATACCGGTATGCGGGCCAATTCCGGATCGCTCTTGATCTCTGCCAAGGCCTCCGGGCCGCTTTTCCGCGGCATATTGATATCGAGTAGAATCAAGCCTGGACGCGGATACCGATAAGGATCGTCATATTTTCCCCGGCGATGGAGATAAAGCATCAGCTCCTCACCGTCATTGACGAACTTCAATTCGTTGGCCAGACCCGCTTCGCTCAAGGTCTCGCTGATTATCAAACGATCGTCTTCATCGTCCTCGGCTACCAGAATAGTGATAGACAGCCTTTCCTTGGACATGATAGCTACACCCCTCGACTACGGGCTCGATGAAACCCTATTACATACTACCATATAGGAGGGACAACGCGCAGGGTCGAGCCGCGTAGCGGCACCCGGAAGCGGCGACCGGGGCGAGTGTAGCGGGTTGAGACCCCAGGCAAGGCGCTCTCCGGGCTGGACAAAGCCCGGCACGTAAAGCAAAGAGGTAAGAACGTGATGCTTATCATTCTCTCACTGGCGGCGCTGGCTTCGATGCTGCTCACGATTCGCGCGACCGAGCTGCAACTCAGTACCCAGCGCTACATCTTCAAGCCTCTCACCACGGTGTTGATCTTGACCATCGCCGTACTCCAGCCGGAACTGTCTTCGTCTTACTACAAGTGGATGATTGTCGCTGGACTAGCGTTCTCGCTGGCGGGCGACGTATTCCTGATGCTGCCTGCGGACCGCTTCATCGCTGGACTGGCCAGTTTTCTCATCGCCCACTTATTCTACATAGCGGCGTTTCTCTTCGACACCGGCCTTACTTGGATATGGTGGCACATGCTGCCGATGGCGTTCTACACTGCGGCCCTGTTGGCGATACTCTTGCCGAAGGTGCAGGCGGGGAAATTCCCGGTCTTCGTCTACGCAGTAGTGCTCGGAGTCATGGCCTGGGCCGCATGGGAAAGGTGGATGCAATTGGGCCACCTGCGAGCCGAGTATGCGGCATTGGGAGCAGCTTTGTTCGTGGCGTCGGACTCGGCCCTGGCAGGCAAACGCTTCTTGGGAGACTACAAGCACGCGGAAGTGGCGATACTGGGGACCTATTTCCCAGCCCAGTGGCTGATCGCACTTTCGATCTTCTAGCCTACCTTGACCTTGATCGGACAATAATTCACGGCGCAAATCGCCTCCGGCTCGCGCCGGAGCACGCCATGCGCGGCCGCTCAACCTTTGAAGGTGCTCGCGCCGAAATCACCGAAAGGTTCGTCTCTTTCTCTGACGGCTTCCTTGAAACCCGCCGCGGCCGCCCTTTGCTGAAAAGCGTAACCTTCGGCAGTATGCCGCGTGATCCCATCGAACACTGTCCCGACCAACTGCGTGGCCGGCAACGGCGACCCCAACACTGTTTGGTTGACGAGCTTCTTCATCATGATGAGTTGATTCACGGGGTTTCGGGCTATGCGTTCGAGCAATATCTCGAAGCGCTGGTCCAGCTGACCAGGCGCAGCACATTCACATGCCAGTCCCCATTCCACCGCTTCCTTGCCGTTCAGGCAATCGCCGGTAAACAGCAAGCGTTTGGCTTTTTCTATTCCTATTCTGTAGGCCCAAACCGAAGTCGTCGGCGAACCCCATACGCGTGCAGGCGGGTAGCCGATCTTGGCATCCTCGGCAATCAACAAAAGGTCGCTACACAGCGCCATGTCAGTGCCCCCCGCGACGCAAAAGCCGTGGACTTTGCAAACCACCGGCTTATCGGCATGGAACAAACTCATGAAACCGCGCACGTTGCGCGACATCATCTGGTAATCGATCATCGGATCCCACACCACCGAGGGATCGTGGTTCGCAGCCGTGACCGCCGGGTCCAACGCCGAACCCTCCGGGACGGGGCTATCGCCCGGGCCGCGCTCTTCGCGCATCTTCTCGGCGGAGGCCACCAAGTCGTAGCCTCCACAAAATCCTTTGCCGTTGCCCGACAGGGCAATCACATGAACCGAAGGGTCAAGGTCCGCCTTCTCTACGCAGGCAGCAAGCTCACGCGGTAGATCCAAGGTGATGCCGTTCCCGCGACTGGGACGGTTCAGGGTAATCCGGGCAATGCGCCCGCTGCTTTCGTAGGTCATCGTTTTCAAACTGTTCATCACTACTCCCGGTACCGTCTAATCTTGTCGCAAGCCTCTCCGCAATCGCTTTCGGCGGCGAAAGGAACAGCGCCGTTTGCCGTTGCCGCAAGTTCTCAGCACATCATAGCCAATGAAAAGCGTGTGCGTATTCTGCGGATCCGGTCACGGTGCACGCCGTGAATATCACGACGCCGTACGATCCCTGGCCGAAGCATTGGTAGATCAAAAACTGACTCTAGTCTACGGAGGAGGCGCGATCGGTATGATGGGAAGTATAGCCAACGCCGTATTGGCGCGCGGCGGCGAGGTAACCGGCGTCATTCCTCGTTCACTGGCCGACCAGGAATTGGCTCATCCGGGCCTGAGTCAAATCCACGTAGTTTCTTCCATGCATGAGCGCAAGAACTTGATGTACGATCTTTCCGACGCCTTCATGGCGCTACCCGGCGGCATCGGGACCCTGGAGGAATTCTTCGAGGTCCTGACTTGGTCCCAACTCGGCATACACTCCAAACCCTGTGGCCTGTTAAACACCGTAGGGTACTTCGACAGCCTCCTCGATTTTCTCGATCATTCAGTAAGCGAGTCGTTCTTCACGGCAAAGCATCGAGACAATATCCTCGTCGATGAAGATCCCCGGTCGCTACTGCAAAGTCTTAGCTTGCATTACTCATGAAACCTCGTCGCGAGAGTCGTAAGCGCCCGTAAGATCGGCCCAAGCGTAGCGCCGAGGCCCGCAGGCGTAATAACACTACATCGAGAGCCGAAAAGTAGTGAGCATCGACGGGCGCGAGTACGGTAAGCCCATGGCGTGCTCCGGCGCGAGCCGGAGGCGATTTGTGCCATGAATTATTGTCCGATCAAGGCTGACGGTACGTCGAGGACCGAAAAGTGGTGAGCCGGCGAGCGGCGAACGGCGAACGGGCCGAGATTGCGGGCGATTGAGGCTCGTAGCAGAGGTTTCATGAATAATGCGGGCTAGTACGCGAGCCAGCGCAACGGGCGAACAAGCTACGGGTCCAGATAGCGAGCGGTGGTGGAGGCTCTCAAGGGGGGAAGCCGATATAACTGCGGCGCTGGGCTTCCATAGCGGCGCGCAGCAGGGGCTCCTCTTGCAAGCCGAGTTGTGACTCACCGAACCAAGCCCCATCTTCGTTCCTTCGCAGCGTAAACCTACGAAAACCCGATTGGGAAAACGCCAAGCCGTCAGCCGGCCGGGCTGCTTCGATCACTACCTGCGAAACTCCACGCGAGATATCGTCCGACGATATGTGGCGCCACAGTTCCACCGCCTCCGCACTCAAAAGCGCTAGGTCATCGAGATCAGTGGGCGTCTGGTAACGAAGGCCCGGGATGCTATTGGTGCCGCTCTCCAACGGGCCCACCCACAACACTCTGATCTCGGTGCCCGAGTCCAGCGTCACTAGGTCCTGAGCGGGCAGCGCCATGGAACTCGCACCTACCCCGCTAAGCGCAGCGTCGAGCCGGCGGCGGCCTTCGACGATCGCGGCCTGCAAAGCTTCATCCAGCGCGTGATTGAACCAGCGGCCTGCCGGGCTCTCGCAGAAGTCGGCATAGGCCGCAAGATCCACGTCGTCGACATCGGAATACCTCGCCAGAAGCGCTGCGGTGACCACCGGTTCGTATTGCTCCGCCAGCCCTTCAGCAGCACGCTCCCGGGCTATGATTTTCCAAAGTTCGGAGCTTCCACGACGCGAAGGCTGCGGGCGGCCACGCTCGACTATTTGCGCAACAGCCAAACCCATCTGCGCCACGTGGTCCAGAGCCCACTCGAGCGAACCCGACGCTTTCATGATTCTTCGCACTATCGCTAGACGCTCAGGCGCAACCGAGCCCTGGTCGAGTTCTACGAACCGCGCAGAAAACTCCACCCTTCCCCGCCGTGGGTCTCCCCATGTCATGGCCTCCGCAAACTTGATCTCAAACGCCTGTGGCGAAGACAGCCACTCGAGCGTTCGTGCCATCTGAGCACCGCCACCGACAGACTCTGCGCCCCCTGCCTCTTTCTCAACCGTCTTCTCGAGTGTAGCGACCGATTCGCCCAAATGATCCCGTGCAACTCCGGCCAGAAGGTTTTCGTCGTAAGCTTCCAACAGCACCGTGCCCATGGCAGCGCGAATATTCTCCGGGATAGAGTACCAATGTGCATCGAGAAGGCGTGCCACCTGCGGAGGCAAGCGCTGTACACGCTGGCGCAAGCTCGAGAGGTCGAACAGCTTCGCTGCCAGATCACGCGCTTTCACATCAACGCCGGCAACGGCTTCCGCCGGGGCGTTCCCATCGCGCGCTAGCCCCGGAACCACCGCAGCCGGAGCGTGAGATATTGAAATCACGACGAAAAGCAAAGTGATGACAAGCAATCGCAGCGGAGAAAGAATTGCAGCACGACGCCGCGAGCGTCCCGGCAGCAGTACGGAGTCTAAGGCGATATGTCGGCAGTCTATCAAACGGCGGCACGGCATGGGTAATGCTAGCGCGAGCGGCCTGAGGTCACGAACAACGCAGCGTGCCGGCAGCCTACCGGGCCAACAACAACGTCCGTGCGGGGGCTGCCCTTAGGAGCGAGGCTTCTATATACTTTATTGCAACGGCGGCGCTGACCGCCGCTTTCACCGGGTCCAAAGTAAATGCCGAAAGCGATTTCCTCATCGATGCTCGGGATCATCTCCGCGCTTTTCGTGACGATCCACACTCTGTTCTGGTGTACATGGCTGTTCGCCGCAGCCGTGGCGAAACTCCTGGTCCCTGCACGAAGCTGGAGATCATTTTGGAGTTCCGTGGTCACCTCGATAGCGAAAAGTTGGGTGTGGGGCAACGGTACTTTCATGCGTTTGACCCGCCGCCTGGACTACGATGTCCGCGGTGCCGACCAACTCGACCAACAAGGCTGGTTTCTGATCGCCTGTAATCATCAAGCATGGGCCGACATTCCCATACTGCAAGAAGTCTTTCTACGACGGATCCCATTCATCAAGTTCTTCCTCAAGCAAGAACTCATCTGGGTTCCGGTGCTCGGACTCGCCTGGTGGGCCTTGGATTTCCCCTTCATGAAGCGGTATTCGCGTAAGTTCTTGGAAGCGCACCCGGAACTACGCGGCAAAGACCTGGAAACCACCCGGAAAGCCTGCGAGCGCTTTCGTTACAACCCCGTCACGGTGCTGAACTTTCTCGAGGGTACTCGATTCACACCCCATAAACACTCGCGCCAAAACTCTCCTTACCAACACCTTCTCAAACCCAAAGCCGGCGGGATCGCATTCACGATCGGGGCGATGGGTGAAAAGTTCACGTCCATGCTCGACGTAACCATCTTCTACCCCGGTGGCGCTCCCAACTTCTGGCGCTACATGTGCGGAGATCTCGATCGCGTAGTGGTAGTAGTCAGGGAGAAGCCGATACCCGAGCGTTTCCTGAAAGGCGACTACATGGGTGACGACGCCTTCCGCCGTGAATTCCAACAGTGGATCGACAGCCTGTGGCGGGAAAAAGACCTGCTCCTCGCCGAGCTTGCATCAGAAAGCCAAATCCAGACCGGCCCCTGACCCGTATAATTCATGAATCCACTGCTGCGAGCCTCGATCGCCCACGACCCCGGCCCGTGCTCGTTCGCCCGTTGCACTTGGGCCGGTCTCACGGGCGTTTACGACGCTCGCGACGAGGGTTCAGTAGAATTATGAAGGCTAAACCAGCGAAACGGCAACGCCGCGCTCTGCCAAGGTCGCGCGGATATCTCCGGCGAGCAAGGCGGCGGCAGCCTCACTTTCCTTGAGCACGGCATCCATATGGGCAAGCCCCAGGCCACGCAGATAAGTATAGGCGTTCTCACCAGGGCATAATTCGCTCGATGGAGGGACAAGCTTCGCGATGTCAGCCAAGGGTCCTGGAGGAGGCATCATGCGAAACATCTCGTGAGTCGCCTCGACGTTGTCACAGAAATGCATGTGATCCGCATTTTCCAACACCACCATTCGCTTGGGAGAACGCGTGCGGTCGAAAAGCTCGCGCATACCGTCGAGCGGAAGCAAGGTGTCGCGATCTGCCACCAAATACAAGGTCGGAACCTCGCGACCCCAATCCAAATCGAGGCTTTCGCGCAAGATCTCTCCGGGCAACGGACTGGCCCCGCCGGCCGGTGCCAAGGGCAGGGCTGCGCGAATTCTCTCGTCACTCCCGCTTACGCTGAGCGTCGTCCAGCCGCCAAAACTGTGGCCGCTCATACCGATTCGCCCAGCATCGATGATCGATGCAAGACCACCCGCATCCTCTTCAACGATGCTGTCTATGGTAAAGCTGACGTCTTGCGGGCGGGCTTCGATCATCGAAGCCAAGAGTTCCCCGATATCCGGCAACTCCCCTCCGGACATCAATGACAGCGTCATCTGCATCACGTCGACGATGGTATTGCCGCTGTGGTCCATGGCTACGACTACATAGCCGTGGCTGGCGAGGTGGGTGCATAAGTGAGTCGTCTGCCGGCGGTGCCCGCCGAATCCATGAGAGAACACCACCAGCGGGAACTTACCATCCGACTGCGCGGCGTCGCGAAGTGCAGCTTGTTTCACAGGGGGGAACCCCGGCAGAGCTTCGAAAGCATCCTGCCGCTGCTCGTCAAGATCGCCGCCTTGGTATTGAACGGCGGCGGGATACCAAAGCTCCACTTCCAACTGCCTGGAACGTGCGGAATCATCGAGTGTGACAGTGCGCACGCCGACGGGGAAGGGACCTCTAGCAAACGGATCGTAGCTCATGATTTGTTTCCTTT
Source organism: Candidatus Binatota bacterium (assembly GCA_024276575.1). Classification (GTDB taxonomy): domain Bacteria; phylum Desulfobacterota; class Binatia; order UBA1149; family CAITLU01; genus JAJRWY01. The sequence goes on from JAJRWY010000171.1 coordinate 7,388, forward strand.
GCGGCGCTCACGCACCGCTTCGGCCAGTCTTTCCAACACCGGCACAGTGTCGTCCCAAGACAGGCAGGCATCGGTAATGCTCTGTCCATAGACCAACGGTCCGCCTGGGACCAGGTCCTGCCGGCCTTCGAGCAGATGGCTTTCGATCATCAAGCCCGCAATCGATGACGAGCCGGCCGAGATTTGAACAGCGAGATTCTCCGCCACCTCGACCTGCCGTCGGAAATTCTTCTGCGAGTTACCGTGGCTGCAATCCACCATGACTCTGGGCGGTGCACCCATCGCTTCGAGCCGGCCGGCAACTTCGGCAATGCTGGCCTGATCGTAGTTGCTGCCTTTCTTCGATCCGCGCAGAATCACATGGCAAGCATCGTTGCCGGAAGTCCTCACTATCGCAGTAATGCCGTCCTTGGTCACCGACAGAAAATGGTGCGACCCGGCAGCCGCCCGTATAGCATCGAGCGCGATCTGGATGTTACCGTTGGTTCCGTTCTTGAACCCAAGAGGCACCGACAAGCCCGAAGCCAATTCCCTGTGTACTTGGCTCTCGGTGGTGCGTGCCCCGATCGCGCCCCACGCGATTAGATCGCCGATGAACTGAGGAATGATGGTATCGAGAAACTCCGATCCCGCCGGTACACCCAAGGCCCCTATTTCCAGGAGCAAGCGCCGGGCAGTACGAAGACCCTTGTTGATGTCGAAACTGCCGTCGAGATCGGGATCGTTGATGAGCCCCTTCCAGCCGACCGTGGTCCGTGGTTTCTCGAAGTAAACTCGCATGACCAGGCAGAGATCGTTACGCAGAGCCTCACGATAGCGGCTCAGCTTGCGAGCGTACTCCACGGCCGCGACAGGGTCGTGAATCGAGCAAGGGCCGACGACGACCAGCAAGCGATCGTCGGCCCCCTTGAGTATACGCGTCGCCTCATCCCGGGTGGACGCCACCAGTTCCGAAAAAGATTCGGTAATCGGCAACTCCTCCATCAAGCAGGCGGGAGGTATCAAAGGGCGCAGCTGCGCAATGCGAAGGTCGTCGGTGCGATGAAGCATAACGCTTCTAATTAGCGACTTCGCAGGGGGAGTTCCAGGCTAGAGGCCCGGGCAGACTGTCTAATCCAGGGAAAAACAAACCCCGAGCGGAGCGAAGCCGTGGGGCTCCACTCCGCTCGGATGGCAACGAAGCCGTTTAGACCGCGTCTTTGAGCGCCTTGAGGGGGCGAATCTTGACCGCACGGCTGGCGGGTTTCGCCTTGAACATCATCTCCTCACCGGTGAAGGGATTGATGCCTTTGCGAGCTTTACGGGCAGGCTTCTTCTGCACCGTAAACTTGGCGAGGCCGGGAAGCGTGAACGCTCCGGCTCCCTTGGGTTTCAGGTGGCGATGGATCTTGTCCGTCAACGAATCGAGTACCCCCGCAACGTCCTTCTTCGTAAGTCCGGTGTCCTCCGCAATAGCCGCCGTGAGCTGAGCTTTAGTCAACGGTTTTGCAATCGCCGTAGCCTTTTTAGCCATATCTCGTACCACTCCTTCCTTATTCCAGCGGCTGCGCCGCAAGGTGTTTGAACTACAAATTATAGGGAAACGCTTACTCGGTCGCGACTCCCTTGTCCCATAAATGTAGCCTCAGTCAAGACGTCTGTGCATATTGTGCCTATTTTTTCAGTACCAAGCCCCTTGCAACCCACACATTGGCCGGCCAAACAGCCACCAATTGTCCAATAGTGCGCCGCTAGGATAACTTCTGCGGCACAACCACGGCGCTGCTACGACGCGCAGGACGATACTCGAAGTGCCTAGCGGCTCAATGCGTAGCGGGCGATTCCACAAAGCGGATTCCCCGGCGTGCCGCGCCGACGGCGACACAACACAGCCTCTAAGGAGTACGACATGACTTTGTCCACGAGCAGCGAAACCCCTGCAAATCCAGGCTTTTCCACTCTACGCGTTGAAGTAGAAGGAAGCGTGGGGCGCTTGACTTTGACGCGGCCCGAGCGGCTCAACGCGATGGGAGCCACCATGTTGCGCGAACTCGAAGGGGCCGCGCGCTGGTTCGACCAGCATCGCGACCTCCACGTGGTGCTGGTAAGCGGCGAAGGGCGGGCATTTTGTGCAGGCGCCGACTTAAAGGATCTGCCGCTGGCCGAAGCCGATCCGAGTTCGGGCAAGAGTTGGCTATACCGGCGTGAAGTGGCCCAATACGGGTTGCGGATGGCGGACGCCGTCGAACAGATGAGAGCCGTGACCATTGCCCGGGTGCACGGCTACGCAGTCGGCGGAGGTTTGGTCTTGATGGCAGCTTGCGACCTTCGCATCTGCGCCGAAGACGCATCTTTATTCATTCCGGAAATAGACCTGGGCATACCCCTGGCCTGGGGCGGAATCCCGCGCTTGGTGCGCGAGATCGGCCCGGCATTGACCAAAGAGCTGGTAATGACCTGCCGGCGCTTTTCTCCGGCCGAGGCCAAAGCCGCAGGCTTCGTCAACCGCGTTGTCCCCGCCTCCGAACTAGAGCAAGTCGCGGAGGATTTGCTCGCAGAGTTGGACGCCAAACCTTCGGTGCCACTTGCCATCACCAAGGAACACGTAAACTCGATAAGCCGGGCGATGGCCACCGGCTACACGGCCTTCGCCGATGGGGACGCACTTCTCTCCGCCGTACAACAGCCGGAGGCCAGGCAAGCCGTCATCGACTACACGACAAAGGCCTTCGGAGAAAAGTAGAGACAGGGACGTTCCGGGAGACCGGCCACCCACACAATCGATCTTAACCATCCTAACCTTGATCAAACAATGGTCAGGCAATGGCCGGGCAACGATTCATGGCCTAAACCGCTTCCGACCCGCACCGAAACTCGCCGCCCACGGGCGGCTACGGACGCGAACGAGAGAGAATATCGGCAACCATCCAGCTTGCAACAAGCCGTACGCGGCAGCACAAGAGAGACGACAGCCACCCACTTAGCTGAAAGCGATGGAGGGCAGCATGAAGTCTACGCAAGGTATCGAGCTTAGCGACGTACAAGAGGTCTACAACGGTGCGGAAGGAGACCTCTGGGAGCTGCTGATGGGACAGCAGATTCATATCGGCGGCTTCTTGTCCTCGATGGACCTAGCCGAGCGTGCGAACATCGGCGCGGGCCGCAAAGGTATCGACCTATGCTGTTGCAACGGCGCGGGCGCCCGCTTTCTAGTTCGTTTCCGCAATGTTTCATCGATGATCGCTGTCGACGCCTCGCAAACCGTACTCGAGCGCGGGCGCCGACGCTGCGCTAGCTAGGGGCTCGGCGACCGCATCGACTTCGTGTTGGCCGACGCTTGCGACAGCGGCCTCCCGGACCGAAGCGCGGATTTCGTCTGGGGCGAAGACGCGTGGTGTTATGTGAGCGACAAAAACAAGCTTCTTTCCGAAGCCGTACGGCTAGTTGAATCCGGGGGGACCATTGCCTTCACGGATTGGGTCGAGGGTCCGGCCGGAATGAGCGATGAAGAAGCCACACGTTTTCTGAGCTTCATGAAGTTCCCGAACGTCCAGGACATCCCGGGCTACGCGTCCCTGCTCGAACACAACGGATGCGAAGTCGTGTGTGCCGAAGATACCGAACGCTTCGGACCTTATGTAGACCTATTCCTGGACATGGCGGCCAAGCAACTTACCTACGACGCGCTTTGTATCTTGAACTACGACTTGGTGGCCCTTGAGACGATTTCGAACGAATTCGCTTTCCTGGGAGAACTCGCCCACGCGGGCAAGATTGCGCAAGCTCGTTTCGTAGCTACCAAAAAGTGAGGAACGGCAGTGGCGTGGACTTACCTGGTTTTGGCGATCATCTTGGAAGTCTCGGGTACCGTGAACATGAAACTATCCAAAGGCTTCTCGGTACCCGGCCCTAGCGCCGCTATCTTCCTTTTCTACGGCTTGAGCCTGTTTTGCCTGACCATGGCCTTGCGCAGCCTCGAAGTATCGGTCGCCTACGCGGTATGGTCGGGTCTTGGCACCGCGATGGTCGCACTGATCGGTGTGACCTGGTTCGATGAACCCATGAGCGCAGCGAAAGCGCTGTGCATAGCTCTGATAATCGGCGGAGTAGTCGGCCTGAACTTAATAGAGCGCGCCTGAACGCCTCCCCCCTTCATCCCGCCCGTAGCCGGCCGGCCATCTCATGATGACCGGCGTTGAGTATTCGCTGGGCTGGAGCCGGCTCAGTGCCGGCCCTCGATGACTTCTCGCAATTGGCGGCGGAGAAAAGCGCGAAAGCGTAGTGCACTGCCGATATGGCTCACGATGATAATAAAGGCCCAGGTGAAACCGAGCACCGCCATCACCACCCTCGACACGTTGGCGATATCACCGGAAAGCACCAGCAGCTGGCCGATCGCTACACCTAGCATCGCGGTCAGAAGCAAGACCGCGCTCAAGAATTGAAGCGTAAATTCGACCCTGAGCTTGCCGCCCATATCAACAACCGTCACCTCGCCAGAGCTAGCGCCGGCCAGGGGGCTCGAACGCGAGAGAAATGCCACGATGGAAACCTTGAAACGAATACGCCCTCCGCTGTTGGAGATCTCGCTAGCCTGCTCGCGGCGAAGCCCGTCTTCGATAGCAGCACAGGCTTTCTCGACTTCATAGGCACGGTCGACGAAGGGGATCTCGAAGCTTCCGTCTACGGTAAAAGGTATCGCCACCTGAACTCCTCGAGACTCACCGCATCATACCCCGGCACTAGTCAGTGGCGCGTCCGGCCTGTTCGCGCTGCCTGCGTTTCCTCGCTTTATTGATCTCCCGGGAGACCTTCAAGCCTCGATGACGCAGCGAGTACCAGACCAGCCTCTTCTTATCCATCTTGAAAAAACAATGCCCGTGTTTCTTCAACACTGAACGATCCACCTCGAAACCAAGGCCAGGCGCGGTCGGAGCCTCCAGAGTCCCGTGGTCGTGCATAAAAGGCGTCTCCAGTATCGCGTCGCGCGCGGCCACCGTCCATCCGGGCTCGGCCAAGGGATACTCGAGTGCTTTCTCCCCGGCAAAACCGCTGGCCAGAAGAGTCTGTAAATTCACAGCGAAACCGATGCCGTTGGTCCATGTGTGAGGAGTATAGAGAAGCCCGTGTTGCCGGCACAAGCGTGCTACCTCGAGAGTCTGGGCAATGCCGCCGGTAAAGATGGCGTCCGGTTGGAATATGTCGTAACAGCGCCTCTCGATCATCATCTTGAGTTCGGGCAAGCCTGCGCTGTGGATCTCGCCACCGGAGATAGGGATGCGGCTGTACTCGACCAGAGCACTCAAGTCGTCGTAACCGTCCATCGGCAACGGCTCTTCCAGCCAGACCAGCCCGGCATCTGCACACGCGTCGGCGAATCGGCGGGCCCGCGCCAAGTCCCACAGCGGGGCGTCGGCAATGAGAGCCACTCTCCAGGCTTGGTTCGCGTCGACTCCGATCTTCATACGCCCTTGCAGAGCTTTCGCGGTTTCTTCAACGTGGGTTATGTCCACCTGCTCTTCGAAGTCGTGCACCCGCAACTTGATCGTGCGGAATCCTTCCTCATAACGAGCCTCGGCTTCCTTGACCCGTGCCGCCACGCTCTTGATCTCGCCGCAGGACGCGTAAAGCTCTACCTTCTGGGCCTTGCCACCAAGCAACTCATAGACCGGCTTGCCGGCAAGCTTGCCTTTGATGTCCCAGAACGCGGGTTCCACCCAGTAATTGCTCCAGCCGAGGTAGGACACTTCGCGCAAGCGCTGCTGAATACCTGCTATATCGATGGCATCCTCACCGATGAGATAGGGCCCAAGAAGCTCGCCGAGGCCCTGGCGCTCGCGGCCCATGGCGGGGCCGGCGCTGTAACCGGTGACGCCGTCTTTCGTGGTCACCTTGATAAGCGTCATGTTGTTCTCGGTCTGCGGCAACCCCGGAATCCAACTTGGATAAAAGGGCGCGGGCAAAGGAATGGAAACGTGAAACAACTCGATACGGCTGATCGTACTCATGAAGAAACTCGAGCAGACTACGAAAGCTCTGGCAAGACCCGCTACTCACCTAGCGTGCCATACCGCGGGCGCTCAAAACGGTCGCCGTTCTGCAAACGCTCAGGACACTTGGCGTACTGCGAACGCTCGGGCCGCTTGCCCTGTTCCTAGTCTTCCTTCGCCACGCTCGGGGCGGCCACTGCGGGAGCAGGACAGAGCCGTGCGTTGCCACTGGCATGCAGCTACTATTGCTGATCGAACGTAGCGGGAATCCATAGCTTGCGAGGTGTACGAATGTCGGTTGATCTGCAAATGAATGGAGACGTCTTGACCGTGGTTCTTTCACGCCCGGAACGGCGCAATGCGGTCGACCGCGAAACCGCCGAAGCACTGGCCGATGCCTTCCGCACTTTCGAGCGGGACGAACAAGCCAAGGTCGCAGTGTTGTTCGGTGCCGGGGGAACTTTCTGTGCAGGCGCCGACTTGAAAGCCGTGGCTGAAGGCCGTGGCAACGCGGTCCGTAGCGACGGCGACGGCCCCATGGGTCCAACCCGAATGCAGCTTTCCAAACCGGTGATCGCAGCAGTGGCGGGCTACGCGGTGGCGGGTGGGTTGGAACTCGCGATCTGGTGCGACATGCGAGTGGTAGAGCGTTCAGCCCGATTTGGAGTCTTTTGCCGGCGCTGGGGAGTGCCGCTCGTCGATGGCGGTACCGTAAGGCTGCCACGCATAGTCGGGCACGGGCGGGCAATGGACATGATCCTCACCGGACGCGAGATCGGTGCCGATGAGGCCTTGGCCATGGGCCTTGCCGACCGTGTGGTCCCCGACGGCCGCTGCCGGGCGGAAGCGGAAACACTAGCAGCGCAAATAGCGCGTTTCCCGCAGACCTGTATGAAGTCGGACCGCCTGTCGGCCTACCGTCAATGGGGCATGAAGCTCGATGAGGCCTTGGCGTCCGAAACGGCATTGGGCCTCGAAGTAATTCGCAGCGGCGAGACCGCCGCCGGTGCCGGGCGCTTCAGTTCCGGAGCGGGCCGGCACGGAAACTTCGACGATTGACCTGCACTATACCCAGGTTCCCCACCCAAGGACTGTAAGCACTAGCCGGACCGCGGCCCAAGGCCCTAGCCCCAATGCCGGAGCACTGGCGGTTCAGTCGTCGTCTTGTTCGCTGCCGAAGCTCTCGTGCAACCCGCACTCGCGTTTGAGTCCGAAGAAGCGGGTTTCTTCCTCGGCCATGCCGTCTACGAGTTTCTGCGAAGTATGCCAGTCGCCGATGGACACGTATCCCTGCTCCCACAAAGGATGGTAGGGCAAGTCGTACTTCTCGAGATAGTCGAACACGTCTTTGTCATTCCAATCGACGATGGGGTGGACCTTGAGGTAGCCATCCTGAATTCCCAACACGTTGAGCTTGCGGCGCGTCGAAGACTGTGAACGTCTCAGCCCGACTATCCATCCGCGCGCGTCGAGATCGTTCAAAGCACGCTGCATCGGCAACACTTTGTTCATACGGTTGTACTTGTTGATTCCGTCCAGTCCTTTCTCCCACAACCTGCCATGGCGGGCTTCCTGCCAAGCCGCACATATGTCCGGCCGGTAGACTTTCAAGTTGAGCTTCAAACGATCGACTAGGTAATCGATGAAACGGTAGGTCTCGGGGAACAGATAGCCGGTATCGGTAAGCACTACCGGGATATCCGGCCACTGCTGGGTGACCAGATTCAAACAGACCGAAGCCTGCGCCCCGAAGCTCGACGACAAGATTATCTTCGGACAAAACTGTTCCAAAGCCCAGGCGACCCGCTCTTCGGCTCCGGCCTTCTCCAGAATCGGGTTGACTTCATCGATGTCGATCGAGTCGACTTCGGCAACTACCTCTCGCCGGGCATCGGGCCTTGGAACCAATTTCGACGTCTTAGTCACAATGCTTCAGCTTAAGCTGACCGTAGAGCCGCTTCAATCTCGGGAAGTGGCACCAGGGCAGAGTCTGGACTTATCCCTTCGCACTCCGCAGCGGCCGCTTCCCATGTATCGGGAGACTCCAGATTATTTGGCCACCAAGGATAGGAGCGGCATTGCCGGGGACGTTGCCGGTATATGCGGCATTTCTTGCCCTCCAGAAATACGCATTCTTGATCGTACGGCTTGTCTAGTAGCGCGTAACGCCGGCCCACACGCCGTAAGAAACGCCGGCCGAAATCCTGTAAGTCGAGATCCAGTTCTGCGGCGATCCGCCTAGCCTCCGCCGCTTCCACCCAAACATAGGCGCTACTCCCAGTGCAGCACTTGCCACACTCAGTACAAGCAAAACGCAAACCGTCCCGGTACCAAGGCATATACCCGGAGGTCGTGATTCGAACAGGATCTCCCAATACCGGTATTACTCGAACGCCCTGCTCAAAGCCGCGACGGTATCGTCAAAGGCCTCCGCGGCCGTGTGGACCAGTGAGGACAGCGCCAGAAAGCCGTGAATGAGACCGGGATAGTCACGGTAGAACACTTCGACGCCCGCTTCGAGAAGGCGCTCGGCATAAGCCTTGCCCTCGTCGTGCAACGGATCGTAACCTGCTGTCGCCACATAGGCCGGAGGCAATCCGCTCAGATCTTCGGCAAGTAGCGGTGATACTAAAGGATCGCGGCTTTGCGCCTCATCCACGAGATAGTGCCCACGAAACCAACGCATCATGTCTCTGCTCAGGAAGAACCCGTCGGCAAAGAGTTCGTAGGACGGCGCTTCCGCCGACAAGTCGGTAACCGGATAGAGCAACAGCTGGAAGCAAGGCCGCGGAACTTCCCGGGCAACCGACAATGCGGCTACGACGGTTGCCAAGTTTCCGCCCGCGCTGTCTCCACCCACCGCGACCCGAGCCAAGTCTCCGCCGAGTTGCAGGACGTTGCCTCTGACCCAACGATAGGCCGCGAAAGCATCTTCCAAAGGAGCCGGGAACTTGTGCTCGGGCGCAAGCCGGTAATCCACTGCAACCACTACACAACGGGCAGCAGCGGCAAGGTTACGCAAGGTCGTGTCATGGGTCTCGAAGCCGCCGAGCACCCAGCCACCGCCGTGATAGTAGACCAACACCGGCAAAGGCCGGCTCTCGCGCACCGGGGTGTACACGCGAATGGGCACTGCCCCCAAAGGGCCTGGAACGCTCAAGTCTTCGATCTTCGCCATCGTCGCGGCGGAGCCGGCGACAATGCGTGACCAGCGCTCGAGGTCCTCGCGGGCCTCGGGTGGGTGCGGATTCCCCGCACGCTCCATGCCGCTCAGTTCCAGGAAACGCAACAGAAGATGCACCTGCAAGTCCAGAGCTTCACTGCCGCGCTCTTCCGCCGTCCCCGCCAGTAGCGGGATCAGAGGACGGGGCGTCCATAACAAAGTTCCCAATATCCTCCCGGTCAGCCAATCCAACATCAGCGTAATCCAACCTCCACCCGTCTATTTATCCGGGGCCGGAAACCAACCATCAAACTATCCCGGTCAGAAGGGCCATAACCATCCCAAGAAACCCCCGCGCGCCAGACTGCTCTCGCAGCCGGCAAGTTGGCGCCGGTAGCGCCCGGCGCGCCGTGCAACCTTGCGCGCGGTATTGACCAGCCAGGCCTTGTTCCGGTAAGTGCCGCGCCGGAATCCTCCCGGACCTTCATGATACGCGAGATACAAAGAGTAGGCATCAGCTTTGGATATGCCGGCAAGTCTCGAGCTACGGGCACAGTACCAGGCTACGAAATCAACGGCATCGCCGAAGTCATCGCGGTCCGCACCCGAATTGCCGCTGTCGCGCCGGTACTCGTCCCATGTCGTATCCAAGGCTTGAGCATAACCGAAGGCACTCGAGGGGCGGCGGCCGGGGAATATCCACAAGAACTTGCCTCGCGGCGGCTTCGCACGCGAGCGAAAACGGGATTCCTGATGAATGATCGCCAATTGCACCGATACCGGCACGCCCCAACGCCGGTAGGCACGGCGCGATTGTTTATACCAGGAGGATTTCTCCCGAAAGATGCTGCAGGCATCGTCGACGTCGTGCGGTACAGTCGTCGAACATGCGAGCACCGTCTAAAGTAGCGCCGCGCTAACTACAACCCTGGAAACAACCCTCGGTCCACTTCTCTTCCATCCCACGACTCTCCATGTTACGTGGTCGCAGGAGCAGGTTCGACACCATGGATGTCAAAGTTTCCTAACCCCGGCCCCGTGCTAAGATGGTGTGGTTGCAGATCCCCTTGATGCGCTCGCCATGAAGCCGATGAAGACTAGCCGATGAAAACTCCGGAACCGCACGCAACTCCGCGATTCTACCTGTTTTTGTTGGTAACCATCCTCTATATGGTGGGCTTTGCCCTGGCTGACGCTCTTCTCGATGCGCCCAAGTCTCTGTTCAGCCTACATTCCCTTGTCGAAGTCGGACTGATACTGATCGGCGCCGGCCTGGCCGGCTATTTGTGGCTGGGCTGGCTCAACGCTCAACGCTCCGTAGTACGGATCGAGAAAATGCTGGACGAGCAGCGAGAAGAGCGCGATCGGTGGCGGCAGCGGGCGCAACTACTGCTAAACGGACTCGGCGAAGAAATCGACATGCAGATGCGCCGCTGGAAGCTGACCAGAAGCGAAAGCGAGGTAGCTCTACTGCTGATCAAGGGCTACAGCCACCAACAAATCGCCGGTCTGTTGGGCAAGAGCGAGCGGACCGTGCGCCAGCACGGCGGATCCGTATACAAAAAGTCCAGCCTCTCCGGCCGGGCGGAACTGGCGGCCTTCTTCCTCGAGGATCTACTGCTTCCGCGCCCGGAAAACGGCACAGCGGCTGAATAGCGAGGGTTCGCGGACGGCGAAGAAACGATCCTCAGTACGCCTGAACCGGACGGCCAAGCATCCCCATCCCCCGGTGGCTTGGAGGCGAAAGCGGTGGCAAGACACCCGGTCGGCCATACCGAGGCCCGGCGATGATCAACCGGCGAAAAAGATCAAGCTGCGCCTGGCGATATCGGCAACGGGAACCCAATAAATTCCGAAGGCCTAGGTGGCGAAAGCCAGAAGCCCCGCAAGCGTAGCGTTGTGCCGGTCGAGGGCCATCTCGGGATCGCCGGGCTGCGGTGTATCCATGTACATGGTGCGGGCCACGCGAGCGTAGTAGTAAAGGCCGACCACCGAATTCGCTGCCGCGACCAACGCATAAAACCACATCTGCTTCTCGATGATTGCAGCGAACAGGTACATCTTGCCGATGAAACCGGCAAACGGCGGCAACCCGGCCAGTGAAAACAAGAAGATCGCCATCGCCGCAGCCGGCAAAGCTCCGCCACGCCAAGCCAAGCCACGAAACCCGTCGAGTTCTTCGCTGCCCGAGTTGTTGAGAACCATCAACAACACGACGAAAGCACCGAGGGTCATTAGGTAGTATACCGCCAGATAAAACAGCATGGCCGCCAACCCGTTATCGCTCAGCACTACGAAACCCATCAGCAAGTAGCCGGCGTGCGCGATCGACGAGTAGGCAAGCAGACGCTTGACGTTGGTCTGCCTCAAGGCGGCGAAATTGCCGAGAGTCATGGTGACCATGGAGATCACGGTCAGCAGCGCCGGCCAGTCGACTCCCGCCGCGGCAATCCAGGCTCCCGCCCCGTCGCTTTGCGAGATGCCCGGATAGAACAAGCGTATGAGCATGGCGAAGCCCGCGGCCTTCGATCCCACCGCCAGGTAGGCCGTTATCGGCAGGGGAGCGCCCTCGTATACGTCGGGGCTCCACATATGCATCGGCACCATCGCAATCTTGTAGCCGAGCCCGACCAGTACCATCAGCAGCGCCACGAACACGACCGGCCCGCTATCCCCACCGCTGAGACTCGCGCCGATTGCGGAGTAGTCCAGCGATCCGCTCAAACCGAACAGCAGGCTCATACCGTAGAGCATCACACCGGAGGCCACTCCACCGTAGATGAGATACTTCAGTGCAGCTTCGCTGGAGCGGGAGTTGCGGCGCAAGAATCCGCAGAGGATGTAGGAAGTTTGGCTGACGAACTCGAAGGCCAGATAGGCCATCAACAAATTGGTCGCCTAGGCCATGTAGAACATGCCTACGGTGCAGGCTAACAGCAACGCGTAATACTCGCCGGGATGCTGGCCTTCCAGCTCTCGCGATCCCATGGTCATCCAGATCGTTCCGGCAGCGGCAAAGCAGAACAGGATCTTGAAAAAAGCGGCGAACGCGTCTAGCGCCACCATTCCGCCGAAGAGGCTCCCGTGATAGCCGGCCAATGAAGAAGACCCCACGAACAAGGATGCGATCACCACGATCCATAAAGCCATGTCGCCCAGGATACGCTTGCTCGGCAACAGCAACTCGGCCATCAGCAACCCGACTACTCCGGCAGCTAGAGTAAACTCCGGATAAGAGTAGGCGAGGCTTTCAATGTTGCCCAGAGTCATTCGCGTAACCTAGTGAAGCAGTTGGGCCGAGACGACAACCGCGTCGGCCACCGTTCGATTCAATGCAAGCAAAGTAGGGTCGATCAGATCGAGAACGGCGTGCGGGTGGATGCCGAGCACCAGTACGATCACCGCCAGCGGAAGCAACGTGACCAACTCCCTGGCCGAAAGGTCCGGCATGTTGGCATACTTCTCGTTTACCGGACCCAGCCACACCCGTTGCAGCATCCACAGCATGTAGCCTGCGGTAAGCACTACTGCCGAAGCAGCCACTATGGTGAGTGCCTGGTTGTATTGCCATGCCCCGAGCAGAACCAGGACCTCGGAGATGAACGCCGACAAACCGGGAAGCCCCAAGGCGGCGAAAAAAGCCACCGTCATCAAACCCGTATACACCGGCATCACCGATGCAAGGCCGCCGAAACCGTTGATGTCACGGTGGTGGGCCCGGTCGTAGACCACCCCGACAATCAAGAACAGCATCGCGGTGACAGTGCCGTGGTTGAACATCTGTAAAACCGCCCCATTGATCCCCTGCGAAGTCAGCGTCGCCATGCCGAGCATGACGTATCCCATGTGTGAGATACTCGAGTAGGCGACCAGTTTCTTCATGTCCTGCTGCGCCATCGCACAGAGGGCACCGTAGACGATATTCCAGGTCCCCAGCACCGCTAGGCACCAGAACGCGAACTGCTGCGTCGCTACCGGAAAGATCGGATAACAGATTCGAAGGATTCCGTAGGTGCCCATCTTCAACAAAACCCCGGCCAGGATTACCGAGATCGCAGTCGGCGCTTCTACATGGGCGTCGGGCAGCCAGGTATGAAAGGGAAAGGCCGGAATCTTGATCGCAAAACCTACGAACAAAGCCAGCCAGGCCCAGGCTTGAAAACTACGCGCGTAAGTGGGCGCACGCTCCATCAACACGAGCATGTCGAAAGTCCGCGGCTCACCGTGGAAATACAGGGCCAGCATCGCGATCAACATCAACACTGAACCGACCAGCGTATACAGGAAGAACTTTATCGCCGCATACTCACGCCGCGGGCCTCCCCAGATACCGATCAAGAAATACATGGGAAGCAGCATTACTTCCCAGAAAATGTAGAAGAGGAAGAAGTCGAGCGCGCAGAATACGCCCATCATGCCGGTTTCGAGAAGCAGAAACAGCATGAAATAACCTTTCACGCCTTTCTCGATGTTCCACGAAGCCAGGATGCAGATCGGACAGAGTAGCGCGGTCAGCAGCACCATGGTCACGGAGAGGCCGTCTATGCCCATGATGTACTGAATATTATAGGTCTCGATCCATGTGTGGCGCTCGACGTACTGCATTCCGGTAATCGAGCCGTCGAAGTCTCCGTACAACCAGATACCGAGCAATAACGGCACCAAGGTGAAAGCCAAGGCCGTCCAGCGAATCACTTCGTGTTTGTCGCGCGGCATGACCATGACGGCCAGCATCCCGGCCAGGGGAACGAAGGTCATGTAAGAAAGAACGTTTTCCATTCATCTAGCTCCGCGGCCTACCAGGCCCGAGAGAACAAAACCAAGATCACGGCCAGCACCAAAACGTAAAGGTACGCGTTGATTCCGCCGGTCTGCAGCTTTCGCGCCGCTGCGCCGCAGCGATCAACGACCGTAGCCGTACCATTGACCAAGCCGTCGACCACATAGTGGTCGATCGCCCCTCCGAAATCCGAGCTTATCCTCACCACGCGCGCAGCCCCGTTGACGATGCCGTCTACTACGTGAAGATCGATCCACGCCAACGCCCGCGACAAAGACAACACTCCGTTCAAGAAAAAGCCGTAGTAGAACTCATCTACGAAATACTTGTTGAAGCTCAGCCGATAGGGAACACCGCCACCGATCGCTGCAAACGTAGCTGCGCTGAGCGACTTGCGAATATAAATCAGGTAAGCCAGTAGTATTCCCAACCCGGCCGTCGCCACCGACAAAGCCATCAACACGTACTCGAGCGTAGTGTCGTGGCCGCCGGCGGCGTGCGACAACGCTGCATGCTCGAGCTCCACTACCGGAGCCAACCACTGTTCGAAATGATTCGCGCCACCCAGAGCCGCGGGTACACCCAAGTATCCGGCCCCGGCCGCCCCCGCCGCAAGAACCACTAGCGGCAAAGTCATCGTCCATGAAGACTCGTGCAAGTGTTCTCTTGCATGCCCCTCTACCCGGCATTCGCCGGCGAAAGTAAGGAACACGGCTCTAAACATGTAGAAGGCGGTCATGCCGGCCGCCGCCAAGCCCACGGCCCAGATCACCGGATTCGCGAGGAACGCTCGCCAGAGTATCTCGTCCTTGGAGAAGAAACCGGCGAATCCGGGCACACCGGCAATGGCCAGCGCAGAAATCAGGAAGGTGCCAAAAGTAACCGGCATGTAAGAGCGAAGCCCACCCATGCGGCGCATGTCCTGCTCATGATGCAAGGCGTGGATGACACTACCCGCCCCCAGAAACAGGCAGGCTTTGAAAAACGCATGCGTGAGTAGATGGAAGATGCCGGCGGCGTAAGCACCGACACCGACGGCCATGAACATGTAACCGAGTTGTGAAACCGTAGAGTAGGCCAGCACCTTCTTGATGTCGTGCTGGCTCAAGCCGATCGTCGCCGCAAAGAACGCGGTTGCCGCACCCACCGCGGTGATCACCTGCATGGTAAACGGAGCCATGGAAAAGAGGAAGTTCAAGCGCACGATCATGTAGACCCCGGCGGTCACCATGGTGGCAGCGTGAATCAGAGCCGAGACCGGAGTGGGACCGGCCATGGCGTCGGGCAACCAGACATACAGCGGGATCTGCGCGGATTTTCCGGTAGCGCCGACGAACAGAAGCAGGGTTACTAGCGTCGCCACGCCCATGCCCCATAGCGTCATGCCCTCGAGCGCGGGCACAGCGTGGGCGAGTTCGCGGAAGACCAAGGTCGCCTTGCCGCTGTCGGCCAGCGACCAAAACAACAAGAACATCCCGCAAAGGAAGGCAAAATCGCCGATACGGTTGACCAGAAAGGCCTTGTTGGCCGCCGCGGTGTTCGTATGGTCGCTGTGCCAGAAACCGATCAAGCCCCACGAGCAAAGGCCCACTCCTTCCCAACCGACGAACATCACCAACATGTTGTCGCCGAGAATGAGCGTAAGCATGCAGAACAAGAATAGGTTGAGCATGCCGAAGAAACGCCAGTTGGCAGGATCTTCGTCCATATAACCGTAGGAATAGATATGTATGAGGCTGCCAATACCGGTAATAATCAAGCACATGACCGCCGACAAGGGATCGAAGGCCAGGGCGATCGAAACGTCGAGATCGCCGATGTGAATCCACGACGACACCGTATCGAGCAACAATCGCTCGTCGACGGGCAAGGAGCGCAGACGGAGAAAAGCCGCAACCACACAGACAAACGAGGCTATCGACATCGCCGATCCCAACACAGCCACCGCCGTACGCCCGGCTGCGTCTTGCAAGCGCTTGCCGGCTATCAGGTTGATCGCGGCGCCCGCCAAGGGCAGCGCCACTATCCAGCGCAGAGCATAGGACACGCCGGCTGCCGCTTCGTGTGTCGCCGCAGTTTCTAACATCGCCTCTGCCTCGGACCGCGATTTCCGACAAACACCTTAATCAACCCCTCAAAGTCCTCATCACCGACACGTCGATAGCTCGGAAACTGCGATAAATGGCCAGAACCAAAGCCAAGCCGATCGCCGCTTCAGCCGCCGCAAGCATGATGACGAACACCGAGAATACCTGCCCGTCCACCGCTGCGGCGCTATACTTGGAGAACGCAACATAGTTGACGTTGGCCCCGTTCAGGATCAGTTCCACACCCATGAGGACGCCGATGGCATTGCGGCGGGTAAGTACGCAAAACAATCCCAAGCAAAACAGGATGAGGCCAACGGCAAGGAAGTGGTTGAGTCCTATTGCGCTTTCCACACCCCTACTCCGATTCAGCCGTCTCTTTACGCGTCAGGACCACCGCACCGACGAGAACGGCCAGCAAGACCAGCGAGGCAACCTCGAAAGGCAAGACATAGCGGCCCAGAAGAGCGTTGCCCACGGCCGCGGTCGACGACTCGGCTGCCAGGTACTCCACTGGGCGATGCCACTGAGCGGCCTGAAAGCTCCGCCACAGCAAGGCGAACACCGCAACGACCGTGAGCAAGCCGAATCCCCTGCCGGCGCTACGGTTGGAAACCTTCACGTCTCGAATTCCCTGCGTAAGCATCACCGCAAACAAGGTCAGCACCACCACCCCACCGACGTAAACCAGGAGTTGCACGCCGGCGACGAAATCAGCGTCGAGCATTACGTAGAGTCCGGCGACACCGAGAAACGACAACATCAGCGACAAAGCCGAGTAAACGATGTGGGTCGCAAAGGCGACGCCGCAAGCTCCGACAACGGCGACACCGGCGAGAAAGAAAAACACCACCACTTCGGCCGACAATCCTTCCATCTTCAGCCGCCCTTACCGGCCGCTGCCGGTGCGTCGTCCTTGGGATCGGCGAACTCTGCAATGTAGCGCTTGCCCCGTTCGAGTATGGGCGCCACCACAGGATCGTCCTCTCCCTTTTTCTTCGGTTTGTAAGCGGTTACCGGCTCCTTGATGAAACGCCGGACCATCGACTCCAGAGAAAAATCCGCGCCTTCGAACTCGCGCGTGTGATGGATGGAGCCGGTAGGACAAGGCTCCGTACACAGGCCACAGTACATGCACTTGGCCAGGTCGATGTCGAAAGTCTCGATCAACATCGACTTGGTTTCCTTGTCCTTGCGGGTCTCTATCAAGATGCAGTCGATCGGACAGGCGCGCTGGCAGGCCAGACAGCCGGTGCAGATCTCTAGGTCCACATCCAGAAAGCCACGGTAGCGATAGGGAAGAGTGTCTTGTACCGGTATCGGCATGCGGTCGGGATACTGAATCGTGTAGGGCTCGCGGAAAAAGTGAGAGAAGGTCACCGAGAGTCCGTCGAAAATCGAAGTCGCCGCCTGCACGACATTGGCTACATACTCACGCATAGCTACTCAGACCGCCCCGTACCCCAGGCCCCGGGCGCGCGCCAGATGGAAGCGCACCCTGCGGGCGAACACGAAGATAATCGCAAGAACCACGGCCACCAAAGCAATGCGAACGACCAAACTTCCCTCGGGAAACAGCACCATGAAAAACGCTGTCCCCAAAGTATTCAGCAGCGCCATCGGGACCAGATACTTCCAGCACAGAGCCATCAACTGGTCGATACGGATTCTCGGCAGCGTGGCACGAACCCACATCGCGACAAAAACCCAGAAATAGGCCTTGAGAAAGATGGTAAAGAACTGGGCCACCGCGAGCAGCGTGGGATCATCAGTGAAACGCGGAACTTGCCAGCCGCCCATGAACAAGGTGGCGACCAGGGCGCCGATCACATAGAGGTTGCCCCACTCGGCCAGAAAGAAAAGCAGCGAGCGCATGCCGCTGTACTCGGTGGCGAAACCGGCGACCAGCTCCGACTCGGCCTCGGGTAAATCGAAAGGGGTGCGGTTACCCTCAGCCAAAGCACATACGAAAAACAGCAGGAAAGATACCAGCAGAAAAGGATTGTGGAACATGTGCCAAGTATGCGGCGCCCATCCCTGCGCGGCAGTGATGCCCTGGGTCGAAAGCGTGCCGGAAACCAGGACCACCGGAAAAATCGTCAATCCCAGGGGAATCTCATAGGAGATTATCTGCGTTGCGGAGCGAATGCCTCCGAGCATCGACCACTTATTGTTCGACGACCATCCGGCCATCAAGATACCCACCACCACCAAGGAAGTGATCGCGGTGATGTAAAGAATCCCGATGTTCAAATCGGCAATGATCAAGCTGCCGCCAAAAGGGATCGCAACGAACGCGGCAACGAAGCCTGCAACGACCAGATAAGGCGCGATACGAAACAAGGGCTCGTCGACGGCCTGCGGTATTACGTCTTCCTTGAGAAGGTTCTTCAGTCCGTCGGCAAGCCATTGTAGAAAGCCCCCCGGCCCGACTCGATTCGGCCCGATGCGAGACTGTATACGCGCCCACACCCGGCGCTCCACCCAACTGGTGATGCCGGCTACGGGCAGGATGAACACGAATACCACCAACGCACCGAAGGCCAGCATACCCGCCACCCTCAGCAACACCCCCGGGACTTCCGGATTCGCAGCAGCCAGACCGTTCAAGAATTCGAGCATCTAACGATCGACCTCCGGCGCGACAACGTCGAGTGAGGCGATCAGAGCGACCAAGTCGGCAATCATCAGGCCATTACTCAAGCTTTCAATGATGGACATCGCGCTGAAAGACCCGGTTCGGATATGCACCCGGTAGGGTCGCTCACTGCCGTCGCTGACGACGTACCAGCTTTGGTCGCCACGCGGAGTCTCGACGCGAATGTGCACCTCACCCGCGGGCGGCTTGAAGTTACGCCTGACTTTGGCGATGACCGGCCCACCGGGCAGGCCCTCGAGGGCTTGGCGTACGATCTTGGCCGACTCACGCATCTCGTGCAGCCGTACGATGTAACGCTCCCAGCAATCCCCAACGCTGCCCCAAGTGCCTTTTCCGACCGGCACCGTGAAATCGAAGTCCGGATAGACACTATAGGGGCGGTCGCGCCTCAAATCGTAGTCCACACCGCTGGCTCGCAGATTCGGACCTACTAGGTTGTAGGCGATCGCCATCTCGGGGGAGATCACGGCGACATCGGCCAACCGCTCGATGTATATCTTGTTGTTCGAAAGCAGATCGTCGAACTCGTCCACCAAGGGAATGAAACGATCCAGGAAGCGCAACACTTTGTGCGCATAGTCCGGCGGAAGATCCCACGCTACACCACCGATACGCAGGTAGTTGAACGTAAGGCGCGCACCGCAGAGTTCTTCGAGAAGATCGTTAATCATCTCGCGTTCGCGAATCGCATGGGTGAAGGGGGTAAAGGCCCCGATGTCCATACCCATCGCACCGAAAGCCAGCAGGTGAGAGCAGATGCGCCCGAGTTCGGCGGCGATTACCCGGCAGTACTCGGCACGGCGGGGAACCTCGACCCCGCCAAGCGACTCTGCCGCCATCGCCCAGGCCTGGTTACAGGTCATCGCGGCAACATAATCCACACGATCGGTGTAAGGCATGAAACCATGCCAACCGACTTTTTCCGCGATCTTCTCTATGGAGCGGTGCAGATAACCGACGTCCGGAACCGCCCTACGCATGACCTCGCCGTCAGCCTTCACCACAAAGCGCAACACCCCATGGGTACTGGGATGCTGGGGCCCCATGTTGAGCGTCATCTCCTCGGTGGCAAAACCGCCCGCGGATCCGTGGTCGTCGGTAAATTCTATCTCTACGGACATCTACTCACCCAAGGCACTCGGCATGCATACGGTGCACCACTCACTACGCTCTGTTCCGGCTAAGCCCGGCCGTTCCATGGCGAAGCCTTGCAGCCTCGCTTGCGCCCTGCTCGCTTGCCGACATCAGGCGTAGCGCCGGCTACACCTGCGAACCTCGCCGTCGCGCTCAGCCCCGTTCGAAACACTCCCGGACTTCTCGCGACGAGTTGCCATGAACAATCCGGACTAACTCCCCGAACGAATCCCCAGCATACTTTCACGTACGGTCGATATGCCGTGATACTGTTCGGGTTCTACATAGTCTTTGCGTAAAGGGTGGCCCACCCAATCCTCGGGTAGCAGGATTCTACGAAGGTCACTGTGGCCGCGGAAGCGGACTCCGAGAAGATCGAACACTTCCCGCTCCAGCCAATTCGCCGCCGGCCAAACACGTTCAACACTATCGACCAGCGGATCGCCACGACGCGTAGAAACGCGCAAGACCAAAGACCGGTCGAACTCATAAGAATAAAGGTCGTAGACTATATCTATGGCGCCACGGCCGGGATAATCGCAACCGCTCAAATTGGAGAGGCAGTCAAAGCGAAGTTCCGGCGTGTCACGTAGCAACATGGCCGCCCGCTCGACGGCATCGTCGTCGATTCTTATCGACTCGTAGTGAGGGCCTTCCTCGACCACGCCGACAGCCGCACCCAATTTATCGTGAAGCAGTCGGCGTATGGCGGCGATTTCCATGTCCCTTTCAACACGCGAAAGCTCTACGAGAGCAACGCTGCCTCCTCCGCACTCGGCCGCACCAGCCATTTTTCCTCGGACATTTTCTTCTGCAGCAAGATCAGGCCGTCGGTCAGCGCCTCGGGACGCGGAGGACAGCCGGGGACATAGACGTCGACGGGGATGACCTTGTCGACTCCATCGCAAACCGAGTAAGCCAATTGAAACAGGCCTCCGCAGTTGGAGCAGCTCCCCATGGAAACGACGTACTTGGGCTCCGGCATCTGCTCATAGAGAAGCTTGGTGCGAAGAGCCATTTTCAGGGTCAGAGTTCCGGCGACGATCATCAGATCGGAAGTCCGCGGGGTCGCGCGCGGAGCCATGCCAAAACGGTCCAGATCGGCGCGCGGCCCGCCGGTTTGCATGAGTTCTATGGCGCAGCAAGCGAGCCCGAAGAGCATGTACCAAAGAGACGACTTACGCGTCCAGTTGAGCAACTGGTCGACTTTGGTGGTAAGCACCATTTCGGGCACGGAGTTAACCAGCGACATGACGTTCCACTCCGGGTGCCTGGCCAGCGGCAACGGCACTCTGTTTAGTGGCGGCAACTTGTTTCACCCAAGATATGTCGCCCTTGCTCCACACATAGATGAGACCGACCAGCAGTATCAGTACGAACACCAATATTTCCGTAAGAGCGAACAGGCCATTGCCCGCGGAGACCCAGTCTTTGAATACCGCGGCAACCGGGTAGATGAAGGCCACCTCGACATCGAAGATCAGAAAGACCAGCGCGACGACATAGAAACGGATGTTGAAGTTGATCCAGGAGTCGCCTTCGACCTCTTCGCCACACTCGTAGGTGCTCAGCTTGATTTGGTCGGGACTAGCGGGACGCAGAAGAGCACCCAGCCACATCATCAAAGCGCAGAGCAAAACTCCGAGGCCCAGGAACACGAGGATGTTGGCGTAGTCGAAGTGCATGAAATTACTGCGCTAAACGCCTCCTGCTAACAAGGGGTGGTTGCGAAGTCAATCGGCCTCGACTCAGCGCGTCGCGGCGCGGGGAAGCGGCAGAACGTTCAACTTGCCGGTCACGGTGTTGAGATCGACATAGACGTCTGTATCGAAAACCTCGCGTATGTTCGCATAACTTATGACCGCGCCCGGCTCTCCCTGCGCAAACACTCGGCCGTCTTTCAACATCGCCACCCGTTCAAAATACAAGGAAGCAAGGTTCAAGTCGTGCAACACCGAAACCACGGTCAGTCCTTGCTCGCGGTTGAGTTGCGAAAGCAGGTCATAGAGTTCGGTCTGGTGCTTGATATCGAGAAAAGCGGCCGGTTCGTCCAAGAGAATGAGTTCGGGTTCCTGCGCAAGAGCGCGAGCGACGGCAACACGCTGTTTCTCGCCGCTCGACAAAGTGTCGAAATCGCGCTCGGAAAGATACGCCACGTCCATAGCGGCTATGGCCTTGGCCGCAGCATCGAGATCGGCCTGGGACTCCAGACGAAAGCCCTCTACATGGGGCGCTCGCCCCATCAACACCACCTCTTCAACGCTATAGGAAAAACCGATCATGCTCTGAGGCCCAACCACCGCTACCGATCTGGCCAGCAGGCGGCGATCGGCCACACTGGGGTCGAGTCCGCACACCTCGACTACGCCGCAGTCCGCCCTCAATTCGCCACCGGCTAGGCGTAGCAAAGTGGTCTTGCCCGAGCCGTTGGGTCCGAGCAAGGCCAGCTTCGACCCACGCGGAACTTCCAAATCTATGCCTTCCAGGCGGTGGCCGCCTCCCGGATAAGCGAATCCCACACCCCTGAAAGCCAAAGCCGGGGATTTCGCCTTAGCGGCCCCCCTATCTTGATGCACCTTATCGCTCACGACGGCTCACGAGTTTCCTTGCTAGCGGGTTGGGCAAGCCGTAGCCACGCTTGCTGCACCGATTCAACGCTGTGGCACAATAGCTTTCCTGAGATTCGTCTGGGCCTCCGAGTAGCCGCGCTTGCTGCGCCGGTTCAACGCTGTAGCTCACAAATCCCCCCCGTGCCAGGGACGGCGGCGCAACAGGTAGATGAAGAACGGGCCCCCGGTAAGCGAGGTTATCGCACCGACCGGCAACTCCGCAGGCGCGGCCAGCCAGCGGGCCAAGGTGTCACAGAGCACCAGGAACGCGGCGCCGCCGAAGAAAGACGCCGGCAACAGCAAGCGATTGTCACTGCCGAGCATTTTCCTGAGAACGTGGGGGACTATCAGTCCCGCAAAAGTAATGATGCCGCACAACGACACCACCGCTCCCACCAGCAGCGATGACGATGCGAACACCCGCCTACGCAGCCCCTCTGTGTCCACGCCGAGATTGCGCGCGGTCTCGTCGCCCAAAGAGATCAGATTGAGCGAGTGGGCTTCACGCATCAACAATAAGGACGCGGGTAGCACGAGCGCGGCCACCAAGCCGATAACCGGATACGGCTCGACCGCAACCCCTCCCATCAACCAGAACACGATGGAATGAGACCTGGAAAGATCGGCAAGCGCATGGACCAGCAAGATGAGCGCCGCGGCAAAAGTATTGAAGATTACGCCGATCAGTACCTGCGTGTAGGGTTCGAGCCGGCCGCGAACGTGAGCCAGCCGGTAAACCAGGACACTCGAAATCCCCGCACCCGCGAAGGCCAGCAGCGGAACTAGGTACCAAGCGGAGCCCGAGGCCGGCAAGAAGGCCAGCGCGAGTACTGCCGCCAGTGCGGCCCCGCCGGAAACTCCGATGATCTCGGGACTAGCCAGAGGATTCCGTAAGGTCGGTTGCAACGCCGCGCCCGATACCGCGAGCGCAGCTCCCACCAGCGCCGCCAACAACACACGCGGAAGGCGCAGGTGGAGCCAAATCAAACGCTCCGTGCCTTGTTCGAAGAACACCCGGTAAGGATCCAGGGAAACGCTGCCGGCCATCAATCCGAAAAGCATAGCCAACAGCGCAGCAACTGCGGTTGCCGCCAAGCCCGCCGCCATGAAACCGGGCGTCAGGCGGTTACGGCGCTGAAGAGGCCTAGCGGCGGCGCTTTGCGGAGTGGATTCAGACATCATAGTCCACCGCGCGCTTCAGAGACCGCACGCGCCTGCAGCCCGGACCCAGCCTGAGCTACGAGAAGTAGAGAGCCTACATGCCAACCCCCTACATGCGAAGCCACCACATGCAAACCCACGTTGCGATAGCGGACCATCAGGGCTGGCGGCAAGGCCTTCATCAGCGATACGGCAATGCCGGCCGGCGCTACGCTAATCGTCCTCGCGGTCGAAAGCATCGGGATGCATGATATGCGCCAGCGTTAAAGCAGCTTCGCCCAGACGCGGCCCCGGCCGTAACAGCATCGACCGGCGGCCGTCAAGTTCGACAACCCGGCCCGATGCAACCGCGGGTAAAGAAGGAAACCGCGACCAAGGTCCGCCGCCGTGTACTGTTCCAGCTTCGCTGCCCATGGAGATGTCTATTATTACTTCCGGCGCCTCTGCAACGAAAAACTCCAGCCCGACCCTCGGCCAGCGTCCGCCTAAGTCCGCGACCAAATTGAGGCCGCCGGCGATACTGAGAATCTCCCCCAGGTAGCTGTCGGGGCCGGCAAGAATCAACGGGTCGTGCCCCACGAGTAGCGCAGTGCGCGGCCGCCCGCGGCCGCGCACTGCAGCCACACTTGCCGCCAATTCGGAATCGATCTTGTCGAGAATCCGGCGGCCCTCGGCCTCCCTTCCCAACAACTGCGCAATCCTCACAATGGCGGCGCGAGCCTCCGCAATCCCGCCGTCCCCGTGGACAACCTCCACGCGGATGCCGCTACGCTCCAAGGCTCTCACTGAACTCAAATTCCCGGGAGTCGGCGAAGTCAACACCAAGTCGGGCCGCAAGGCGACAATGGCCTCGGTAACCGGCCTCACGAAAGTGCCGACCCGCGCCAAGCCCGACAGGCGTGGAGGATAGTCGCACTGGTCGGACACGGCGACCAGGCTCGGCCCCGCTCCCAGGGCGAAGACCGTCTCGGTTATGGACGGAACCATCGAAACGACTCGTGAAGGCGGCGCCGCCCTAGCCGCCTCGACCACGGCTACCGGCGGCCAATAGGACACCGCCATGCAGACAACAGCGAAAATCGTCGTAAACCTTCGAATGAAATTATCCTCGTCGCGTCTGAGTACTACGAAGTGCATTGAAGCGGAAGTTTTCCTCCTTTTCCCTTCCGTTTCACGGCTCTGATTCCGGGTAGCCCCCAATACCCGGACAAAGGACCAGAAGGCGGCCCGGCAGGACCCCTCCCCTGCCGGGCCGCTGATTCAGTCCTTCAAAGAACGGGCGGCCCCCCCCCGAGCCGCCCGTTTTCTTATATCAGCTACCGGCAACAATCCCCTCAGACCCCATGAGACAAGTCCGGATAAATCCGGGCAAGTCCCATACGCAAGCGGGCCGGACAGCCGATCCCATAAACGACGAATCATTGACGAAGTAACACGGCAGCACGGCGCGGCCTCCGCCATCGCTTGGCGTTTCTATGGACCTAAGATTATTGAAGAAAACGCTCTAGAAGCGGCGCCCATCACCGGCGAGGGAGCCAGCCCCAGCGCCACGGTCACAGCCGCGGCTGCGGTTACGGCAAAGTTGAGATAGGGCCGGGGCGAGTATTCTTCAGCGTCCGCGCTCTGAAAGTACATGGCCCGTAGCACCCCTAAGTAATAAGCTGCGGAGACCACACTGTTGAGCACTGCGATGACCACCAAAACGGTGTAACCCGCCTCCAGCGCCGCCGTAAACAAGTAGAACTTGCCGACGAAACCCGCCAGCGGCGGCATACCCATCAACGAAAGCATGCAGATGCTCATTACCAGGGCCAGCACCGGCCGGTTCTGCCCCAGGCCCGCGAAATCAGAGATCTCTTGAAGCGCGTGGCGCCGCCGTGTCAAAGCCGCGAGCACCCCGAAAGCCCCGATATTCATTACTCCGTAAGCCGCGAGATAGTACAGAACCGCCGCCCCTGCCTCGGCCGTAGCGGCAGTCACGCCGACCAGAAGGTAGCCGGTGTGGGCGATGGAAGAGTAGGCCAGCATGCGTTTGACGTTGGTCTGTCGCAACGCGACGAAATTACCCATGGTCATCGTCGAAGCCGCCAGCACCCACATCAGCCAACTCAGATCCGGCATGACCGGGGCCAACGCCACCAAGACGATACGCAGCAGGGCCGCAAAAGCCCCCGCCTTGACCGCGGTAGCCATGAAAGCACTGACCGTAGTGGGAGCGCCCTCATAGACATCGGGTGTCCAAAGGTGAAAAGGCACGGCCGCTATCTTGAACGCGAAACCTGCCAGCAGCATGCCCACTCCGAGCATCAGCACCAAAGAATCGGCTGCAAGGTAATCCGTGGAGGCGATCGCATTAGCGACCGAACCCAGCACAGTCGACCCGGTGATCGCATAGATCAGCGCAATTCCGTATAGCAAGAGCGCCGATGCGAAGGCGCCGAGCAGGAAATACTTGAGCGCGGCCTCGTTCGATCGCAACTCGTCCTTACGAATGCCGGCCAACACATAAACGGCCATCGACATGGTCTCGAGCCCCAGGAACATCACGATAAGGTCGGTCGCTGAGACCATTACGAGCAAGCCGGCCACTGCAAACAGTATCAGCGGGTAAAACTCCCCGTGGATGATACCGGCCAGAGGCACGTAGTCCATGGAAAGAAACACTGCGAAGATCGCAAGCACGCTCAGAAGAACATAGAAGTAGACGCTGAACGCGTCGAGTGCCACGGCTCCCGCGAATACCTCGCCCGCACCCTGTCCGGAAAGCGAGATGCCCGCCACTGCGGCCAGACCCAGCGCACTGAGCCAACCAATACCGACAAAGCGCCGGCTAAGCGAGAACATCTCCACGGTAAGGACCAACAGGCCCCACGCACAGGCGAACATCAGAGGATAGAGAACTTCGATGTTGGCGATAGGCAGCGTCACGAGCCTTCCTCCAGAGCAGAGTATCGTGCCGCCGCCAGTGGCCCGTCCGAACAGTCCGCTAAAATGGCCTGAAAAACGTCCGGGCCCCCCACCACTGCATGCGAAGAACGTATCGTCGAAGCATCGCCGCCACTGCGCGGCGTACAGCCGGAGCCTTCAAGCGCCGCAACAACGCCTATGGGGCTTCGCAATCCGGGGCTTTGCGACCTAGGGTTTTGCGATCCGGGGCCTTGCAAGCGGAGCGCCAGGCCTTCGACCCTAACGGGGATATTCCCAGCGTGGCTACCGTGAACACCGGCGCCGGCGGCCGAAACACCGGCGCGTTCGAGTGTGGCCGCTACCGAAGCTTCCATGGTGTGAAGGAAAGGCTGGGGATAAACGCCCATGATCACGATCAAAGCTATTATCGGCACCATAACCGTAAGCTCACGACGCGACATGTCTTGGAGTTTTTCGTTGGCGGGATTGGTGACTTCACCGAACATTACCCGCTGATACATCCACAGCATGTAGGCAGCGCCCAGGACCACGCCGCTTACCGCAAAGGCCGTAAGCACGGGATCGAAATGGTAGGCGCCGACGAGTATCAAAAACTCGCCCACGAAACCGTTGAGCCCAGGCAGCCCGATCGACGAGAGCATGACGATGAGAAAACAGGTCGCATATACCGGTACCACCCGCCACAAGCCTCCGTACTCGGAGATCAAGCGCGTATGGCGCCGCTCGTAGATCACGCCGACCAATAGGAACAACGCGCCGGTGGAAAGGCCATGGTTGAGCATCTGATAGACCGCACCTTGCACTCCGGTGCTGTTCATCGACGCGAGACCCAGCATCACGAAGCCCAAATGGCTCACCGACGAGTAGGCGACCAGCTTCTTCATATCGGGCTGCACCATCGCCACCAGCGCCCCATAGATGATCCCAACTACCGCCAGCGTCCCGATCCAGGGCATCGCCAGCGGCAAGACCTCGGGAAACAACGGCATCACGAAGCGTACGAAGCCGTAGGTACCCATCTTGAGCAAGACCCCGGCAAGTATTACCGAACCGCCGGTCGGGGCCTCGACATGGGCGTCGGGCAACCAAGTGTGCAGCGGCCACATCGGCACCTTGACCGCAAAGGCCAGGAAGAAGGCCAAGAAACACAATTGCTGGGGCACGACCGGCATGTGAACACCGTATAGATCGACAAGTGCAAAGCTCCACTGCCCGGTCTCGGCGGCATGGCTCATTCCCAAATAGATGAGTGCCGCCAGCATCGGCAACGAACCGACCATGGTGAACAAGATGAACTTGATCGATGCGTAAACTCGGCGCTCTCCTCCCCATACGCCGATGATGAGATACATCGGCACCAGCATCAGTTCCCAGAACACGTAGAAGAGCAGCACGTCAAGGGATACCAGCGTCCCGAGCATGGTGGTCTCGAGCAGTAGCATGGAAACCAGGTAGCCCTTCTGCCGGTGATGCACGGAGTCTGCCGAAGATATCAACACCAACGGTGTCAGAAAGGTGGTAAGGACGATGAGTAATAGAGAGATGCCGTCGATGCCAATCAGGTAGGAGGCACCGAAGCGCGGGATCCAGCCGAACTGCTCGACCAGTTGGAACTCCCCGCTGCTTGCGTCGAAACGCATCCAGGCCAGTGCAGAGAGCGCGAAAACCAGCAGCGACACCGCTACCGCAAGGCGGCGCATGACAGCGACCGACTGCTTGGGTAGCATGGCGACGGCCAATGCACCCAGCGCGGGAAGGAAAACCATCAGACTGAGGAGATTGTGCTCCATGATCCTTAGCTCCTCACCGTCACGGCCAGCACCAAAGCCGCCACACCGATAAGAACGGTGAGCAGATAGTGCTGCACGTTCCCCGTCGCCCAACGGCGCCAAACTCCGCCGATATTGGTAACGGCAGACGCAATGCCGTTGGCCAAGCCGTCGACCACCTCGACATCGAAAACCCGCCACAGCCACTCGCTAGTTCGCCGAATCGGGCGAACCACAAGTGCGTCGTAAACATCGTCGAGAAAATACGCGCCGGCCATACCCTCGTAACCGCCGGTGAGCCAATCGGAAAGGACTTTGTCGCCCTCGGGCCCGCGCCGGTAGAGCCGCCAGGCAAAGAAGATACCGGCAAAGGCGACACCCACCGAGACCGCCATCAACGCATACTCGGTAGCCGCGGAAATCTGGAACTCGTGATGGCCGACCACCGGTGCCAGGAAAGCGCCGATCTGATTGTGCCCGCCGAGAACGTGCGGCACGCCTACATAGCCTCCGATGGCAGCCAGCACCGCCAGCACCGCCAGTGGCAAAACCATCGAACCCGGGCTCTCATGAATGCGCGATTCGGCCTGCGCTCCGCCGCGAAACTCGCCAAAGAACGTAAGCACGGTCAGTCGCGTCATGTAGAACGCAGTCAGCCCCGCAGCCATCACTCCCATCGCCCAAAGACCGTAATTGCCATGGTCGAAGGTCGCAGCGAGAATCTCATCCTTGGAAAAGAAACCCGAAAGTCCGGGAACACCGGCAATGGCCAGGGTCGCCACCGCGAACGTCCAATAAGTATGCGGCATCTTCGAGCGCAAGCCGCCCATCTTGCGAATATCCTGCTCTTCGTGAAGGCCGTGAATGACGCTGCCGGCGCCAAGAAACAACAGAGCCTTGAAAAAAGCATGGGTCATCACGTGAAAAACCGCCGCCCCAAAGGCCCCTACCCCCAGCGCCAGAAACATGTAGCCGAGTTGAGAGACCGTGGAGTAGGCGAGCACCTTCTTGATGTCGGTCTGGGCGACGCCGATGGTCGCAGCCATCAAGGCGGTGGTCGCGCCTATCACGGCGACCACATTCATCGCCTCGGGAGCGGCCATGTAGAGGCCGTTCAGCCGGGCAACCATATAGATGCCGGCGGTGACCATGGTGGCGGCGTGAATGAGCGCAGACACCGGCGTCGGACCGGCCATGGCGTCGGGCAACCACACGAACAGCGGTATCTGCGCCGACTTGCCGGTGGCTCCCACGAACAGTAACAAGGCGGCCCCCACGACCAGAGCATGGGGAAGCGCATCGACGTTCGCGTTGATGTTGGCAAAGCTCAAGCCCGGATGCCCCGCCGAGGCCAAACCCCAGAAAAGCATGAACGCACCGATCAGAAAGGCAGCATCACCGATGCGGTTTACCAGGAAGGCTTTCTTGCCGGCCGAGGCCTTGGCCATATCGGTGTACCAAAAGCCTATGAGCAAGTAGCTGCACAGCCCCACGCCTTCCCAACCGACGAACATCAGTATCAAGTTGTCGGCCAGCACCAACAGCAACATGGCCGCGGTAAAGAGGTTCAGGTAGGCGAAAAAGCGAGCATAGTCGGGGTCGTGCCACATGTAGCCGGTAGAATAGACGTGGATCAAAAAACCCACGCCGGTCACGATCATGCACATCAGCGCACTGAGCGCGTCCACCTTCAGCGAAAAATCGACCGACACTTCGCCCGCGCTTATCCAAGAGTAGACATGGTCGCTCAGTACGGTCCCGGGAGTTCCGGTGTAGATGCTCCAGAAGGCGTTGAGTGCCAGCATGAAGCTTACATAGACCACCGAGCAGGCCACGATATTGGTGACGGCGCGCCCCGCGCGCTGTCCCAGAATCAAATGAATCAACACGCCGACCAGGGGAGCCAGCGGTATATAACGCAAGTAATCGACAACGAGAGCTGCTTCTTGAGGTGCCGGAGTATGCATGGTCAAAAACTCTCTCCTACCACCTGAGAAGGGCTATATCGTCGGCATTGACGGTTTGCCGGTTTCTGAACATGGCCAGAATGACGGCTAGTCCCACCGCGGCCTCCGCAGCGGCGACGGTCATGACGAAGAACACTATGGACTGTCCGCTCATGAGCCCGCGCCCGTAGGCAACCGCGACAAAAGCCAGATTGGCGGCGTTGAGCATCAACTCAACCGACATGAAGATGATCACGAGGTTGCGCCGGACGACGACCCCGATGGAGCCGATGGCAAAAAGGACCGCGCTCAACGCGAGATAGTGATTCGGAGTAACCACGACAGCAGCTAAGCCTCCCTTCCCGGCGCCGGAGCATCCATATCGGCCGGCGATGGGTCGCGCTTGGCAAGCACCACCGCGCCGACCACCGCTACCAACAACAGTATCGAGGTAAGTTCGAAGGCGACCAGGTACTCCGAGAAAAGCTGCCGTGCCAGGACTACGGTAGTGCCGAAGCCCTCGGGCAGGGGAGTGTTTGCAGCTCCGGGCAAGGTAGTGGCCCACAAAGCCCGGCCCAGCACAACCGCGAGCAACAGGGCCGAGCCCAAGGCGGCGGCACCGAAAAGCGGAGAGGTACGGTCGGCCGGATCCGGCGACAAATTGAGAAGGGTGATAACGAACAGAAACAGTACCATCACCGCACCCGCATAGACGATGATCTGCAAGGCGGCGACCAAGTGCGCCTGCAAGGCGATGTAGTACACGGCCAGCAAGAACAAAGTTGCGACCAGCGACAAAGCGCTACGCACCGGGTTGTTGTTCAGCACCACCCCGAGGGCTCCTGCTATGGTCAGGCAAGCAAGCGGGTAGAACAGATACGGACTCACGCGACTTCTCCAAAGAGCAATATCGCGAGCGCAGTGACAAACACGTTGAGCAACGCGATCGGCATCATCGCCTTCCAGCCCAGATTCATCAGTTGGTCGTAGCGAAAACGCGGAACCGTCCAGCGAACCAAAACCTGCAGCCAGCAAAAGAACAATACCTTCACCAAGAAGGCGGCAACCTGCAGCAGGGAAACCAACAGGGGCGAGACCGTAATCACCGCCATTCCCGGCAACGCCAATCCCTGCGAACTGAGATAAGGAATCTGCCAGCCGCCGAAAAACAGGGTCGTCACGAGACCCGCCACCATCACGACCTCGGCGAAATCGGCAAGCATGAACGAGGCTTGTTTGCCGCCCGAATACTCGGTGAAATACCCGGCGACGAGTTCCGATTCAGCTTCCGGAATATCGAAGGGGACGCGCTTGGATTCGGCCATGCCGGCGGTGAAGATCAAGATGAAAGCCAGCTGCTGGTAGACAACGCCCCATGCCGGCAGCCAACCGAACAACATCTGCCCCTGCTGCCTCACCATATCCTGTAGATCGAGTGTTCCGTAGAGCAGAACGCAGCTTACCACCGCCAACCCCATGGCCAGTTCATAAGAAATCATCTGCGCGGTGCCCCGGATCGAACCGAGCAACGCCCAACGATTGTTGGAAGCCCATCCGGCCAGGACCACGCCGTAAACGCCCATGGCCACGGTAGCCGAAATGTATAGAATGCCGACGTCGATACCCACGGCCCGTAGTTCGATACTGCGCCCGGCCAACTCGATGGTGTCACCGAACGGGATGGCAGCGAAAGTTATGATCGCCGGGAACAGTGCCAAAAACGGCGCCAGAGAGTGTATGAACTTATCGGCGCCGTCAGGCACATAGTCTTCCTTGGTGAACATCTTGACCGGATCAGCGATCAAGGTGTTGGTAAAACCCAGATTGACCGGGAATATGCCGAGCAAATTCGCACGGTTCGCCCCTATGCGATTCTGAATCAGCGCCGCCCCCTTACGCTCGACCCACAGCATCAAGGCCGAAAGCTGGAGAACCAACAAGATGACCAGCAGGCATTTCACCCCGGCAATCAGCCACTCCATAAGCTAGACCTCTTCTCCACGCTCGAGCTTGGCCACCAAGTCGATGACTTTTTCCACGGTGAGGTTCTCCACGTACTGCTTGTCGCCAATTTGCAGCATCGGTGCTGTGCCGCAAGAGCCCAGCCACTCGGCGCGATCGAGAGAAAACTTGGCATCCGGCGTAGTCTCACCCGGCGCGATACCGAGCTGGCGGCGAAGCGCCCCGAGAATGTCGTCGGCGCCACGCAAGTAGCAGGAGATGTTCGTGCAGACCTGCAGGTGGTACTTCCCCATCGGCCGCTTGTAGAACATGGTGTAGAAGGTGGCGACACCTTCCACCCAGCCCAGCGGCAACTCCATCAAATCCGAAACATAGGAGAGCACTTGCGGGCTCAACCACCCGAACTCGTGTTGGGCCAGCCACAGCACCGGCATCAGGGCAGCCCGGCGTTCGGGGTAGTGAGTAAGAATTTCTTCGTACGCCACCAGCGCCTCGGCACCAAACTCTACCGCCCCGCCATCCTTGTTTTGTTCTTCGCTCATCTCAGGAACGCTCTCCGCCGGCACACCCCGTTTGCGATACAAACCGCCCGCAAGGCGGTCAGCGGTCACACTCTCCGCCGATCATGTTGACCATGCCGAACACCGCAATGACGTCGGCCACGGTGTGGCCCTCGATCATACGGCTGAGCGCGCCCATCGCATAGAAACTGGGCGGGCGCACTCTTACCCGGTAGGGCCGTCCGCTTCCGTCGCTGGCAAGGTAGAAACCCAGCTCACCGTTGGCCCCTTCACCGCTGAAGTAAATCTCCCCTTCGGGTACTCTAATGCCCTCGATCACCAGCTTGAAATGGTTCATCAAGCCTTCGATGCTACCGTACACCTCGCTCTTGTCCGGCAGTACGACGGCAGGATCGTCCACACTCACCGGCCCCCCGGGAAGATCCGCCAACGCCTGCTCAATGATACGTATCGATTGGCGCATTTCCTCGAAGCGAACTGAAAAGCGGTCGAAATTGTCGCCCTTGCTGCCCACCGGCACCTCGAAATCAAAGCGGTCGTAGAGCATGTAAGGTTCGGCCTTGCGCACATCGAAGGCCACACCGGTCGCACGCAATAAAGGCCCGGTGAGGCCATAAGCCATCGCCTCTTCTTTCGACATGACCGCAACACCGGCCATTCGTCCGATGAAAATGCGGTTGCGCTCGAGCAACTTCTCGCAATCGCCCAGCACTTGCTCGACTTTGGCGATGCACGCGCGCACATCATCGGCAAAACCGCCGGGGACGTCGTGTCGCAAGCCGCCGACACGGCCGTAGCTTACCGTGACTCTTGCGCCGGTCACCCGTGCGGTGAGGTTGTAGATCAACTCGCGGGCTTCGACCATGTAAAAGCCCGCCGACACCGCGCCCATCTCGGACGCACCCATCCCGAGACAAGTCAGATGATCCGCAATGCGTGCGAGTTCAGAAAGAATTACCAGAAGATAGCTGCAACGCTCGGGAACGGTTACCGAGCACATTCGCTCGACGGCTTCGCAGAAGATGAAATTATTGATCAGCGGCGAGGCATAATTGAGGCGGTCGGTGTAGGGGATAGCCTGGGTCCAAGTCCCCTGTTCGCACATCTTCTCGAAACCGCGGTGCAGAAAACCGATCTCGGTGTCGCAGTTGACGATGGTCTCGCCATCGAGCCGCAGGTTGAACTTTACCGTGCCATGGGAGGCCGGATGGGACGGGCCCATCTGTATCTCCATGATCTCGGAAAGCGGATCGGCACCGTCCCGATTCGGAGTCAGAGGCTTGTCCGCGCTCAACTCACACCTCCTCGCTTAGGCCACGCTTGGGCCACGGATTGCTGATCGGATCGCGCTCGGGAACCAAGGGCTGGCGCTGCCTGTAATCGTAGGATTTTCTCAACGGATAACCCTCGAATTCTTCGTACATCAGAATTCGACACAGGCCGGGATGCCCTTCGAATTGAACGCCAAACATGTCGTAGACTTCACGTTCCGCCCAATTGGCGCTGGGCCACAGATCCGTCGCGGAGGGAAGCCGGGGATCGGCGGCGCGTACTCTGACCTTGAGCAACGCACGTTTGGGAAGCGACAGTGACCGCAATACGTATATTACCTCGATCACTCCGTCAGACTGTTCGCGATCGATCGCGGTTATGTCGAGCAGAATCTCGAAGGCCTGGGCGGGATCGTCGCGCAGGAAGGCCAGTACGTCGATAAGATGCTCAGCGGTAATAGCCACGCCCTCGCCGTTGGGAGTCTCGAAGCCGCGCGGAAGCGCCCCGGGCGCCGCCTCGGCGATCGCCCTGACGAGTTTGCTCATCGCCACGCCAAAGCCCCTTTGCGCCATGCGTAAATGAAACCAATGGCGAGGATCAGGATGAACACCATCATTTCGATAAAGCCGAAGACCCCAAGTTCACGAAAGATCACCGCCCAGGGGTACATGAACATCACTTCGACATCGAAAACGATGAAAAGAATCGCCACCAGGTAGAACTTGACCGAGAAGCGACCCCAGGCCGGTCCACTGGGATCATTGCCGCACTCGAAGGCAAGGCCCTTGATCTCGCTGTGGCGGCGGGGACCGAGCAATCGGTTGAGAGACACCATGGCACCGACCACAATCGCGCCGATGGCGAACGTAATGATTACGGGGATATAGTCGGACATCGGCCGGTCAATCCAAAACTTCCCTAATTAGGTGCTAATCCGGCCGCCATCATCAGTGAAAGCTCCGTAGGGGCGGCAATCACCCGCCATCTCGGCCGCTGCCCGCTTTCCGGCCCCGAAGACGCCCGGTACTTCTACTACGGGCTTCTCCAGGCCTAAGCGCCGCGCCCAGCACGATCCGGTCAGGCGCTCGCAACTCTCGCGACGAGCTTTCACAAACAACGCCGGCCAGTGAGTCATTGAACAGTAACGGCGTTTTATGGCCAGACCGACGCGCTAAGTCAAAATGGAGGCCGAAGCGCCCCCATCCAAGCGGCTCCGGGATGGCTCGCTGCACGAGACCCAGCCTGAATTAGGACGGCACCGTGAACGAACCTATTTGCCGGTCTACCCGCCCCACTGTAAAACTCGCGCCCATGTCCGGCGACCCCGATCAGCCAACTCCCGCAGAGCAGCGAGCAGTCCGCAAACTCGTAGAAGAACTTCTGTCGCAGCGCTGGCCGCAGGCACGGCTGGTCGCAACGGCCGCCATTCCAGGCGACGCGTCCACCCGGCGATACCTGCGCTGCCGGCTCGAACGACCCGCGGGCCCGCATGAATGTCCGCACAGCTTGATCGTCATGCTGATGCGCGACGCCGCGATGGCCCGCTCATCGGAAGAGCTTGGGGTGTTTGGAGAGCAGGGCCCCGAAGAAGTGCCTTTCTTGAATGTCGGACGCTTCCTCGCCGGTATTTGCGACGCGGTCCCTGAAGTGTTCGCCGTATCGCGAGACCAGACCATCGTGTTACTGGAGGATCTCGGCGATATATCTCTATGGGAGCGCGCCTCGAGCCAACGGGCCCAAGCCGAAGCCTTGTTTGAACAGGCTTTGAGTTTGCTGGCCGGCCTGCAGGCCGCCGCCGTCGACGACGGAAGCGGCTGCTACGCCTTTGCGCAGCACTTTGACGAGCGCTTGTTCAATTGGGAGTTGAAGGAGTTTCTCGACTACGGAGTAGCCGGCGCTTCCTTGGGCGAACTGGACATGGCCGTCGCCGAACTCGAAGAAACTGCACGGCAACTAGCCCTACTACCGCGCGTGTTCTGCCATCGCGACTATCACGCTTGGAACATCCACGTACAAAACGGACGCCTACGGGTTTTCGATTTCCAAGACGCCCTCATGGGTCCGGCGCTCTACGACGTGGCTTCGCTACTCACCGACCGCTGCACCCCGGAGTTGATCACTGAGACGACAGAACGAAACTTGGTGTTGAGATTCTACCGTGAACAGGGCCGCGGGGGTCTCGACAGCGAGGAGAACACTTTGGCAGCCTACCGGCTATGCGCCTTGCAGCGAACCCTGAAGGTGCTGGGGCGTTTCAATCAACTGGCCGAAGTAAAAGGCAAAACCGGATATTTGCACTTTCTCCCATCGGTGGCCGCCACCGCCCGGCGCTTGATCGCCCAAATCCCGAACATGGGTGCGGTCGAGAACTTACTGCACAACAAAGTGAAAGTTCCATCCGCCACCGTGGCGAAAGCCCAGCAGAGAAGTTAGGAGAACCCGTGGCCAATGACGACGCTGAAATCCGCGGCATGATCCTCGCTGCGGGACTGGGCACACGCCTGCGGCCGCTGACCGACACCACACCGAAACCCCTCGTGGAGGTCGGGGGAAGGCCTTTGATCGAGTACGGCTTGCACTTGTTCGCACGATCAGGAGTCCGCCGCGTGGTCGTCAACCTCCATCACATGAGTGACAAGATACGCGAGTACCTCGGTAACGGGAGCCGGTTCGGGCTGGCCATCGACTACAGTGTGGAGGAAGTGCTGCAAGACACGGGAGGGGGTATCCGTGACGCCCGCAAGCTGCTGGGGCAAGGAACGTTCATCACCTTGAATTCGGATACGATTATCGACATCGACATTGCCGAAGTGCTCGCAGAACACCGGCAGAGACGGGCGAGCGCGACCTTGGTATTGCGTGAAGACAGCAGGAAGGCCGACTTCGGCATCATCGAAACAGCGCATGACGGGCGAGTTTGCACTTTTCTGGGCCTGCGTGCCCCTGCCGCGGGGCAGGCCACCGAGGCCTTGATGTATACGGGCTTGCAAATACTCGAGCCTCGCGTTTTCGACTTCATGCCGGAACGAGGGCCTTTTTCCGTGACGCGTTTCACCTATCCACGCATGCTTGAAGCGGGCGAAGCCGTGTACGGCCACAAGTTCACCGGGCAGTGGCTGACGGTGGGAACCCCCAAAGAACTCGCCGAGGCCGACCGCAAATTGCACGGCAATGGGTAGCCCCCTGCTAGCCGGCATTTCAGGCATTATTCATGAAGCCTCTGCTACGAGATTGCGCGCTAGGTAACTGCTACGAGATTGCGCGGTAGGTAACGTGAATCATGACGCGTCTAGACAAACCGACCTCTGCACCTGTAGTCTGTACGAAGACGGTACGTAGCGTCCCGGGGTAATGCCGGGGTAGTGAAACAGTGGGTATAACTTTCATCCAAAAAAGCGACCTCTCGGTCCGTAAAGCGAATCCGAAGATCGCGCTGGTACTGGCCGGCGGAGCTATCACCGGCGGCGCCTTCAAACTTGGAGGTCTAAAGGCCCTTGACGACTTTCTGATCAACCGCAAAACCACGGACTTCGACCTTTACGTGGGACTGAGCGCAGGCGCCCTGCTCACGGCACCACTGGCTGCGGGAGTTCCACCTTCGGAGTTACTGCGTGCCCTCGACGGTTCATCGACGCAGATTTCTCAATTCAAACCGAGCCACTTCTACAACCCCAACGTAGCCGAGCTACTCGCCAACCCACTGCGCTTCCTTCTCGATTTGATGCAGTTTTTCCCGCGTACCGTCGCGGACCTGCTCAGTTCCTCGCCCGAGCTATTCGAGGAAGTAAGACCCGCTCTGCGCGTCTTTCGTAAATACCCAAGCCTGAGCGGGCTCAGTGACGTAGCGGCGCCGATAGCATCGGCCCTGTTGTCCAAGTGGCCGCCGCTGCCACAGGACTACCTGCCCTCGGGACTCTTCGACAACTGCAGTATTGAACGCTACCTCCGGAAGAATCTGGAAGAAAAGGGGATCCCCAACGAGTTCGACGGATTCCTCGCCCACACCGGCAAAGAGCTTTATATCGCGGCGATGAATCTAGACACTGCCGAGCAGGTGGTGTTCGGGCATGACGAGGACGACTCGGTCACCGTATCGGAGGCCATACAGGCATCGACGGCGCTCCCTGGATTTTACAAGCCCGCCCACATAAACGGGGTCTATTACGTTGACGGCGGCGTACGCCGCACCGCGAATCTCGATGTGGCGATTGAACACGGTGCGGACTTGATAATCTGTTACAACCCCTTCCGTCCCTTCTCCAACCGCATTTCCCGTCACTACGATGGCGACAAAGGCCGCTTCGTAACCGACGGCAGGCCTATCGCCGATGACGGTTTGCTCGCGATCTTCAACCAAGTCTTTCGAACCCTGCTGCACACCAGATTACGCTACGGCCTGCGACAATATGAAGCCGATGAGAATTTCCGCGGTGATATAATCGTTATCGAGCCGGCCGAAGCCGATACCCACATGTTCTCGACCAACCCGCTATCCTTGTGGGATGGGCCCCGCGCGGGCAAATTGGGTTACACCTCTGTCACCCATTCGATCGACACTCACTACGACAAGTTCAAACGGGTTTTACGCTCTTATGGAATATTGATGACCCGCAGAGAAGTCCGCGAAGGTTTAGAGAAAATGAACCGGGGAGCTTTTAGCCGCGGGAGCGCCGAAGTGCTGTTGCGTAACGTACCCCGGCGCGAACTCGACGTGGCCTGAGCACTGGGGGCCTGAGCACTGGGGGCCTGAACACCCCGGAGAGGCCGGCGACAGAGCAGATCGCCGCGCGTGGGTTCGTGCCGCGAAGAAAATCGCCCCGATCGCGCAGCAGATCTCTGCTCTCACCCTGTACTACCGTAATTCATCCGTGGGTAGCCATCGGTCTCACATTGACAGAGATAGAGGCACCGGGCGCAAGAAACCGGACACTAACTGAAAAGGGGAGCCCTCGAGGGCTCCCCTTTTCGCTACAACTTTCGTTGCAGCAGGTCGTTTCCTCTACCGTTTTCAGGCAGTGGGGAAAATCTGCTGCATCTTCAGGGCCAAGCTCATGTCACCCTTGATCTTGAGCTTGCCGCCCATGAAAGCCATCTGCGGGTTGAGCTTGCCGGTGGTCATGTCGAGATAATCCGAAGCCGCCATGGTGATGGTGATGTTGGCGCTCTCGGCAGGGCCCTCGTTCACAGAGCAGGCACCGTCGGCGATAGCCACATTCCAGGTACCCCCACCGTCTCCGGTGAGATCAAACTGGTAAGTCGCATTCACGCCGGCAGCCGCCGCCGCGTTAAAACGCTCGGGCATTACTGCAAAAATTTCAGCCACACTGGTCGGTTGATCAGCCATTTTTCGTTCCTTCCTCCTAAAGTCAGTCAATTCGGGATCTGAATCGCCAGTCGGGTGTAGTACGGGAGCCCCGTGCCTATGTCAACGGCAAGGGGACGAGTGATCGGTAGCGCAGGCACCACGCCGGAGACCACCCGCTGGAACCCTCCGGCTGCAGGCCGGGCAGCTGCTTCGGCTTGCCCCTACGCATCAACACCATAGGCACTGCGGGGGTTGGAAGACGGGGGTTGAAGACACAGAGCCGCCACCCACCCCAGCATGGCGGTGTTTTTGAGACACTAGCGCCGGAGGATAGTGCAAAAAAGCCCCCCGGAAAACCGGGAGGCTTTTTCGGACCACGAGATCCTGCTTAACCGAGAGGGTGGCGGGCCGGACGGCAACAGCGCCGCCCGGCCCGGGTGCGTCAACCGGGAAAGTATTCAACCCCTAGGGACCGCCTACTTTCTGCCGGCTTTCTTCTTGGCCTTCTTCTTGGCCGCTTTCTTCTTGGTAGCTTTCTTCTTCGCTACCTTCTTCTTGCCGGCTTTCTTCTTGGCCTTCTTCTTGGCCGCTTTCTTCTTGGTAGCTTTCTTCTTCGCTACCTTCTTCTTGCCGGCTTTCTTCTTCGCCTTCTTCTTCGCGGCTTTCTTCTTCGTAGCTTTCTTCTTCGCTACTTTCTTCTTCGCCGCTTTCTTCTTGGTGACTTTCTTCTTGCTCACCTTTTTCTTGGCGGCCTTTTTCTTGGTCGCGCGTTTCTTAGTCGCTTTCTTTTTCGTTGCCATTAATTGCCTCCTTCAGCTTCCTTCACCGACACCCTCTCAGGTTCAGAAGGAAGTCGAACACACAAAAGTGTCCAACGATAGAATTATAGAGAGGCTTGACAAAGGTAGTCAACAAAAACGCGAAAGCGATTCGCAACTCGTCACAGTCACTGTTCGCGCTTACGAGCATCCGAGACGATGTGAATAACGCGTTCGAACCGTCGCGGAGACGAGCATTGGTTCCTGCGAACGCTTCGAGAGTTTTAGGCAAACGCCTTGCGACGCGGATAAAAGGCTCGTTTCCCGAGTTCTTCTTCGATGCGAAGCAAGCGGTTGTACTTAGCCGTACGCTCTCCGCGAGACAGCGATCCCGTCTTGATCTGGCCGACTCCGGTGGCAACAGCCAAGTCCGCGATCGTCGCGTCTTCGGTCTCTCCCGATCGATGCGATATCACTGAGGTAAAGCCGGCGCGACGTGCCATACGAATTGCCTGCAGAGTCTCGCTGAGAGTTCCGATCTGATTCAACTTGATCAAAATGGAGTTCGCCGAGTTTTCCATGATACCACGGCGCAGCCTTTCGGTATTGGTAACGAACAAATCGTCGCCCACCAACTGCACTTTACGGCCGAGCTTTGCGGTCATGCGCTTCCAACCTTCCCAGTCGTCTTCGGCAAGTCCGTCTTCAATCGATATGATTGGATACTTGTGGATCAGCCGTTCGTAGAGCCGGATCATCTGGGGAGCGGTAAGCTTGCGCTTGTCCGATTTTTTGAAAACGTAGCGCCCGTCTTCGAAAAACTCGCTCGCAGCAACGTCCAACGCCAGCGAGACATGACGCCCCGGTTTGTAGCCCGCATCCACGACGGCTTCGAGAACGATCTCGATGGCTTCGTCGTTGCTCTCGAGGTTGGGGGCAAATCCGCCTTCATCTCCCACGTTGGTGGCAAGTCTCCTAGATTTGAGCACTTTTTTCAGGGCATGGAATACCTCCGAGCCCATACGCAAAGCTTCTCTGAAGCTGCTCGTTCCGTGAGGCACGATCATGAACTCTTGGAAGTCCAGGCGGTTGTCGGCATGGGCGCCGCCGTTGAGTATGTTCATCTGCGGAACCGGCAGGGTCTTCGCCCGCACGCCTCCTATAGAGCGGTACAGGGACTCACCGGTGTAATCAGCGGCCGCATGAGCAACCCCCAGTGACACCGCGAGCAGCGTATTGGCTCCAAGTTTCGCTTTGTTGGGGGTACCATCGAGTTCGATCAGTTTAGAGTCGATTTCCTTCTGACCGCGCACATCCATCCCGCAAATCTCGGGCGCGATCACGTCGTTTACATTAGCCACGGCCTTCAGCACGCCCTTTCCACCGTAGCGCCGTTTGACCCCGTCGCGTAGCTCGAGCGCCTCGTGAATGCCGGTCGACGCACCCGAAGGCACACAGGCCCTGCCGAAGGCTCCTCCCACAACCGAGACCTCCGCTTCGATGGTGGGGCAGCCGCGTGAATCAAGAATTTCTCGAGCATGAATCGAACGAATTCTCATTTGACCTGTCTCCTTTTGTCGGGGCGGGCGCGGCGCAGATCCAAGGGCTTTCCTTGAACAAGCCTCGGGGCACAGGATATTCTCTACTCGTGACCAAGCAGGGACTCAACTCCGGCTCCGCTTTCGATTGGGGCTGCCGCCTCTTGACCGTGGGGTGCTTGGCCTTCTGCTACCTCCTCGCTTTCGGCGGCCACAGCATAGGCCGCGTGCTGTCGCTCGAATCAGCCATGCAAGAGAAGTCTGCGGAGACCTTTCGCCGTGCCGAAAGAAACCGGCAACTCATCGCGCAACTAGACGGACTCAAGCACGATGAAAGAGTCCTCGAAGAGAAAGCCCGTTCGGTTCTGGATCTCGTCCGTCCCGACGAAGTCGTTTTCATCGTCCGCGGCAAAAACACCGCCGGAAGCGGTCTCGCGCCAACGGTAAAGAACACACAGGGACCGTCCGGGTGCGAAACAACCCTGGGACAGCCCCCGTGCAACTAGCGCCACCTCAAGAACAGCCGCTGGTCGCTCCGCAGTTGTTACACTTGTAGCAGGCCCCGTTGCGGATCATGATCGCACCACAATCAGCACAAGAAGGCGCATCC
Organism: Candidatus Binatota bacterium; assembly: GCA_024276575.1. Lineage (GTDB taxonomy): Bacteria > Desulfobacterota > Binatia > UBA1149 > CAITLU01 > JAJRWY01. Next base: position 49,559 of record JAJRWY010000171.1, read on the forward strand.
TCCTGCGGAAGAATGAACTCGGTAGCGGCCGTTTCCGAAGCCCCGCCGCCGACGACGGTCAGGGTGGGACGCCCGTCGGCGGGCACCGCAGTCGCGAGGGCGGTAGCGGCCCCGGCAGTTGCCGCAACGCCGGCGGCAGCGTTGCGCACCGGATCGACACTCGCGCCGGCTGTAGCCTGAGCCGCAAGCGTAGCCGCAGCAGCATCCCCTTGGGCATGGCGTTGCCCACCAAAACGCAGATCAAGGAAGCGGAAGATATAGTCCGTCAGCGACTTGGCGAAACGAATGTCCGGGTTCTTGGTCATACCCGAAGGTTCGAAGCGAACGTGCGCAAACTTCTTGGTAAGCGCATCGAGCGGCACACCGTACTGCAGTGACAACGAAGTCAAGGTCGCAATGGTATCCATCAGACCCGAAATGGTGCTCCCCTCCTTGGCCATCTTGATAAAAATCTCGCCCGGAGAACCATCGTCATAGAAACCGACATGGATATAACCTTCGTGCCCCGCAACTTCGAACTTGTGCCGCATAGAGCCGCAATCCACCGGCAAGCGCCGGCGATGCGGCTTCGGCTCCACGACTTGATCGACCGCATCCGGGGCCGCACCCGGCTGTTTCACACTCGATTCCTTACCGGTATTCAATGGCTGGCTACGCTTGCAGCCGTCTCTGTAGATGGCCACCGCCTTCAGACCCAACAGCCACGCTTCGATGTAAAGCTTCTCTACTTCCTCCACCGAAGCGGAGTTAGAGAGGTTTACGGTCTTCGAAATTGCGCCGGAGAGAAAAGGTTGCACCGCACCCATCATGCGGACATGGCCCAGGGGTTCAATACTGCGAACACCGTTTCGGGGCTTGAAGGCACAGTCGAAAACCTTCAGATGCTCATCCTTGAGCCCCGGCGCGCCCTCGATCGTCTCCTGCTCATCGATGTACTCGAGTATCTCTTGCACGCAGCGGCTTTCGTAACCAAGCCGGGTGAGCGCACGGGAAACTGTGTTATTCACGACCTTGAGCAAACCGCCGCCGACGAGTTTCTTGTACTTGATCAGCGCAATATCCGGCTCCACTCCGGTCGTGTCGCAGTCCATCATGAAGGCAATGGTCCCGGTCGGGGCCAGCACCGTCACCTGCGAATTGCGCACTCCGAATTCGCGGCCCCGTTCAATGGCCTCGTCCCATACGTCGCGGCTGGCAGAGAGCAGGTCCAAAGGAACATAGGTGGGATCTACGCGACGGGATTTCTCACGATGCTTCTCGATGACGCGAAGTTGGGCGAGCCGGTTCTTCTCATAGCCGTTGTAGGGGCCCGCAGCTGCAGCCAACCGTGCCGACTGGTTGTAGGCTTCACCACACATCAGTGAAGTAACCGCCGCCGCGTAGGCGCGCCCGTGATCCGAATCATAAGGCAGGCCCAAAGACATCAGCAGGGCACCGAGATTGGCGTAGCCCAACCCGAGTTGGCGAAAGTCGCCCGCCGTGCGTCCGATTTCCTCGGTCGGATAGCTGGAGTTATCCACCAGTATGTCCTGCGCCGTTATCAGAAGATCAACCGCATGCTTGAAACCTTCCACGTCGAACTTGCCGTCGCCGTCAACGAACTTGAGCAGATTCAAAGATGCAAGGTTGCAGGCCGAATCATCCAGGTGCATGTACTCGCTACATGGATTCGAAGCGTTGATACGGCCGCTTTCCGGGCAGGTATGCCAATCGTTGATGGTAGTATCGAACTGCAGCCCGGGGTCGCCGCAAAAATGCGCGGCCTCCGCCATCTTACGCATCAGGTCGCGGGCGCGGAAGGTTTGGTAGATCTCACCGCCAAGGACCGAACGCGTGTGCCATTCGCCGTTCTCCACCACAGCCTTCATGAACTCGTCACTGACACGAACAGAGTTATTGGCGTTCTGGAAGAAAATCGACGAGTAGGCGGAACCGTCGATCGAAGGATCGTAACCGGCATCGATTAGAGTCCAGGCTTTCTTTTCCTCTTCCGACTTGCAGCTTATGAAATCCTCGATGTCGGGATGATCGACGTTGAGAACCACCATCTTGGCCGCGCGCCGGGTCTTGCCACCGGACTTGATGACTCCGGCCGAAGCATCGGCCGCTTTCATAAAGGAAACCGGCCCCGAGGCCGTGCCACCGCCGGCCAACGGCTCTTTGGCTGAGCGTATTCTCGACAAGTTGACGCCGGAGCCGGAACCGCCTTTGAAGATGACTCCTTCCTTGCGATACCAATCAAGGATTGAATCCATGCTGTCGGACACGGATAGAATGAAACAGGCCGAACACTGCGGCTTCTCTTCCACCCCCACGTTGAACCAAACCGGAGAGTTGAAACAGCCCTGCTGCTGCAGGAGCAAGTGGGTCAGTTCGTCCGAGAATACCTGTTGATCCTCTTCGCTGGCGAAATAACCTTGGGCCGCGCCCCAAGAGACGATGGTCGAGACCACCCGGCCGATAAGTTGCCGTACACTCGACTCACGCTGCTCGCTGCCGAGTTGGCCGCGAAAATACTTGGAAGCCACCACGTTGGCCGCCAATTGGGACCACGACGCGGGAAACTCCACATTCTTCTGCTCGAAAACTACATTGCCGCCTTCACCCTGTATCACGGCGTCGCGCAGCCCCCACTCCACCGTGGAGTAAGGATCGACGCCGGCCGTCGAGAGCCTCCTGTGAAACCGAAGCCCGCCGCCGCTCTCAACCTGCCTGCTTTGTTGCTCTCCTCCCGCTTCTCCAGCTACTCGTCCCGACCCTAATTCCTCTTGCGCCCCAAGGCTTTCCACCCGCCCACTACTCTCTTCCACCGTGTCTCCTCTCCTTACCGTTACCGTTCTTCCTCGTTTCTCAATCTCAACCACGTCTTGACCGCACGCTCGCCCGGCACTTGCCCCGGCCACCGCTGCCCGCCGCAAGCTAAATAGCTACAGCGTCGCGCGAGGGGTCAATTGCCGAAGTCTCGAGAAGCAGCATGCACCCCTATACGGGGGAGTTGACATCTCTCCACCTGCCCGTGGCGAAGCGAATCCACCAGTCCCTGATATCCGAAAGCCAACTAACAGCTATCGATCATCTTGTGCTAACTGCATCTTTGTACCACCACATCTTGTATGGGTGCAACAAAACCGCCGCCAGCTGCCGCCCCTACGGCTACTTTTCCTAGCGGCCTGTGCTTAGATCTGTGCAGTCTATGTGCACAAGCCTAGAGAAGGCTCTATTCTAGGCGAAGAAATAGCAAAAGTATAGCGCGATTTGGCTGCTGCCAAAGCCGAGACTTCTCGACCCTGAAGCTCGACGCAACCCAGCAACTGATCAAGAAGACGCCGCAATGGAGCGGTAAGGGAATTACTGCCGCGAATGTCGAAGCCGGGGGCTTTTCTGCTATAGCTGCCTACAGGCCCACAGCCGCAGCAGGCGGCCCGGCGGTGGCGGCCACGCGCGGCACAGCGTCACGAACCACCGTGCAGCGGCAGCGCGGCGACGGCGCAACTAGCGGCAGTGAGCCGCAGCGGCGACACTGCGATAGCGCAAGTCGCGGCGACATGGCCGCCAGCGGTGTCGCTGCGGCGTTACAGCGGCGGCACGAATAGCGGCAGCGCGGGCGTAGCCGCTTCAAGGCCTGTGCAGAGCAAAAACGATTATGGCGGAAAAGCGGAACACGGGACCAAAAACGGTGGGTAGTATCCTACAAGACGCCCTCTCACGCCTGAACCTCGACCGCGATCTCGACGACTATCGGATTTGGCAAGGCTGGGACGAGGTGGTCGGAGATCTCATCTCACGCAACGCACAACCCAGCAGACTCGACGGATCACGTTTGGTCGTGGTCGTGCGAAGTTCAACATGGATGCAAGAGCTGAGCTTGCTTCAACGCGAGTTGGTGGAGCGGCTCAACCGCTGGATGGGCCGGCAAGTCATCAGTGAAATCTTTCTCGTCGTCGGCAAAGTGCCCGAAACATCGACGGCAGCCGGACGACGCCGTCGCGAGAAGTCCACGGCTAGAACGCGACCCGCGACCATGCGCGCTGCAGACGGCCCGGACGACGCCGAGACGACGCCAACCGCGGACTTCGATCGCAGTGCCATGAGCGACGCTATCGCCGAAGCCTTCGACAGCCTGTGGCGTACGGCGCGATCCCACCGTCGCTGACCACCCGTCGCCGCCCCTGTAAGCACCCCTGCAAAGCACCGATAAAAGACCGGCGCATGCAACGGCGCAACTCAAACCAGCCGCTGCCTGGCTTCACCCGCAGGCGGCCAGGAAGCCGGCACCAACTCGGCCTCCAATCCGGCCAGTGCATGCTCGACCAAAGTGTCCATCTCTACCAGCGACTCCGCCGCCAGAACCTCCTCGGGCTTGGCAGCGGTGGCGGGATGCTTGGGCACGAACAGCGTACAGCAGTCTTGATCGGGAATGATGGATATCTCGAAACTGCCCTCCCGGTCCGCGTAACGGCTGATCTCCAGCTTGTCCATGCCCACCAAGGGCCGCAACACCGGCAGCGAGGCCGCACGCTCGACCACCGACATATTGGCCAACGTCTGGGAAGCCACCTGGCCGAGACTCTCACCGGTAACCAGTGCCGAGAGATGAGCGCGCTTGGCCAGCGCCGAAGCTATACGCATCATCAAGCGCCGGTAAAGGATCACCCGTAAGGGGCGTGGAACGCACCGCACCACCTCTGACTGGGCGTCCCCGAAAGGAATCAAACTGAGACGCGTGGGGCCTTGTCCACGTGCCAGCACCGCAGCTAGGCTCCGCGCTTTGTCGATGCTGCTGTCGTTCAGATACGGAACACTATGGAAGTGGATGCAATCGACCCGGCAGCCGCGCCGCATCATACGCAAACCGGCGACCGGAGAGTCGATGCCTCCGGAAAGCAGCAACAACACCCGCCCGCCGGTCGGCAGGGGCAGACCGCCACAGCCCTCGAAGCGCTCGAAACCCAGGTATATTTCCTGCTCGAGGACAATGATCTGTATCGAGGAGTCAGGATTGCGAAGATCAACCGGCGCGCCCGTGGCACTTACCACCGCCGCGCCGACATGGGCGGCGAGTTCGGGAGACGTCATCGCAAAACGCTTATCCGCGCGCTTGACCCGCACCGCGAATGATCCACTCGGTTTCCAGCTAACGAGAGCTTCGCTCACAGCGGCATCCACCGCTTCTATACTGGGCGCAAGACGCCGGGCCGGAACACAATTGGCCACCCCGGGCTGCACACAGATACGCTGCAACAACTCTGCCTCATCGGCATCGCCGATCTCGACCAGCAGGCGGCCCATTTTCGACGACACCGCACCGCAACCGAGATCCGACAAAGCACGCCGCAAGTTGTCGAGCAAACGGCCCACGAACATAGCCCGCAAGCCGAGCTTGAGCGCCACTTCGTTGTAATGGACTACGATGACATCGTTCATGCTCTTAGCCTGCATATGCATGGAAGCTCGTCGCTAGAGTTGCAAGCGCCCGTGAGACCGGCCAGATGGGCCCACGCGTAGCGTCGATGCCCGCAAGTGCAGTTACGCTACGTCGAGGGCCGTGAGCCCGCGAGCAGCGCAGCGGGCTCACGAACACGGTCCGAAATTGCGAGCGGTCGAGGCGCGCAGCATGGGTTTCATGGCTCATACAGGTTGATACCGGACAGGGGAGGTCATACCGCGGCCACAAGGCGCACGGAAACCCGCTCCGGCTCGTGGCCGGGAATACGGCCGGCGCGGCGATTTGCCAAGCCACCGCGGCGCAACCACTATGGAGGTTGTGCGTCGAGCCATCGCCGAACAATTGAACAGCCGCGAACGCCGGATGCTGAGCGCCGACACGTCGCTGCGTTGCGCAGTACTGGTTCCGCTCATCGAGGGACCGGAGGGAATCAGCGTTCTCTACACTCTGCGCAGCGAGGGTTTACCAAGCCACAAGGGGCAAGTCGCCTTCCCGGGCGGCAAGCGCAGTGAACACGATGAAGACTTGAGCCATACCGCGCTACGGGAAGCTCAAGAAGAAATCGGGCTCGACCCCCGCTCGGTGGAGATAATCGGGTGCCTGGACGACGTTTACACCCTGTCGGCCAAGTTCCATATAACTCCCTTCGTAGGTGTATTGCCCCACGGCCTCGAACTGCGAGCCAACCCCGGAGAGGTAAGTGACATCTTCGAGATCCCTTTACTTGATCTTCTCGATCCCAAGCACCACGGCAGCCAGCGGCGTAGTTGGGGCGGCAACGACTACGAGGTGCCGGTAATATCAGCCGGGCGCCATGAAATCTGGGGAGTCACTCACGGCATCACCATGAATTTCCTGGAGTGCGTGAAACAACTCCCGTCTACGCTGTCCTTGGAAGTCAATCACGAAAGCGTCAAGCCTGCATGAACTCGGGACAAGTGCAGCAAGTGCAGCGTGAGTCCCACAGGCGTAGTGACAGAAGCCCCTCGAGCATTAGAGAGTGTGGGCGACGATCCGGCAAGCAGCGAAGGCCCCGAAACGGCGAAGCGCCGGCTCAGATTTCTATGACCATACCGTCGTAGGCGCGCTCTATCTCCAGGCCGCTAGCGGCGCGGACGTCTTCGCCCAGATGAGTAAGAAGCAGGCGTTTGCATCCAAGTTGCGAGCGCCTACTGAGGATTTCTCGGTAACTGCTGTGAAGGGGAATGAGAGGATCCATGGAACAACACTCGCACAAGAACAGCCCCGTTCCACGGCTTCGTTCCACGAACTCGTCGGTCCAGGCGGAATCGCCCGAAAACAACAGGCTACTCTGGCCACTTTCAATGCGATATCCCAAGGAAAAGGGCTCTGCATTGTGAGGCACCTGGAAGGCTTCGCAGCGAAAGCCGGCCAGTTCCACGCTTTGCCCCGGTTCAATTTCCACGTAGTGCAGTTCGAAAGGAAGATCGCGGCATTGAATGGCGCCGTACAGCGACGAGTACAAGCCGCACACTCTTTGTTCTATTCCCGGGGGGCCGGCCACGGTCAACGGACGGTCGCGGTTATTCACGAAAGTGTATTCGAGATATAGATAAGGGATGCCGCCGAAGTGGTCTCCGTGAAAATGTGAAACCAGCACGGCATCCGGCAGGTCAGTGGCGATTCCGTTTCGCTTCATCCCGGCAAGCACACTGGAACCCGATTCGAGCATGAGCCGGCCGCCCTCGTGTTCAAGAAGGTAGCAGCTATGAAGTGCACCGGCAGCATTGAACGCATCGCCGGAACCTAGGATGGTAAGCCGCATAAGACTTGGCAGAGTAGGCGGCACATTCCCGGCAAGTCAAGCAATTTAATGGCTGGCCGCAGCAACCAGGCCCGTACAGCGGTAGCGAGCAAAGCAATGGAACTCGAACTGGAAATTGAAAAGCTCGTCCACGGCCGCGCCGGGCTGGCCCGGCACGAAGGGCGCGTAGTGTTCGTCGACCGGGTAGCTCCCGGCGATAGGGTGCGGGCGAAAGTCGTGCGCAACAACGAGCGCTACCTAGAAGCGGAACTAATCGAGTTACTCGAAGCCGGCGAGGCGCGCTGCGAAAGCCCCTGCCCCATCGTAGACCGCTGTGGCGGATGCCCCTGGCAACAGGTGTCTTACCCGCGACAACTGGAGGCCAAACGAAGCGCAGTGATCGATTCGCTCGAACGAATCGCCGGTATCGACAATCCCGAGGTGGCTCCCGTGGTCTCTTCTCCCGAAATCTTTGGCTATCGCAACCGGCTCAAACTGCGCTTTGAAGCCGGGAAACTGGGTTTTTACCGAGCGCGCAGCAACTCTTTGGTACCGGTCCCCGACTGCCTGTTGGCGGAAACCCGGGTGCGTGAGGCCTTAGCGGCAGCCGAGTCTTTCACGGCGTCGCTCAGCACCAACGTAACGCGGGTAGAGATAGCATCGCGAGGACTGCTGCCCGGAGTTCTGCTGGCCGTAAACAGCCGCGGCAGGCTGCGCCGTTCCGACGCTCACCGGGTCCGGGAGACCATAGAACGCGACGACAACCCAATCGCCGGAGTGGTCATGTGGGGGCGTGGTTGGCGCAGGCATTGGGGCGAAAGCGCCCGCAGCCACACAGTGGACGGGCAAGGAACGGTGGTCACGCAAAGCGGCGGCTCCTTCGGGCAAGTCAACGAGAAAGCCAATCTGGCCCTGGTTGCCGCAGTGGCCGAATACGCTCGAGGGTCACGCTCGGTACTGGAGATTTATGCAGGTGCGGGGAACTTCTCCTTGCCTCTGGCCCGCTGCTGTGGCCGCGTTACTGCGGTGGAAGCGTACCCCCAGGCAGTGGAGGCGGCCAAAGTGAGCGCGCGCAAGCTGGGACTGGGGAATCTCGACATCATAGAGCGTAGCGCACGCGATTTTCTCCACGCCTATACGGGAACGGCACCGGAGTTACTGCTCGTTGATCCACCGAGAAACGGCCTTAGCGACTGTGCAGAGGCAGCCGCCCGCCTGAAAGCGCCCAAACTAGCCTACGTATCCTGCAACCCCGCCACCCTGGCCCGTGATTTGCGATCTTTCATTGACCACGGCTACCGATTCAAGCAGGCCCTGACTTTCGACATGTTCCCCCATACGTTCCATGTGGAAAGCTTTTGCAGCTTGGAGTTGACATGATGCCCGCCACTGCCTACCCTTTTTTCGGGAAACGGGTGGAAACGGTCAGAAACGGGGTCAGGTCCCGTTTCCATTCGGGAAACGGGACCTGACCCCGTTTCGAAAATGACCCCGTTTCCACCCCGTTTCCGACACCACAATGAAAAAGAAATCCAGCGCCACCAACCCCGTATCGCCACCAAGAACGAAAATCACCATTATTCCGGGTAAAGGTGTAGCCCAGGCGATCAATTATCTGCTCGAAGACCGCGATGAGTTGGAATGGCTGGTCGCGGTGGGCCGCAACAAGGACGGCGAAATATTCTTCTACGACACCGGCGGGGATATCATCGAGGATCTCGGTACGCTCGAATATCTGAAAGGGCGCATCGCCAGAGCTCATTTCGGCGAGGACTTTGACTAGAAGCCCGGGCGAGCAGCCGGGTAGGGCGAAAAACCCGCGGGATCGGCGCGCGGACAAGCCGCATCATCTTCACGGCCTTCACCCCGCTCAACGGGGTTGCGCTACTCCGGTCGACGCAGCCTGAACTTTCCAATCCCTTGCGTTACTTTTTCCTCTTCTACCTACTCAACTACCTGCTTCACAATCCCCTATTGGCCCTGATCGTATTGGGGACAGTGTTCTACTTGGGCGAGGCCCGCTATAGCGGCCGCTATTTCAATCCCACGACTTTCTTCTCGGCTCGATCGCAACTAAGCGAACTCGCAAGTAAGCTCTCCGTCAACCCGCACGACGTAGCCGCACACAACGATCTCGGACGCTTGCTGGCCGGCCAGGGCAAGTTCAAAGAGGCCCTACCGCACATGGAAGCCGCGATCGCGCGCATGGATGAATCCGCAGAGACCAACTACTTTCTCGGACTCTGCCTACTACACTGCGGCCAAAGCGAATCTGGAATCGAATACATAGAGAAAGCTTTGGAGCTGAGTCCCTCCTTTCTTTACGGAGAGCCCAGGAGGGTCCTGGCCCGCCACTACTTCGACTCGGGGAACTATCGCGAAGCGGCAGAGCAGGCGCGGCTATGCGTAAAAAAGAATACTTCGGCGGTAGAGGGTTGGTATCTGCTGGGGGCCTCCGAGCAAGAGCTTGGCAACAAGAAAAAGGCCCGCCAAGCCTACGCAAGCGCAGTGGAGGCGTATAACAACCTGCCTCACTACTTGAAACTGGCCGGCCGAAGCTGGAACCGCCGCGCCCGCAAGGCACTAAGGTCGCTTCAAGGGTAGAAACGGGGTCAGGTCCCGTTTCCTTTTGGAAACGGGACCTGACCCCGTTTCTGTCGTTTCTGCCTGCGGGATCTGAACTGCGGGAATTGACAACGTCGCGGCGCTTTGATGAAAAAAAGCGGCCAGTGATTGTCCTTCGCTTCAGCTCTAAACGGTCGTTCTCGACCGGTTTCACTTGACTGCTCAGCATCGGTCGCGTGCCGATCTAGTCTAGTCCCATCACTTTAGCACTTTAGCTCTATCCGGAGCGCCGTCGGCCGCAGCCATTCTCGCGTCTGCCATCTAAGATCGCGCAGACGCCGGCCACGCCGCACAAGACCGCGAGGCAGTCATGTCACCACGAATCGTTATCTCATCTTGGGTACGTTCTCGGCTCTTTTCTCTCGTAGCTTTGCTGCCGATACTGCTGATACCGCTCGGCAATGCTGAAGCGTCACCTTCGAAAGCACAGCTCGAAGCGCGAGTCGAGCAACTCGAAAGTCAGAATCGCGAGATCCTCGAGACCCTGAAAGCCTTGCAGGAAGTGCTGCAAGAAAGAACGCAGCCAACGGAAGCAACAGCGGAGGCGCCAGCCCCCCCGGCCCGGCTCGCAGACGAGAGCACCAAGAAGCAGCCGGTCCGTGCCGGCAACAGCTTGGAGCCCTACGGCTTCGTGCGCATCGACTTCATCGGCGATGATTCGCTCCCGAGCAACGCGCAAACGCCTTTCTTCATTCGTTCCCCGGATAACCCCGGCGGCGGAGATCCAAATTTCACGCTCCATCCCCGGCTGACGCGTCTTGGTCTTCGGGTGCACGGACCGGAACTCGCAACGCTGGCCGGCTCGAAGCTGGCGGGGCGCATCGAAGTCGACTTCCAAAACGGCGGCAGCGAGTCGCGTGAGATCATCCGCATTCGCCATGCCTACATCGAACTTGAACACGGCGACTGGAGCTTGCTCGCAGGGCAAACCTGGGATGTGATTTCACCGCTGCTGCCTACGGCCAACAATGACACTTTGATGTGGAACGCCGGCAACCTCGGAGACCGGCGCCCTCAATTTCGTGTGGACTACCATCCCTCGCTAGGCGGTGGGGAACTGTCACTAGTGGGGGCCTTGGGCCTCGGCGGCGCCATCAATGCCCGTGATCTCGACGGCGATGGAGTGCGCGACGGGGAAGCTTCGGCTCAGCCCAACTACCAGGGTCGCTTGGGTTACAGCCACTCGCTGTGGCGAAAAGATGCACACTTGACCCTTGGCGCATGGGGACACTACGCAAGAGAGAAAAGTAGCAGCACCGTAGGCGGCAAAAGTCATTTCGAAGGCCTCTCGGCAGGCATTGACTACGATCTCTCGCTCAGTGAAGCGCTACGGCTACGCGGCGAGGCTTTCTATGGAAAAGATCTTCCGGAGTTCCGCGGCGGCATCGGCCAAGGGGTCAATAGCAGCAGTGGGCGAGAGATAGAGAGCAGGGGCGGATGGAGCGAGTTGGCTTTGAAACTCAACACCATCGACACTGTCTACTGTGGTTTTGGCATCGACGATCCCGACAACAGCGACCTCGAAGAAGGCGCGCGCACGCGCAACCGGGTCTGGTGGATCGGCAACCGCCTGCGCCTCGCCCCGGCGCTCCTCGTGGGACTCGACTACCTACGCTGGAGCACGGATTTCGACGGCCTGCGCCGCGGCCGCGACAACCGGGTGAACCTGTACTTTCAATACGACCTGTAACCGGAATGGGCGGGCGTCCAACGACCACGGTAAAGATCGAACGATAGGCCCCTGGCACCCGTTGCCACGGCTTTGCCGCCCGGATCTCAGTCGAGGCAGTGGAAGAGCAGGCCGCTCAACAGCTTGGGGTAAAAGTAGGTGGATTTTTGCGGCATCAGCTCGCCGGCCTTGCATACCGCCGCCATCTGCTCGGCCCGCGTCGCATTCATCAAGAAAGCGCCTTCGAGCGTGCCCGCGTCGACTCTATCGAGCAGCGGCAGCGGCTCGATAGAGTACGCCAGCTTCACTTCCCCGCCTCCCGCACAACGCAACAAGCTACCGAGCAATTGCTCATGCAAGACTTTTACGTCGAGGGCGGCCAGCGGTGAAGTAGCAGCGGCCTTTTGATCCACGGCTTTCTTGGCCAGTAGGTAGTGGTCAAGACCACTAAGGGCGATGGCAAAACCGTTTTCGTCTTCGCGGCACGCAGCCAACGCGGCCAGCAACTCACCGCGCCCCGCCTCGCTCTTGGCATAGGCGCCAAGCTCGAAATCCTCGCCTAGCAACTGCTCGAAGCGCCGGTGGTCGAGCCCCCCCGAGTCCAGCAACTCACGATGCGTGGGCAAGATCAGCATCCCTGGATCTTCGAAAGCCGCGAGAAAAGCCAGCACATGGGCCGTGGGCGCTTTGTCGTCACCGGGAGCATCGTCGCCGCCCGGAGGATCCACCCCGTGAATCTGCCGATGGTAGTTCAGTGCCGTTTCGTAGCGGTGATGCCCGTCGGCAATGAACACCTGCCGCCCCGCAAGCGCCTGCCGGACCTCCTCTATACGCTCCGGATCGCGCAACGCCCACATCATGTGCCTCACACCCTGGTGGAAAACATCGACCAAGGCTTGCTCATCCCAACCGCCGTCGGGACAAGGATGGAAATCCGGATTGGAAAACGTCCCAAAGATCGGGCTCAGGTTGGCTTTCACTTTTGAAGTGAGATCGAGACGGTCTTTCTTGTGATGCTCGAAAGTAGTCTCGTGACGCAACACCACGCCGCTAGAGAAAGGCTCCAAGTGAAGGGCGCCGAGCACCCCGACGCGGCGGCGCGGACCCCCGGCCTCGAACTCCTGCGCGTACAGATAAAAGGCGGGCTGCTCCTCGCGCCACAACACTCCCTGCTCGCGCCATTGGGTAAAATACCGGGCGGCAGCATCGTGGCCGGAGCTGTTCAGGATCAGTTTGACGACGTTGAAGGGCGATGAGGCGTCGAGCCTGTCACGCTGCTCGGGCGAGATGACGTCGTAAGGCGGCGCAACCACCTCACTCATCGCGCCAACCGCGGACTCGCTGTAACGAAGTCCGCGAAAAGGTCTGAACCTAGCCAATTGATCTCTCCTCGCTGTGCAACTCGACCACGCTCTCTATATCGGCGCGGCTCACGGAACCGACCCGGCGCAGATAGGCGCGCCCGTCCAAAAACTCAACCACGGAAGAAGGCGCAGACGCCCCCCGTGCACCACCGTCGAGGTAAACTGCGACTTTATCTCCGAAATAATCCCGCGCTTGTTCGACGCAAAGGGCCGCTTCGGCGCCGCTGGGATTGGCCGATGTAGAGGTAAGGGGGCGCCCGAAAAGGGCAAGCAGGACGCGCGCGTCATCATCGGAAGAACAGCGCAAACCGATCCCGCCGCCAGCGCCCCGCAAGGATTCCGGCACTGAAGGGGCGGCAGGCAACACCAAGGTAAGCGGCCCGGGCCAGAAACGCTCAGCCAGCGCTGCGCCCTCCGGCAAAGGGCTCCGGGCAAGCAAAGGGGTCGCCATCTCGAGTCCGCTTACCAGCACGGCCATGCCTTTGGACGCGTCGCGGCCTTTGAGCTCGACCAGCCGCGACAACGCGCCCGCATCGCCCGCGTCCACACCCAGCCCGTAAACGGTTTCAGTCGGGTAGACTACGATCTCGCCGCACGACAGTGCGGCCGCCGCGGCTAGCAGTTGCTCTTGACGGTTCACCGGGTCCGGAAAGTTTCCGCGAGGGGTTTTGCTGCGAATGCCTTCGTTAGGGGAATCTTCGCCACGCATCCGGCTCGAAACCGCTGCCCGCTCAGCGCCACGACCGAAGCGGCGCGGTATTACGCATCTCCCGCAACCTGTTTGACGGTACCCGGAACTTCGCGCGCCATCTTGGCCTTGCGGCGGTCGAGCTTGGCTGCCAACACGCGATCGGAAAGAGCAAGGATTTGTACAGCCAGTAGCGCCGCGTTCTTGGCTCCCGCCGAACCGATTGCCAAACTCGCTACCGGTACTCCGGAAGGCATTTGCACGGTTGCCAGCAAGGCGTCCATTCCCGCCAAGGTTCCCGACTCCAGGGGTACTCCGAGCACCGGAAGGTTGGTGTTGGCCGCCATCGCGCCAGCCAAATGCGCCGCCATCCCCGCACCCGCAATAAGCACCTTGAGGCCGCGCTTTTTCGCACTCGACGCGTACTCGGCGGCAAGTCCCGGCGAACGATGCGCGGAGATCACGCTTACTTCGTGGGCAATGCCTAGTTCTTCGAGCAAGGCCGAAGCTCCGGACATCACTTCGAGATCACTGGAACTGCCCATCAATATTCCGACCAAGGGCTTGACCTTTTTCGCCGACATAAATTGCTACTCTCCTTGCTTCCCGGATTCGCGGATTCCTTGCTTCCCGGATTCCGAAAACTCTCAAGCCCCCGCGGCTATCCTGCCTACCGCTCGATGAGCGATGTCACGCCGGTAGTGAACACCATCCCAGCGAATCTTGGAAACAGCCTCATAGGCCCGGTCTACAGCCTTCGAAACGTCCGGCCCGGATGCGGAAACGCCCAGCACCCTGCCTCCGGTTGATATCCAGCGTCCCTGCTCATCGCGCGCGGTGCCGGCATGAAACACCTCCACCGCGGGCTGTGACGCGGCAGCCTCGAGACCGGAAATCACGTCGCCCTTGCGATAAGAGCCGGGATAGCCGGCCGAGGCCATTACCACACAGACCGCCGCGCCGGGTTTCCAACGCACTTCGCTCGAAGCCAGAGTGCCGTCGATACAGGCCTCCATGAGATCGACCAGGCTGCTTTCCAGACGCATCATCAGCGGCTGGCACTCCGGGTCGCCGAAACGCACGTTGTACTCCAGCACCTGCGGACGCCCGTCCTTGATCATGAGCCCCGCATACAGCACGCCCCGGTAATCGATGCCACGGGCCGCCAGCGTCGCCACCGTCGGCTCGATCACGGTCTCGAGTATTTCTTGGTGCAAGGCTTCGTCTATGACCGGGGCAGGTGAGTAGGCGCCCATGCCGCCGGTGTTGGGCCCGCTATCGCCGTCAAAAGCGGCCTTGTGGTCCTGTGAAGAAGCCAGGCCCAGCACACTGCTGCCATCGCTGAGAGCCATGAACGAAGCTTCCTCGCCCTCGAGGAACTCCTCGACGACAATTCGTGCACCGGCCTGCCCGAAACGCCCGCCTTCGAGCATCGAATCCACTGCTTCATCGGCTTCGGCGGCATTGGCGCATATTACCACGCCCTTGCCCGCAGCTAGGCCGTCGGCCTTTACCACGCATGGAAAACCGAGTTCGCGCGCGAAGGCCCGGGCCTCGGGGGCCGACGAGAACTCAGCGTAGGCCGCCGTCGGCACGCCGGCTTCGATCAGCACACCTTTGGTAAAAGCCTTCGAGGCTTCGAGCTGCGCGCCGGCTTTGCCGGGGCCGAAGATCCGCAAGCCGCGGGACTTGAAAAGATCCACTATGCCGGCGGCAAGCGGGGCCTCGGGTCCCACTACGGTTAAATCTATCGATTGTGAGGACGCGAAAGCGGCAAGCGCGTCGAGATCATCGGCCGCCAAGCCGGTCGAACGCGCAACTTGGGCCAAGCCGTCCGAGCCGGGGGCGGCGTAGATCGCTTCCACCTTGGGGTCTTGCGCGATCTTCCAGGCCAGCGCGTGTTCGCGCCCGCCGCTGCCTACTATCAACACTTTCATCGCAAATCTCAGTGGCGGAAATGCCGCACCCCGGTCAAGACCATCGCCATACCGTGTTCATCGGCCGCCGCGACGATCTCCTTGTCCTTGATACTGCCGCCGGGCTGTATCACCGCGGTGGCACCGGCCGCGGCACAAACATCGAGACCGTCGCGGAAGGGAAAGAAAGCATCCGAGGCCACCACCGAGCCGCGGGTATCGAGGCCGTGGGTCTCGGCGCGCATCACCGCTATGCGCGCCGAGTCGACCCTACTCATCTGCCCGGCGCCGACACCGACCAGACTGTCTGGCCGCGCCAGCACGATCGCGTTGGACTTCACATGCTTGCAAACCTTCCAGGCGAAATCCAAAGCCTCGAGTTCCTCCGCACCCGGCTTGCGCGCGGTCGGCGCTTCGCAATCCGCCGCGCGCGAAGGCTGTAGATCGCGGTTTTGCAGCAACAAGCCGCCGAGCACTCGCTTCATATCGTAAGCGTCCTCACCTCCGGACTCGCCGGGGTCCACTTCGAGCAAACGAATATTGCGCGATTTCTTGGTGGAGCCGAAAATCTCCAGTGCGCCCGGCGAGAACGATGGAGCCAGGACGATCTCCAGGAATATCTCTTTCATGGCCTCGGCGATTTATTCGTTGACTTCACGATTGAAACCGACGATGCCGCCGAAGATGGAAACCGGATCGCAGCGCCGCGCCTTCTCGAAGGCCTCAGCGGCGCTGCCGGCAGTCGCCACCCCGCAGGGATTGGTGTGTTTGATCGCCACGCACACGGTCTGATCGAACTCCGAAACCAACTGCAGCGCAGCATCGGCGTCGACGATGTTGTTGTAACTGAGTTCCTTGCCCTGAATGACCCTGGCTTTGGCAATCGAAGGCCCGGCGGCTGCCGGATCACGATAAAACGCCGCGCGCTGGTGGGGGTTCTCCCCGTAACGCAAGCCCTGCACTAGACGCCACTGCTGATGCACGGTCTCACCGAAAACGCTGCCGCCTTCACCCTGCCGAGCCGCTTGGCTCCCCTGGCCGGCTCGCTCCGCCTGGCCAGCCTGCCCGGCTTGGCCGGCTCGAGCCGCTTGCTCCGTTCGGCTCTCTCGATCCACTTGACCCGCCTGGCCAGCCGGTCCAGCTTGGACCGCTTGCTCCGCGCCACGGGCAGCCGCGCTGCCCAGATAATCCGCAATCATGCCGTCGTAGGCAGCGGTCGCGCAAAAGGCTACCGTCGCTAGGCGCTTGCGTGTCGCCGCCGAGAGGCCGCCGTCGCGCAGCTCGGCCAACACTCCATCGTAATCTGCGGGATCGACGACTACCGCCACATCCGCGTGGTTCTTGGCCGCCGAGCGCAGCATCGAGGGTCCGCCAATGTCGATGTTCTCGATCGCCTCGGCGAAAGAACAGCCGCGCGCAGTCACCTCCGCGAAGGGATAGAGATTCACGCACACTAGATCGATGTACTCGATATCGTGGGCGGCCACCTGCTCGCGGTGGGAAGCGTCCCCGCGCCGCGCCAGAATTCCGCCGTGGACGCGGGGGTGCAGCGTCTTTACGCGGCCGTCGAGAATCTCGGGCGAACCAGTGTGCTCGGACACATCCACCACTTCGAGCCCGGCTTCGCGCAGCGCGCGCGCCGTGCCCCCCGTGGACAGAAGCTTCACCCCGAGCGCCGCCAGTCCGGCGGCAAACTCGCATACCCCGTCCTTGTTGCTGACGCTTATCAGCGCCGTTTTCACCACTGTTTTGCCTGACTCCGCACTAGACTCGCTCAAGAAAGACTCCTCCACAAAAACTCATCTACGACTCATCTACGTAGCCGCTACATCGGCGCCACATAGCCGCCCCAAAACTAGCGGCGATAGTTTTTCAAAACCCGTCTACCTACTCGCGCCACCAGCTCGTAGGCAATGGTCCCGCAACTCTCCGCAATCCGCTCGGTCGCGGGATCGGCCCCCCACATCACCGCACGGTCACCCACCTGCACGCCATCAACGGCGCTGACATCGAGCATGCTGTGGTCCATGCACACCCGGCCAACCACCGGGACCTCTACGCCGCGGATCTTGGCCACGCCGCAATTCGACAGCGCACGCGGGTAGCCGTCGGCGTAACCGCAACGCAAGGTCGCGATACGACTGCGGCGGGCAGTATGAAAGGTGTGGCCGTAACTTACCCCACGCCCTGCGGGGATGTCGGCTACACGCACAACACAGGCGCTCAAGGTCATCACCGGCTCCAGCTCGACCAGCTCGCGCAAAGCCGGGTCGGGATAGAGCCCGTAGAGCATCAGGCCGGGCCTGACCATGTCGAGATGGGCCTCGGGCCGGGTCAGAATCCCGGCGCTGTTGGCCAGATGGCGGGGCAAGTCCAAGCCGGCCTCGCGGAAGGCCCGCGCCGCCTCCTCGACCGCCTCCAACTGTCCGCGCGTAACTTCTCCGCTGACCGACTCGGCCTGGGCAAAATGCGAGAACAAGGCCACCGGGCGGATTCCTCGGATCTCACGCAAACGGCGCGCGAATTCCGCCGCGTCGCCGGGCTGCAGCCCGAGCCGGGTCATGCCACTGTCGATCTTGACGTGGACGGCGGCTTCGCGTCCCATCGCCGCGGCACAAGCACCGAGCGCCTCGGCAACCGCGATCTCCTGGGTGCCGACCTCGAGGCCGAGCCGCAACGCCCGCCCGGCCTCCGCCGGGACGATTCCGCCGAGCACGGCAATTCGCGCATCGCCCGCAACCTCCCTGACGCTAGCGGCAATGGCTTCGGCCTCGTCCACCGTGGCCACTCCGAAACAACGGCAGCCGGCGCGGGCGAGTTCCACCGCCACCTGCGGTGCCCCGTGGCCGTACGCGTCGGCCTTGACCATCGCCAAGACCTGCACTCCGGAACCCACGAGGGCACGGACCCGCCCGTAATTGCGGGACAAGGCCCGCAGATCGATGGTCGCCATGGGAGCGCTGGAATCGTGGTCTACGCCCGGCATAGGGGCCAATACCAAGCGTTGTGCTGCTTGTAAAACAAGCAGCCCGGCGCTATCCCCGCAGCGTGATAGTCAAGCTCAACGGAGAGCGCAGCGAAGTCCCCGACGGTGCCAGCATCGAGCAACTCCTGGAGCAGCTCGGCTTGGCCGGACGGCGCGCAGCGGTGGAACTCAACGGCGAGATCGTCCGTGCACAAGCCTGGGCCGATACCGAAATCAGGGAAAACGACGTAATAGAGATCGTTCATTTCGTGGGCGGCGGTTAGCCAATACTACTGCGGAGCATGGGACGGAGCGACGACCGACAACGAGGACGGCAGGGGCGACAGTGGTGACGGCAGGGGCGATACCGCATGCGGCAACAACAGCGGGGGCAGCAGGGTCGATACCGAAAGGATGGAGAGCGTTTAGAGATGCAGGCCAAGGACAGTTATCGAATCGCCGGCGTGGAGTTCACTTCGCGCCTGATCGTCGGCACCGGTAAGTACCGGGATTTCGAAGAAACGGCCCGTGCGATCGAGGCTTCGGGCGCGCAGATGGTGACCGTGGCCTTGCGCCGCGTAAACATTACCGATCCCGGCAAAGACAATCTGCTCGACCATCTCGATCTCGACAAGATCAAGATCCTGCCCAATACCGCCGGTTGCTACACTGCCGATGAAGCGGTGCGCACCTGCCGCCTGGCCCGTGAAGCGGGCGTCGGCAAGATGGTCAAGCTCGAGGTGATCGGCGACGAGAAAACGCTGTTCCCCGATGTGCCCGCCACCCTGGCCGCCGCCGAGACCCTGGTCGGCGAAGGCTTCGACGTGCTCCCCTACATCACCGACGACCCCGTGAGCTGCAAGAAACTCGAAGACCTGGGTTGCGCGGCGGTAATGCCGCTGGCGGCACCGATCGGCTCGGGGCTCGGCATCCGCAACCCCTACAACATCAAGATCATACTCGAGCATGCCTCGGTGCCGGTAATCGTGGACGCCGGGGTCGGAACCGCTTCCGACGCAGCCTTGGCAATGGAACTCGGCTGCGACGCAGTGCTGATGAACACCGCCATCGCCGGCGCCGATAATCCCTTACTGATGGCCGAGGCCATGAAAAAAGGCGTGGAAGCCGGACGCGCTGCTTACTTGGCGGGCCGCATCGGACGCAAGCTCTACGCTACCGCCTCGTCCCCGCTCAGCGGCCTGATCGACTAGAGCCGGCCCTTAGTGGAACGCAGCCGCCCGACCCAAGACCCCCTGCTGTGCTTGATCGGCGACCCAGGGCTGCCCCCACAGCGCCTTGCCGCCACCGTGGAAGCAGCCTGCCGGGCGGGCTGCCGCTTTTTCCAACTGCGCGACAAAACCTTGACCACCCGCGAGTTGCTGGCCACCGCGCGCCGGCTGCGAGCAATCTGCACACGCTACGGAAACCGCTTCGTAGTAAACGGCCGCGTCGACATCGCCTTGGCCGCCGGTGCCGACGGGGTGCACTTGCCCTCGCAAGGGATCAGCCCCGGCGATGCAGGCCGTTTGCTCGGCGCCGGGGCGCTGCTCGGGCTCTCCGTTCACAGCGCGGATGAGATCGAAAGCTGCCGCCGCCGCTTCGGCGACGAACTCATCACGTACTTTCAATTCGGGCCGGTATTCTACACCGCCTCGAAAGCGGCCTACGGCGCTCCCCAAGGATTGTCGAAGCTGAAGGAGGCGGCCACGGCCGCCGCCGGAGGACCCCGCCTGATCGCGGTAGGCGGCATCAACGCGGAGAACGCCGGCAACGTGATCGCGGCCGGCGCCGCCGGCGTGGCCGTGATCGGTGCCGTCATGCACGCCGCCAACCCCGGCGCCGCTACCGAGGCTTTGCTCGCAGCCATCCGCTAGCACTTTACGTCAAGAGCACTTTTCGAGACTTTCTTTCCTGTGGCGTGGCATGTGCGAGGAAGGGGTCAAGTCGCGGCTTTCGACTACGGAAGACCCCCGAATCCCTCAGAAGCCGTAACCGAACGCGATCACGTAGACTAGAGGGTCCCCTAGCCCGCTCACGTAATCGTAGTGGATCTGGGGCGACACGGTAAAATCGCCTTCAAGTTCGAACTCGTAGAGGCCTCCGACCCGATAGGCGAAGAACTCTTCTCCTTCGGCGAAGGCGACACCGGGGCCGGTCTGAACTGCGAAACCGCGCCAAACGTGCAAATCAGCCACGGCGAGCAAGGTTGTCTCGTCGAAGGGAGTGAAGGCGTAT
Organism: Candidatus Binatota bacterium; assembly: GCA_024276575.1. Taxonomy (GTDB): domain Bacteria; phylum Desulfobacterota; class Binatia; order UBA1149; family CAITLU01; genus JAJRWY01. The sequence goes on from JAJRWY010000171.1 coordinate 70,232, forward strand.
TCCACGACCGTGCCGAGTCCGAGAAACCCGCTGACTCGGTATTCGTAGTCGATACCCAGCGTAAACGCGTCCTCGTCCGTGGTACTGCTTCCAGCGACGAGCAAGGATAGGTGGTGGGGATGGTCGCGCCAAAACTCGCCGGACTCTTCGACGTCTTGACCGCTCTCTTTGGACACGCCGGAGTCAGAACCTTGCCGGAAAGCAAGACGCTCGCCGGGGGGCGGCCCGGCCGCGAACTGCTGCAGTCCCTTTCGGCCAACCTCCGTCCAGGCAGTGGTCGCCGTGCAGGCGGTAAATACAGCGCCGAGCAATACCCAGGCAATATACTGAGACAATCGATGAATAGTCATTCTGCGAAACGTGATTACCCGATAGGTGGCACCTTCGCAAATCGGTGTGAAACCGCTACGCAACCAGTGGGCGACGTCATTTCTTGTTGCTTCACAGGGGACAACAACGATTATCGCTCGTCATTGGCAAAAGTCGAAAGCCGCGACTTGACCCCTTCTCCTTGCGTCGCCTATGGTCTCGCGCATGAAACCTGCGATCCGATCGCCGCGCCGGCTGCGGCTACTCCTGTTTGCCATACTAATGCCCCTCGTCTTGTCCGTAAGCCGGGAGGCCCGTGCGGAAACGAGCGAGGATGTGGGCCTCTGGCTGATGTTGATGATGGAGGGGCCGATCGGCGGCCAGCAGCACAAGCCCAGTAAGTTTCGCTGGTGGCTCGACATCCAGCCGCGCTTCCTCGACGACGTCTCCGGTGTGCAGCAAAGCTTATTTCGGCCCGGAGTGGGCTACGCGCTTGGAGAACGAACCACGGTTTGGCTCGGGTACGCACGCGTGCGCACCAAGTCTTCGAGCGGGGCAAGCAGCGACGAAGATCGGATCTGGCAGCAGTTCTTGTGGAAGCCGAGTTTCAAGAAAGTCGCGTTCCAGAGTCGCACACGTCTCGAGCAACGCTTTCTCGATACTGGCTCCCAGACCGGTTGGCGTTTCCGACAGTTCCTCAAGGCTAGCTGGGGCTTGCCGAACGCGTCTCGTTTCAGCTTGGTCGGCTACGAAGAGATCTTCCTCAACCTCAACGAAACGGATTGGGGCCAGCGCAGCGGATTCGCACAAAACCGCCTCTTTGCCGGACTCGGAATGAAACTCAGCGAGCAGGGCCGAACCAAAATCGAAGCCGGATACCTGAACCAGTTCATCGACCGGGCGGCGGCGGACCAGATGAATCACATCCTATCGATCAACCTATTCCTGAACTTCTAGCCCAGGCCGGACCGGGACCGGAGTTCGCCTCGGTACCCTTCGTAGTATAGCTAACCTTGATCGAGCAGTAATTCACGGGCGAAAACGTGTTGGAGCGCGCCGGCCGCGGCCGAGCGGAGCGTTCGCCGGGCGGAGCGTACCCGACCGTACGTGAGCATCGGCGAGCGCGAGTACGGCGCCCATGGCGTGCTCCAGCGCGAGCCGGAGGCGGTTTGCGCCGTGAGTTACTGCCTGATCAAGGTTAGGTCAAGGTGTCTCCCGCGCAGCGAAATTCCGCCCTTCAAGAAGAACTCCCCCTAGATGCGATCGACGATTTTCGTTTCGAAATCGATGTCGCCGATCTGGGGCTCGACCCCGGCCTTACCCGCTTGCTGGTCGGGGACAGGGCTCTGTGCTTCCTGGACTTCGAAGCCACCGGGCTCAACCCCGGCGACGACGACTTGATCGAGGCCGGCGCCGTGTTGCTCGAACCGGGCAACGACCGGGCCACGGTGTTCAACAGCGTCATCCATTCGAACAAAGAACTGACGCCCTTTATCCTGCGGCTTACCGGGATCAAACAAGCGGAAGTAGACGCCGCACCGAAACTCGATCGAGTGGCGTCGGCGCTCGACGCCTTCATCGCCGGCAGCGAGTTGGTGGCACACAACGCGGCTTTCGAGAAATCCTGGCTCTGCCAATCGGTAAATCCGCGCTTCTCACGCCATGGTTTTCTCGACACCCTGGAACTGTTGAGCCTGGTCTATCCCGACAGTCCCAACATGAAACTCGACACCTTTTGCCGCCGCTACTTGGGTCGCGGGGAAAGACACCGGGCGCTCGACGACGCGCTGGATACGGCCCGGCTGGTGGTCAAGATCTTCGAACAAGCGCGCGCCGGCAATCCTGCCGCAGCCAACGCTCTTGAAGCCATGCGCCGCTTCAACCCGGCTTCGCGCTGGCGGCCACGGCTCGAGAAACTGCCGGTAGCGACACAGCTCGCAGTGGAAGCCGAACTGGCCACCGGCCCTGCGCGGGGAATGCCATCGCAGGCACTGCCCCCACAAGCACTATCTTCACTGGCAACGGCGGAGCAAGGGCCGCGTTTAGAAGCGGTGGGCCTCAACGCCGACGCCATAGAAGCACGGATGCAAGACCTGGAGAAAGGAGCAGCGTGTTTCCCGGAGTTCGAGCTGAGACCGGGGCAGACCCGGCTGATGAGACAGGTCTACGAAACCTTCGCCGGCCGCGCCAGCAAGAGTGTCGTACTGTGTGAGGCCGGCACCGGCATCGGCAAGACGCTCGCATACCTCGCCGTGGCGATTCCCTTCGCACGCGTGCGTGGCGAGCAGGTGATCATCTCCACCTCCAGCAAGGTGTTGCAGACTCAACTGCTCGAAAAAGACATCCCGGCAGCGGCACGGCTGCTCGGCTATCCGCAACTGCGCTACACGGTAATGAAGGGACGGGCCAACTATATCTGCCGTGCCAGGTTGGACCGGTTTCTGGAATCCCGCTGCGAGTCCCCGGAGTTGCTCTCCGAATCGGCGGGTTTCGCTTCATCGTTGATCTGCGCTTTTGCACAAAGCGCGGGGCACGGCGAAGTCGACCGCATTCCCACGGTACTGTCGCAATTGAACCCCGAACTCGAACGCTTCAAGCGCGAAGTCAGCAGTGCCGATTCGATGGAGTGCAGCCGCCAGACTTGTGAAAGCTTGAAAGCCGAGTGCGTTTTTCGCTCGGCCCGCCAACGGCTCGAAGGTGCGGAGATAGCGGTCGTAAACCACGACCTACTGCTGCGATGGCCGCCTGATTACCCGCCCCTGCGCCACTTGATAATCGATGAAATCCACGAACTAGTCGAGAAAGCCGATGCGGCTTACACGCGCAAGGCCGACGCCGTAGAGATCCTGCACCGTCTCAACACGGTACTGGGCAAATCCGGTACGGCAGAAGCGGTGGAAGACGAGCAAGCGCGCGACTACGCCGAGGAGGCTTCCGAGCAGGTCAAGGCGATGGGCAGGGCGGTGCTGGCGACCGCGAAAAGCCTGGGCGAGGAACGCGAGTTTCAGTTCGGGCGTGACGAACTGGTGATACCACCCAATGGACCGGGACCGGATTGGAAAGAGATCATCGAAAACTCGGGACGGCTTTGCAACTGTCTGTCGAAACTCGCCCACCGCCTGGCCTCAGTGGGCAGCGAAGAGGAGAACTTTTGGGAAGGGGCCGCCGAATCGCTGATCGACGCTGCGGACATACTGGAGGCGGCGTTGCCGTATCCTCGCTCGGACGACTACGTATTTCGGCTGCGCGGCATCTCGCGACAAGACACCGCCTCGTGGCGTTTGGTCGCGACTCCGGTCTCACCGGCTGCCGATTTCCAGATGCAGGTCCTCGACCAAGTCGAGACCTTGTTCGGAACCTCCGCGACACTGTCGGTAGGATCGATGCCGGCGGGCGCGGTCAGGGAACTGGAGTTCGAGGACCGCTCGGGCGGCCGTTATTCCTGCGCACCGTCCCACCCCAGCCCCTTCGACTATGCCAGCAATCTTCGCGTCATATTCCTGTCCGACCCCACGCGGCCCGCCGAACTGGTAGACAAGATGACACGGGCTACCGCCGCCGTAGCCAAGGCGCTCGGCGGCCGCACCCTCGCCTTGTTTACGAGCCGCGACCGCATGGTCAAAGTCGCCAACTTGCTCGACCCCTTGCTGGCTGCCGAAGCAATCTCCTTGATCTCTCCGGCCGGCGGCGGCGCCGACCCCCACGAGTTGGTTGAAACCTTTCGCTACGCGGACCGCGCGGTACTGCTCGGATCGCGCGCGCTGTGGCAAGGCATAGACGTTCCGGGAGAAGCCTGCCAAGCAGTCGTCATCGAAAAACTGCCCTTCGATGTCCCCGGCGACCCGCTGCTGGAAAAGCGTGCCGCCATCATCGAAAGCGAGGGCGGTAGCGCATTCAACGACCAGACGCTGCCACGCATGCTGTTGCGATTGAAGCAGATGATGGGCCGCCTGATACGCAGTCCCAACGACAAGGGCTTGATCGTCATCGTCGAGCCGCGCTCCGACAAGCGCTACTTCAAACGCATTGTCGAAACGGTACCGGAAGGCGCGCCCTACAACGTCATCCCATTACGGGAGTTGGACGCCGCCCTGGAAGGTTTCAGCGCAGACCTGATCGCCACGCGGAAGAAGACCGGCCGTCGAATGCCTTGACCGGGTTAAAGGTCGGAATCGAGATTTTCACGAAATGCGGGTTATTCCGGTGCGTACCAGGGGTGATTTGCGCCCTGATATCTCGACGCGGGGTCCTTCCTCGGCTCAGCGTGTCTATGGCTCGCTCAACTTGACGGTACCGGCCGTGCCCGAAAAATATAGAAACCAACCCTTGTCCCTGTAGTATGGTACTGGGTCTATACTGTCTTCAAACTTCAAGGTAACGGAGGCAGTTATGGAAACCCTGACAATTGGACAGGTCGCCAAGCGGGCTGCGGTAGGAATCGAGACCATCCGCTTCTATGAACGCGAGGGTCTCATCGATGAACCACAGCGGCGGGCCTCGTCCGGCTACCGGCAATACCCACCGAAGGCCGTGAGGCGCGTTCTCTTTATCCGCCATGCCAAGGTTCTGGGTTTTACGCTCAAAGAGATCAAGGAGCTTCTCCAGCTCCGGGTCGACCCCGGTTCAACCTGTGCCGACGTACGGAAGCAGGCGAAAGACAAGATCGCCGATATCGAACAGCGCATCGCTAGCCTCAAGCGAATGAAGGACGCGCTCGATCGCCTGGCAAAGAAATGCCGCGGACGAGGGCCCACGGCCGAATGTCCCATCTTGGAAGAACTCGACCGTTGGGAGGACGCTCATGTCAACGGCTGAGATCATCTATAATGGCGATTGACGGCGATCGTCCCCATCGGCAAATACTTAGACCTTGATCGGACAATAATTCACGGCGCAAATCGCCTCCGGCTCGCGCTGGAGCACGCCATCCGCGACCGTACTCGCGCCCGCCGATGCTCACGTACGGTTGGGTACGCTCCGCTCGGCCACGGCTGACGCACTCCAGTGCGTTTTCGCTCATGAATTATCGTCCGATCAAGGTTAGTAGAAAGCGAGCACGGCAATGCAGGCCAAACTCGACAAGCTCGGCGGCTAGCCTGCTGCTACAGCCACGCCGCTAGCTGGCGGATGGCGAGATAGCCGAAAAGCACCAGACACGAAGCGAGGCCGGCGACCGACGGCCAGGGGTTACGATACGACGCATCGGCCTTCATATTGCGAAAGCCGAGATAGAGCAGGGTCGCCGCCAGAAACGGCATGAATAGCGCTCCGAGAATGGAGTACGCGACGACCACTGCCACCGGCCTGTCGAAAAACAGCAGCGAGATTGGCGCCAGTGCGAGCCACAACAAATAGCCGCGGTACCAAGGAGAGCGGGTCGAAACTACCTCGGCGCGACGCTCCGGCGTGTCATTTTTCATCAGCGAAACGAAATCACAGAACAGATACGGCACGCCCTGCCAAACGCCGAGCATGGACGTGGACACAGCCCCCCAGAAGCCGATCAAGAAAGCCCAACGGCCGGCGCTGCCGAAAACCGAGTCGAGCATGGCGGCCATGCGAAGCACGCTGTCACTGCCCTCTACCACCACCCCGCCGGCGTGTAAGGTGCGGGCGGCCAGCACCACCACCGCCACGCCGAACAGGCCAGTGAGGACATAGGCAACTCCAAGGTCGATGCGAACCACCCGCAGCCAACGGCGTCCGTGCCACTCGCATTCCCGCATCCAGTAGCCGTACGATAGTAGCGTGACGCTGCCGCCGACTCCGCCGATCACGCCAAGTAGATAGCCAATACCACCCTCGGGCACATCAGCGGCAAGCATTGCGCCGCCTGCCATATCGAGGGGTGCCATCCAACAAGCGCTGCCAACGAGGGCGGCGAACATGATGCCGATGAAGAGCTTCATCAACCGCTCGAAGGAAGCATAGCCTGCGGCGGCCACCACCATGACCGCCGCCAGCGAATGCACGATTCCCCACATTTTCAGCGACACCGCCGGTGCGATGGCATGCGCGGCGAGCCCGCAGGCTGAGATCAAGGCGCCACCGACCACGAACGACCAGATCACCAGGTAGACCAGGAATATGTAATGAACCCAGCGTCCCAGATGCCGGCACCACCCTTCCAGCAAGGTAGTGCCGGTGGAGAGCTGTCAGCGGGCAAGACCCTCGTTGAGCGTGAACTTCAGCACCGCTCCCGCAAGCGCCGCCCAGGCCACGGCCAGACCGTAGCGCGAACCCGCAACCGTAGCGGCTACCAGATCTCCGGCGCCGACGCCCGTCGC
>JAJRWY010000172.1 GCA_024276575.1 Candidatus Binatota bacterium
CGTAGAAAAAAACGGGCACAGATTCATCCGGGCGGCTTCCGATCCGCGTAAAGGCGGCGTAGCGGCGGCCTACTGAGACGCTCGACGCGGTACCAACCCCGGCGCAGTCCTGAGCCGGCTCGGTCCCTCCGCCCCGATCCGCCGGGCCCAGTCCAGCCAACTCGCTCCGTCCGGTTCGGTCTGTCCGGCTTAGCCTGCAAAGGGATCGGACAAAATCAAGGTCTGGTCACGGCCGGGGCCCGTGGAGACGATGCCCACCGGCACTCCGAGCAACTCTTCGAGCCTGCAAATGTAGTTCCTTGCCCGTTCCGGCAGCTCGTCCAAGCTGCCGACCCCGCTGATATCTTCTTCCCAGCCCGGCCACTGCTCGTAGACAGGCTCGACACGCTCGTAATCGGCGACCTGCGCCGGTATCGCATCTATGCTGTAGCCGTCGAGCTTGTAGCCGGTGCATATCTGTATACTCGGCAATGCGGTAAGCACGTCGAGTTTGGTCAGCGCAATCGAATCCACGCCGTTCAAACGCACGGCCTTCGACAGCACCACCGCATCGAACCACCCGCAACGGCGCGGCCGCCCGGTGGTAGCGCCGAACTCGCCACCCGCCCGGCGCAGATGCTCCCCGGTATCGTCGTCGAGTTCAGTGGGGAAAGGGCCACTACCGACGCGCGTGGTATAAGCCTTGGATATCCCGACCACAGTTTTCACCAGTTTGGGCGCTACGCCTGCGCCCGCCGCGATCCCCGCAGCGCCGGTGTTCGATGAAGTCACGAAGGGATAAGAACCGTGATCGACATCGAGCATCATACCTTGGGCACCCTCGAACAGAACGCGTTTACCGTCTCGCAAGGCATGATCGAGCAACGCCGAGGTGTCACAGACGAAAGGCGCCAGCTTGCTCGCGTAACCGCTCAGTTCATCGAGCATGCTGCGATAGTCCAGCCCGCCTTGATCAAGCATGGCCGCGAGATAAGCGTTCTTCTCCTCGAGATTCTCCCGTAACTTCGCAGCGAAAACGCCGGGGTCGCAAAGATCCGCCATGCGGATACCGATGCGCGCAAACTTGTCCTCGTAGGCCGGCCCGATGCCGCGCCCGGTAGTGCCGATCTTGCCCTTGCCGCGGGCGTGCTCACGCGCCAGATCGATGGCTTTGTGATAGGGCAAAATGAGATGGGCTTCCTGCGAAATCCGCAGAGCGCCCGGATCGGACAGCAGCCCCCGCTTGCGCAAACCTTCGTACTCTTCGACGAGCACCCCCGGATCGACCACCACACCGCCGCCGATCACGCAGACCGAGCGTGCATGCAGGGCGCCCGAAGGAATGAGGTGAAGCACCGTCTGCTCGCCCTCCACCACCAAAGTGTGGCCGGCATTGTTGCCGCCTTGAAAGCGCACTACGAGATCGGCCCGGGCCGAGAGCAAATCGACGATCTTGCCTTTACCCTCGTCGCCCCATTGAAGGCCGACCACCGCTACACTGCTGAGAGGAGCCGACATCCCGCCGCGCCCCTACAGGATTACCATCGCAGCACCGGTGATATCCTTGAGGCCGCGGAGTTCTTCTAGTTGTTCCTCGTTCAGAGGCGAGCCCGTGTGGACAAACGACACGGCTTCGTGGTTGATGCGCCCGAGTACCAGGCCATCGATGTTTACGCCTTGGCTGCCGAGGAAAGTGCCGAGGCGTCCGACCACGCCGGGCACATCCCGGTTGTTCAAGATCAAGATATTGCCCTCCGGAACAGTCTCCAGATAAAAGTCGTTGAAACGCACCAGGCGAATGATATCGGAACCGAACACCGCACCTTCTATCAGATTGGTCGCCTCCGCATCCTTGAAAGTCATGCGGATGGAACTGATGAAAGTGGAAGCGGCGGCGTTCTTGACCTCCACTACTTTGATGCCACGCTCCTTAGCGATAAAGGGAGCATTGACGGTGTTGACCGGCACGTCGAGCACACCGGCCAGTAGGCCCTTCAACGCCGATGAATTGACCGCCGTGCAGTCGAGTTCGGCGACCTCGCCACGATACTCGATGACGATTTCACTGGGAGCACGGCCGCACAATTGCGCATGCATGCTCCCGAGCTTCTCGGCCAGCAGTATATAAGGCGCCAGGCGCCCAGCCGCTTCCGGAGACAGCGAGGGTACATTGACGGCGTTACGTATCGCCCCATCCACCAGGAAATCACGGACCTGCTCGGCCACGGCGATGGCCACGTTAAGTTGTGCCTCGCCGGTGGCAGCTCCCAGGTGGGGAGTGGCGACCACGGCCGGATGCGCCAGCAGGGCGCTGTCCGGCGGCGGCGGTTCCTGGGTGTAGACATCGAGCGCGGCACCGGCCACCTGCCCCGACTCCAAAGCCTCCAGCAAAGCCTCTTCCTCGACGATGCCCCCGCGCGCGCAGTTGACGATCCTCACGCCTTTCTTCATTTGCGCGAAGGCGGCGGAGCCGATCATTCCACGCGTCTCGGGAGTAAGCGGCGTGTGAACGCTGATGAAATCCGCGCGTGCGTAGAGTTCGTCGAGTTGCACCAATTCCACACCCAAACGCTCAGCGCCCTCCGGGGTCAAGAAGGGATCGTATGCGATCACTTTCATCTTCAACCCCGCCGCGCGGTCGCAAACGATAGAGCCGATGTTGCCGACACCGACCACGCCCAGTGTCTTCTCGAAGATCTCGCTACCGGTAAAATTAGAACGCTTCCATTCGCCGGCACGCAGCGAGGCGTTGGCTTGCGGTATGTGCCGGGCCAGCGCAAGCATCATCGAGATGGTGTGCTCGGCAGTGGTCACGGTGTTACCGCCGGGCGTGTTCATGACGATGACGCCGGCCTTGCTGGCTGCCTCGATGTCGACATTGTCCACACCGATACCGGCACGCCCCACGACTTTGAGATTGGGCGCGGCGTCGCGCACTGCCTGCGTCACTTTGGTGCCACTGCGTATCACCAGCGCATCCACACCGGCTACGGCCTCGAGGAGTTCCTCAGGGCTGAGACCCGGACGATTGTCAACCGTGATGCCGCCGGCCGCTTCAAGAATCGCTATCCCTTCGGGGGCGAGTTTGTCTGAAATAAGAACTGTCCCTGCCACTATTCTGCCATCCTGTACATTTCGGCGAGCACCGCCTCGGCGGCAGCCACACCCCGTCCCAATTCAACTTGCGCGCCCGCACGGGCAAGCGCCATTTCAACGGCCGCAAGGCCGACTATTACATCGAAAGTGTCCTGATAGCCGAGATGCCCCAGCCGCAACACTTTCCCCCGCAACCGGCCCTGTCCCCCGGCTACGGTCACCCCCATTACGTCGCGCAAAGCGCGGACAAAGCCACCGCCGTCGACAGTCTCGGGCAACCACACTCCGGTAGCTGCCGGGCTCGGCGACTCGGGTGCCAACAAGCGCAAACCCAGCGCTGAAAATCCGGCGCGAGCGGCACGGGCCAGCAAGTCCTGGCGCCGATAGGCCTCGCTCCAGCCACCGGAGTTTTCGATCAGATCGTAGACCGCGTCCAGGCCCTTGATCAACGAAATTGCCGGCGTGTAGGCCGAACCGTGCCCACCCAAACTGTCACGCTCTTTGGCCAGGTCGAGATAGTAACGAGGCAATTTCGCGCAAGCGTTGAATTGCCAAGCCTTCTCGCTGAGCGCGACCAAGCCCAAACCCGGCGGCAGCATCAGAGCTTTCTGAGACGCAGTCACCAGCACGTCTATGCCGATGGCATCCATCGGCGCATCCACCACCCCCACCGAAGTGATGCCGTCGACGATCAACAGACAGTCACGCTCACGGGTAAGCGCGGCAATGTCTTCGAGCGGATGGAGCACCGTCGTCGAAGTCTCGCTGTGCTGAACGAGCACGGCTCTGGCCTCGGGGTGAAGCTCGAGTTGCGCTTCAACTGCGGCCGCGTCCACTGCGCGGCCCCACTCCACTTCGATACCGTGGACCTGCAGGCCCCAAGCCCGGCCGATCTCCGCCCAGCGTTCTCCGAACTTGCCGGCCTCCACCACGATCACACAGTCGCCGGGGCTGAGCGTGTTGGACACCGCCGCCTCCATCACGCCGGTGCCGCCGGCTGCCAATATCATTACCGCCTCACGGGTAGCGAACAGCTCTTGCGAAGCCCTAGCCACCCGGTCAAAAATCCGGCCGAATTCAGGGCCACGGTGGTGGATCATCGGCGCAGCCATCGCAACAACGGCCTCGTGAGGGACAGGCGTGGGTCCCGGCGCAAGAAGGAATCTCTTCAGCATATCCGGATCTAACGGGGGAACTACTTTCCCAAAGACGACGCCGGCGTGCCCGGGCGATACGTGGGCCTCAGGAGATCCCGGATTTGGTTGACTATTCCTGGACTTGCCCGATGTCAAGAAAGCCCCGGCGGCGGTTTGACACTACCGCAATGGGCGGAAACCCTGCCAAGCACGCAGCACCGCGATCCTGTTCGATCATCCCCGGTCCCCAGGGCCGCGCAGCAATCCGTTGCGACCCACAGTAATCCACAGTGCAAGCACAAGGTCTGAACCAATGAAGCTAGTCTACAATCAAGCGCTACGGCCGGCCGTAATCGCCGCAGCACTACTGCTCGCCCATCCGAGCCTGGCCGGAGCCGACCCCGGCTTATCCGGCTTTAGCCCCGACACCCGGCGAATGCTCGACACCATGATGGCCGCATTACAGCAAAGCGAGAGCGCGGCACGACCGCTCAGCCTAGCCGACGCGGTGGCCTCCGCGGTCGCCAACAACCCCGGCATCCTCGCCCGGGCCGAAGTGCCGCGCCAAAGAGTGCAGGACGTGCTCGAGGCAAGGGCAGCCTTCGACCCCAGTCTCAGAAGCGAGATCGGCCTCTCCGACGCTGTGATCCCGGTAAGCAGTGTAATCGACTCCGCCAAGCCGAGCTTCGCGATCGAGCAGCGACAAGCCGATCTGGAATTGAGCAAAAGACTCAGCAGCACCGGAGCTACGGTGGACCTGAGCTGGACCAACAGACGAACCGTGCAGGAGTCCGGCCGCGCCAACCTGCTGCCCGAGTACAAGCCGGCACTGGAACTGAGCTTGGAACAACCGCTGCTCAGAAACCTCGGCTCGCTCGATGAGAATACCACCGTGCTGGTCGCCAAGAACGCTTCACGGCAAGCCCTCGCCGAATTCGAGGCGGAACTCGCCGAGTTCATCGCACAAATCGTCGATGCATACTGGGATGATGTAGCGGCGGCGGCGGATCTCGAAGTCAGCCGTACTTCGCTGGAACTGGCCCGCGAGTTGGTGCGCGACGCGCGCACCAAGGCCAGCCTCGGCGTAGTCCCGCCGGTAGCAGTGCGCGAAGCCGAGGCCGAAGCGGCGGCTCGCGAAGAAGAAGTGCTGGGGGCCGAGAACCGCCTTTATCTGGCTGGGGC
>JAJRWY010000173.1 GCA_024276575.1 Candidatus Binatota bacterium
CGCCCGTGAGATCGGCCCAAGCGCAGCGATGAGGCCCGCAGGCGTACTAACAGTACGTCGAGGGCCGAAAAGCGAGCACGGGCCGAGATTGCGGGCGATTGAGGCTCGTAGCAGAGGTTTCATGAATAATGCGGGTTAGGCAACGCAGCGACCTCTATTCGAAGGCCCGGGCGCCGCTATCCGCTGCGAACGATCGACGGCACGACACCATTTATTCAAAGGCCCCGGCGCCGCCCGCTATCCAGGGAAGCGGATCCACCGCTTTCCCGTTGGCGCGAATCTCAAAGTGGAGCGTAGCATCGGAAGACGGCAGCGCCCCCACGACTGCGCGGTTGGGGACATGATCGCCCACCTTGTAATCGAGCCGTCCGAGCCGGGCATAAACTGAATGATAGGGCCCTTCATGCTTTAGTATCAGGGTCTTGCCCAAGCCTTCCACCTCGCCGGAAAATACTACGTCACCCGGAAATACCGCCTCGACCTCGGCCCCGCGGGCTCCCCGGACGATAATTCCGGAGTATATCGAGCCACTGCTGTGGCGCTGCCCGAAACGGGCTGCCAAACTGCCGCGAAGTGGGGCTGAGAGCCGCCCTTTGGACGCCGCGAACAAAGCCGGAGCGTAGATACCGGCCGCCGGGCGCAGATCACGCGACGTTTCGGGTCGCGTCAAAGCGGCCGCGCCCGCTTCAGCCGCAACGGGCTGCCCCGCGTCTGCCCCCCCGGCAATAGCGGAACCCGCTTGGCCCGCAGCCTCCTCCCTCACCGGCCGGACGCCCGCGGCCCCGCCATGCCCAGGGTCGCCGGCACCCGCGTCTGCAGAAGCGCCGCGGTCCGGCCTCAGCCCTCCGATTCCACGGCGGGCACGGGCCTCAGGCGAGGCCGGGGAAAACAGCCGCGAGAAGAAACCGCGCTTGGCCGGTTTCTCTTGGCTCCGAGCGCCGTCTTGCGAAGCAGTGCGGCGAGCTTGTCCGACGACCGGATGCTGCGGGCTTGTCGAAGATATTGCGGAAGCGCCGGAAGAGACCTCCGTGGTCTGCGTGGCGGCGAGCCGGCCTTGCTCCGACGGCGCAACCGTAGCGGCAACGGAGGCGAGGCCCCCGGCAGCTTCGCCGGCAACGCTCACGGAACCGTCCACGGATTCACCCATGTATTCGCCGGCGTTTCGATCTGTAACGGCTGGGTCCGACCCCATGGCTTCGACCTCTGTAACGGCTGGGTCCGACCCCATGGCTTCGACACGGGCTTCGAGTCCCGCGGCCTTTACTTTACGCGCGGTCATCAAGGTTAGGTCTCTTTCCGACCGCGCCAAGTCTTCGAGGCGCAGCAGCAGAGAAGCCGCGGCCTTACGACGCCGGTCGAGTTCGGGAATCCCGGCCGCCAACTCAGCGCGATCGGACTCGAGTTGTGACACGAGCCGATGGCGTTCACTGCGTAGCTCGCGGCTTCTAGCCTCGGCGCGGTCGCGCGAGTAGATGTGGGCCCCCAGGCTGACTTCGTGCTGCCGGCGCACGGCCGATTCAGCCTGCGCTATCGCCGCCAGGTACCTAGCGCTGCGCAAACCGCCACTCCCGCGTCCCACCAAAACGGCGCGGCTACCGAGCCCGGCCCGGCGATAGATCAACGACAAGCGACGATTCGCCGCAGCCTCCAGAAGCCCGAGCGAACGCTCGATCTCCCGCGTCCTCGCGGCCAATTCGGAGGCTTCAGACGCGGCGCGGACAAGTTCTTCTTCGAGACCAGCGGCTCTAGGAGTTGCCTCCGCGATGGCGGCTTTCAAGGCCTCGAGCCGCACCCTCAAGGCCGACAGCTCCGCTGTCTCCTCCTGGTAGTGGGCACGCACGCGGGCAAGTTCGGTGCGAATCTCCCTCAAGCGTGCTTCAGCCCTGGCCGCCGCAAGCTCCCGCTGTGCTGCCCCGGCTGCCCCGGCCGTAACCGCCAGCGCCGAGATTTCAGCAAAGATCAATAGAAACACCAGCGAAGACAGCAGCAACCGCCGGATTGCTAGCGCCACTTGGAGATTCTCCACATCCCGATCAAACTTCCGAAACCGCCCAGGAACGCTCCCCAACCCAGCAGCCGGACGATCTCGGTAGGGCTCAAAAACGCGACGGCCTCGCCGAGCAGCGGAAGCTGCCGCAGCACAACGGAGGAAAGGGCTCCGTAGCCCATGAGCGTAACCCCCAGCGCGATGCCGGCCGCGGCGGTCCCCTCGATCAATCCTGCAAGGAGAATCGGCCCCCAGTACAAGTTGCCGACCGCTCCCAGCAAGCGCATGACATCGAGTTCTTCACGACGGGAGTAGGCCGCGAGTTGGTAGCCGGCGCCGACGATGATCAGCGACGCCAAGCCCGCTACGGCGCAAAGGCCCAGCGTGAGCCAGGCGACCAGCGGTAACGCACTACTACGGCGACTGAGTTCATAGCGGTTGTACTGAAGGTCGTCCACTCCCTCCAAGTTCGCCCATTCCTCGAATCTCGCAGGCAGTGAGCCCGGGTCGGCATCCAGCGCCAAGCTCAGTTCCAGCGAAGCCGGAAGGACGGAGGAATCCAAGCCGGACAACAACTCCGCACTGTCCCCGAGGTTATCAGCCAGGAACTGCCAGGCTTCCTCGCGGCTCAGATAATTCACCCGGGCCACTTCGGGGTAAGCTGCGAGACGATCCTTGAGTTCAACGACCTGCTCTTCGCCAGCGTCCAGCTCCAGATATAGAGAAACGTCCATACCCGATGCCGACCACAGTGCGACCATGCGGCCGGCGTTGCCGCCCATCAAGACGATCAGCGCCATGAACAAGACGCTCACCGCAATCGAACTCACGGTGACTCCACTGACCACCGGAGCAGCGACTATCGAGTCGGCCGCACGGCGCAAGTAGTAGCTGAAGTTCTGCCGCGAAGACCCAGGGCTCACAGGAAAGCCGGCTCTCCGAAGCCTTCGGATTGCATCCGTCCGCCGTTCATCAACAGCACCCGGCAGCGCAACACCGACAGAGCTTCGATATCGTGGCTGGCCATGAACACGGTGGCGCCGGCGGCGCAGCACTCGGTGAGAACGCGCATCATCTCCAAGGTGTAATCGGGATCGAGATTCAAGGTCGGCTCGTCGGCAAGGATCAAGACCGGATCGTTGACCAGGGCGCGGGCCAAGGCGACGAACTGCCTTTCGCCGCCCGACAGATCCCGGGGCCGGCAATCCCGGTAGCCAAGCATCCCGACGCGATCCAGGCAGGCGGCCGCCCGCTCGCGCGCTTCGCTTCGCGTGGCGCCTGCAAGATCGGCCGCGAGCGCGACATTGTCGATGATACTGAGCCTGTCCACTAGGCGGGGCTCTTCGAAAACCAACCCTAGTTGATGGCGCAGTTCGGCCAGCCCCGAGGCGTCCAGACGCGACAAGTTGCGCCCGTCCACGATTGCAGTACCGCTGTCGGGTTTTTCTTCCCCGATCAACACGCGGAAAAGGGTTGTCTTGCCCGAGCCGCTCGGACCGGTAACCACGGCGAACTCACCTTCGTGAACGTGAAGTTCAACCGCATCCAGAGCCACTCTGCTGCCGTTATAACGCTTGGAAATACCGCTGAGTCGAATCACCTGAAGTTCCGGCAGGCCCGCCGCCTCTCAACCTATCTCATCCACCGCCCGTAGCCGCCGACGCCACCGCCGGAACCCGGGAGCCATTGCCTCGGCAACCCTTCTAACCCGCACTATTCATGAAACCGCTATGCCGGCCATCACGCAACCTTCATAGCCTCTAGTTCGTAGAAAGCCTGCCTATTCGTCGATCAAAGCCTCGATACGATCGACCAATTCTTTCGCCGGTTTTCCCTGCTCATGAGGAAGGGGGCCGATGTACTTGCCGCGCACCCGCCCTTCCCTGTCGATCAAGAAAGTCTCCGGATAACCAGTTATACCATACTCGGTTCCCACTGCACCGTCGGGGTCGAGAAGAACTTCGAATTCGACGTTGAATTCATCGATGAAACGGTGCACCGCCGCCGGGTCTTCGTCGCCGGCAAGGCCGAGCACCGCCACGCCGCGCTTGGAGAAATCGCGTTCGATGGCATTGAGTAAGTGGATTTCGGCGCGGCAAGGCGGGCACCAGGTCGCCCACAAGTTAAGCAGCAGGATTCGGCCACGATAATCGCGAAGTTTACGCACAGCTCCGTCGCTACGTTGCAAGAGAAACTCCGGCGCCTTGTCGCCCTCGGAAAGACCCGAGCGCTGGCAGCCCCCGACCCCGGCAACGAGCAACACGCCAAGCGCAAGCAGTTGCAGCGACAAGCGCAAGCGCAGCCTAGCCACTGCGGACCTCCGCTCTAGCCCCCTGTGCGCGAAGTCGCAGCAGCCATGCACAGCCGACAACGAACAGTACGATGGCAATGAGCTGGGCTTGAGTAAGGCCCATGGCGATGCGCGGGTTTATGCGCAGGAACTCGACCAGGAAACGAGCCGTCGCATTACCGATCAGATAAACGGCGAAGACCGTCCCGCCGGCTGGGTCACGGCGTGCCAAGGCCCGCAAAACGAAGAACAAAGAGATATAGGCAGCGGCCTCGTACAAAGGAGTGGGATGGACCAACACACCCGGCTCGTGAGGCCAACCGACTATGGCCTTGGTGTAGGCCACACCCCAAGGAAGGTCGGTCACCTTACCCCAATCGCCGTCTCCGGCAATGTGGCAACCGAGGCGGCCGATGCCCTGCCCTAGGGCCAAGCCCAAAGCCGAGCAGTCGATGACATCGAGCAGAGGCATTTTCTTACGCCTACCCAACAGCACCGCAGTCGCAGCGCCGCCGATGAAGCCGCCGTACCAGACGAAACCGGAACCGCTAAACGCTATAAGTGGATTCTCGATTAGGGCATCCACGTCATTGAAAACAGAAAGTATTTTCGAGCTTAGGAGCCCCGCGAAGAACACATAGGTAAGCATGTTCCACAGGGCTTCGGAGTCGCCGCCGCGCCGATCGTATTCCTTGGCCGACACCCACGTGCCGCACAGGAAACCCAGGGCCATCATCAAACCGAAGCTGTGGAGAGTAAACGGACCTAACTTGCCAAGAACAGGAAACATGTGAGCCGTCGATACTAATCGAACCCTTGCCCAATCCAAGCGCCCAAGGTCCATTCGCTTATCGTGCTAAGCTGGGTAAGCCGTCTCGTTGCAGTGGCTGTCGTTGTAACTGAGTAGTCTCATGCGTAACCGCCTAGCCGTTCATTGGGTCTTGTCGGTAGGTCTGCTGATTTTTTCGTCCGCGGCTTTCGCCGCAGCGCCGCCCGCGCAACCCGCATCCGGGCCTGGTGGACGCGACTACCGGCATGCAGGTTTTCGGCAATCGAAATTCGAGGAAGGTCCCAAGGGCTACTGGCTCTTCGAGCCCAAGGATCCGGCTCCCGGCAAAGCTCCAGTGCTAATCTTCATGCACGGCTGGGGCGCTACGAACCCGCGTATCTACGGAGCCTGGATCAAGCACCTCGTGCGGCGAGGCAACATCGTCGTCTACCCCCTATACCAGCAACCGGGTAGCTTCCGCTTCCCGCCCGCAGAGATCACTCCCAACGCACTGAGCACGGTGAAGAACGCCATCGAGCGTCTGGGCAGCGCAGATCACGTGAGGCCCGATCTCACAAGAGTGGCCGTGGTCGGACATTCAGCGGGCGGCCAGATTGCGGCCAACCTCGCCGCGTTGGCAGGTTCGACGAATGCGCAGGAGCTGCCCCCGTTTAGAGCCGTGATGTCTGTTCAGCCCGGGAAATCATGGGCCAAGCTGGATCAGATCAAGATTCCGCTCGCAGATCTCAGCCAAATACCGAAGTCCACGCTCCTGCTCACGGTAGCCGGAGACCAAGACAGGATCGCGCGCGACCTCGATGCGAAACGAATCTTTGAGGAATCAACCCAGGTTGCGAGCCGCAACAAAAACTTCATAGTCATTCGTTCCGACAAGCACGGTACTCCTGCCCTGCTTGCCAATCACTTCGCACCCACGGCACCCGCTACGGATGTCGGCGAGCCACCACCGCGGCCAAGCACCAAGTTACGAGAAAAGATTGCCTCCTGGATCAAAGAACGCTGGGGAAAAATCCGAGACGAGGAAGCGGCGCCGGAATATTTCAACTTACAGCAACGCAACGGCGCTGACGGTGCCACAGCATCGGCGGACGCGATCGATTACTTCGGCCTTTGGAAACTCTTCGACGCCCTTTGCGATGCCGCGTTCTACGGCAAGAACCGCCCTTACGCGCTCGGAAATACTCATCAGCAACGATACATGGGGAAATGGAGCGACGGAGTAGCCGTCAAAGAACTCGTGGTTTACGACAAGCCTTGAGATGCATGTTCAACCTTGATCGGACAATAATTCACGACGCAAATCGCCTCCGGCTCGCGCCGGAGCACGCCATCGGCGGCCGTACTCGCGCCCGCTGATGCTCACGTGCAGTTGGGTACGCTCCGCTCGGCCACGGCTGACGCACTCCAACGCGTTTTCGCTTGCGCCTTGCATGGTCCGCGCCGCGGTGGAAGCTTGAATGCTCATGCTGAAGGTCGAAAAGCTCTGCCGCTTGTTCCTGCGCGACGTGGAGTTGAGCGTTGCCGGCGCTGAGGTGGTCACGCTCAGTGGACCCTCGGGCTCGGGCAAGAGCCTTTTGTTACGGGCGATCGCAGATCTCGACCCGAACACGGCACGGGCGTCCATTGGCGGGAAACCTAGGGAATCGATGAGCGCACCCGAGTGGCGCCGGCGCGTCGGCTACTTGGCCAACGACGCCGGGTGGTGGGCCGACAGAGTCGGCGATCACTTCCCCGATGGTGCCGATGCCACGCAGACCCTCACCGAATTGGGTTTACCGGCCGCAGCGGTTGACTGGCCGGTATCGCAGGCTTCGAGCGGTGAGTTGCAGCGTCTGTCGCTGGCGCGGATGCTGCTACGCGACCCCGAGATAATGCTGCTCGACGAACCGACCTCCAACTTAGACAGCGACAACTGCCTGCTGGTGGAAGAAGTGCTGAAGCGAGCCGCGGCGAACGGCCGTGGCATTCTGATCGTCACCCATGACCGATCCCAGGCCGAGCGTATCGGCGGCCGCCGCCTACTGCTGCGTGAAGGCAAGATAAGCGGCGAGGAAGGGCCGTGAACTACATCGAACTGAGCTACTTCGACTTGGCGCTGGCGGCGCTGCTGCTGCTGGTCAACGGCGCACTCTCCATGTGCTTGCGGCTGGGACTGGAGCGTTCCTTCGCGGTGGCGGGGCTGCGTATGTGTCTGCAGTTGGGATTGGTGGGACTGGTGCTCAAGGCCTTGTTCACCGCCACTTCCCCCTGGTGGACAGCGGTGGCGGCCTTGCTCATGGTGTTGTTTGCCGGACGTGAGGCGCTGGCACGGCAGCAGCGGCGCATCGAAGGCTTCTGGGGCTACGGTATCGGTGCGACCTCGATGTTGTTCGCCGGTACGCTGGTCACCATACTGGCCCTGACCACACAGATCAGGCCAGATCCATGGTTCGATCCACGATATACTATCCCGTTGCTCGGCATGATACTGGGCAACACCATGACGGGGATCGCCATCTCCCTCAACAGCCTGCATGACTCGGTGAGTAGCAAACGCAAGGCTATAGAGGCGCGGCTGGCACTCGGCGACACGGCGGCAGATGCGATCCGGGAGTCGGTTCGCAACTCCATGCGCGAGGGGCTCATCCCGGTGATAAACTCGATGTCAGCAGCCGGCATAGTGTTCCTGCCCGGGATGATGACCGGACAGATCTTGGCCGGGGTCGACCCGGCCGGGGCCATCAAGTACCAGATTCTGATAATGTTTTTGATCGCGGGCGGGACCGGGCTCGGGGTACTGTGCGCAGTGTTGGGTTCCGCTAGGCGGCTATGCGATGAAAGGCAACGGCTCAGGTTGGATCGTTTGACGCCACAGGCCGGCCGCTGAGGCGAACACTGGTGGGAGCCAAAAAGGGAGAGTAATCGATGAGCACCGCTTTCGAACTGTACGCAGTTGTAACTGTGATCTTGTTCTTGAAGATGTGGGCACTCTCGTTGGTGCAGATCTACAACCGCGTGAAAAGCGACGCCTTCACCAAGCCCGAAGACGCCGTCGCTTTCGGTGGCGGGACCCCGGTGGCCGAGGATCCGCCGATCGTGCAAAGAGCGACCATGGCCTGGCGCAACGACTTGGAGAACATCCCAATCTTCCTGGCGCTGGCCTGGGTGTACATATTCCTCAAGGCCTGGCCGGGTGGCGCGGCTTTTTATCTGCTCACCTTCACGGCGGCGCGCATCGTTCACAGCTACGCTTTCGTAAACGCGCTGCAACCGCTGCGCTTCATAGCTTACGCGGTGGGGCTGCTGGTCTGCTTCGCGATGAGCGCCCACATCATCGGCGCGGTACTGTAGACCGCATCAGGAATGAAACGTCGTCGAAAGAGGCGAAACGACCCTGAGATCGGCCCAAGCTAAGCGTTGAGGCCTGCAGGGGTAGTGACACTACGTTGAGGGCCGAAAAGTGGTGAGCGGCGAACGCTCCGCTCGGCCACGGCTGACGCACTCCAGCGCGTTTTCGCTCGTGAATTATTGTCCGATCAAGGCTATGCTTGTTCATGACCGGCTCCTTTCGCTTGCGGCTCTGCCCCTTGGGGCAACCCGCGGACATTCCGGCTTTACGGCCGGGGGGTTTCTTTGAATATCCCCAATATCGCGAAACGGAGCCGGTCGCCCCATCGCTCCATACGGGCTAGTCGACCGGCCAGGCGGACGCGACGAACAGTTCCGGGTTGTGTAACAGCAAATCGTCGCGCCCACCCGGCAATCCGCTGAGATCATGCCCGGGGATTATCACGAGGTTTTCGATCACTTCGGCTAGGCGCCGGATACGGTTACGGACCTCGGCGGCACGTTAGGCATCGAGGACTATGCGCTGCACGTCGTCACTTCGCAGCCAGTCGAAATGAACTACCAGATCGCCGGCCAATAGCACCGGCCCCGCCGGCAGATTCAGTAGCACGGCGATGCCGCCGGCGGTATGCCCGCCGCCACGAATCAGGCGTAGGCTACCGTCGCTGAAAACGTCGAGCGTGGAATCGAAGGTCGCAAAGGGCTCCCCACGCGAAAAATCCGCCTCATGCCAAGCGTCCGCGTCCACCCAGGCGATTCGTTCGGGATCGAAGCCGTTCATACGCGAGACCGAATTGGCGCGGGCACCCGGGCCAGCGATGAAGCTAGCGTTCGTGAAAGCCGGCGCCGCTCCGACATGGTCGAAGTGCATATGGGAGAGGATCACATAGGCAACGTCCCCGGGATCAAGCCCCGCCGCGCGCATCTGCGAGACCAGATCCTTGCCCGGCAACGAACGAGTCTTGAAGAGCAGGCGCGTAACCGGGTGCAGCGAAGCTTCGCCTTCGCGCCCGACTTCCTCAGCAAGGCCGCAGTCGAAGACGATCAAGCCGCGCACCGGGTGTTCGATCACGAAGGCCGGAGCCGACCGCCAGGGTGCAGGCGAACCGACTAGCAGCGGCGACACCCGGTTCATACCCGTATTGAACACGTGCAGGCGCAGGCCCTGCAGAGCGGCTGCCTGCATATGCGCAGCCGCCCCCGCCCCTTCGCTTATGACGGGCCCCGCAACCACGTTGGGGCGGTAACAACCGGCCACGCAAACGACGGCAAGAGCACAGCACAAAAGCGCCTCCCTCAGCCGCCGGATGCCCGGTAGCTGCAGAGCATGGCTCAGAAGTCGGACTGTTTGAGTTTCCATTTGCGCGAATCGCCCCGCCAAGTCGCGGTCAGGAATGCGACATCGTCGCCAATGTATACCTGAGTGGTCATGCGCGGCAATACCGCACGCGAAAGGTCTCCGTAGGCCTTGATGGTGAAACCGTAGCCCAAGAAACCGCCGTCGAAGCGCTGCTTGACGCGCAGTTTGAAGATGCCCCCGCGGATGCCGAGGCCCGTACGCTTGGCACGCTTGTCCTTGAAGCGGAACTCTTCGCGCTTGATCTCGAAATCGCCGGGGAAAAGGCTCGCCGTGTAAATGATTCCATCGGCGTTGGTCAGCAAGAAGCTGAAACCCTCGAGATACGGATCAACCGGGCTGTTAGGAATGAAACGCCCGTGAATCTTCACGAAATCCTTCCGCGGACGGCCACGCTTCTGCTCTCCGTAGGTCCTGATGATGGCCGGATCGTTGAGAATACTCACGCAGGGATTGGTAAACAGGCAGTTAGCATCGCAACTGTTGGAGCCGGCCGGGCACAAGGGGTCGGCACAGTCGATAAGAGCATCGCCGTTGTCGTCGACACCGTTGTTGCAGATCTCCGCCGACGGAGGTTCGCAATCTTCACCCGGATTAACCACTCCGTTGCCACACAACAAATTGGGACTGATGTCGGTCGGCTCGCTGTCGGCGTTGTCGCTCCCGTCGACGTCCGCCGACGAGGCCGAAACCGAAGCCGAATTGCAGGTGTCTTCCAAGCCTCCACAATCACCGTCCTGGACGGTGCCGGATATCGCAGCACCCAGCGACACGTTAGCGGTCACCGTAAAGTTGACCGAGGTAAAAGCCGGTACCACGCCCAGGTTGCAAGTAAGTACGTTGGTGGGGCTTTCAACGCAGCCACCGCTATCGCTTACGTAGGATAGATCTACACCCATGGTATCGGTTACCACCACATCGATGGCGGCATCGGGCCCGTTGTTGGTAACCGTGATGAGGTAATCGACATTGGCCCCCGGCGCCACTGGTTCGGCCGTGGTGTCGATCTTGACGATGCTCAAGTTGGCGCTCGAGGTCGCCGGAACCACGTCGGTGGCCTGCTCTGCGCTGTTGTTGGTGGGATCGTCGTCGGCCGTACTCGAAGTAACGAGTGCCGAGTTGCACAAGTCCTCGCTGCCGTCGCAAACCGTACCGTTGTTGGTCCCCGCCGTGGGCGCCCCGGCGCCGACCGCAACGCTTATATTGAAGCTGTAGCTCTCGCCCACGGCGAGCGTCCCGAGGTTACAGGTCAAGGTGCCAAGCGGCGATTCCGTGCAACCCGCCGTGTCGGCTACATAGCTGCTGTTCGCGTCGAGCGTATCGGTGACGATCACATCGGTGGCGGTAAACGGCCCGTTGTTGACCACCGTAAGCGTGTAGGTTTCCACGCCGCCGGCTTGTATGGGGTCGACAGCATCGGTTTTAGAAATTTGCAGATCGGCGATCGGCGGGGCCACGCTCAAATCGGTGGGCTCATCATCGCTGTCGTTGCCGGGGATCAAGTCGTCGGTGTCGCTCGCCACCGAGACCGCGTTACAGATGTCTTCGGTTCCGTCGCAAGCGCCGACTTTCTTGTTACTCGTAATCGGCGCACCCGCGTTGATCTGCACGGTCAAAGCGATCAACCGCAGCTCTCCGGCAGTCATGGTTCCCAATGAGCAGGTGACGGTGCCGGCCGGGGCCTGCACACAGCCTGAATCGTCGCTGAGGTAAGCGGTCCAGGCGTCGAGAGTATCGGTTACCACTACGTTGTCGGCGTCCGAAGTACCGTTGTTGCGAACCCGCAGCGTGTAAGTCATTGCGGTTCCCGCCGGGATGGGTTCGGGTGGGTCGACCTTCCCTATTTGCACATCGGCCATGGGCAGCACGTTGGTGGGTTCATCATCGCTGTTGTTTCCGCCGTCGGGATCGAGCGGCGCAGCCGATACCACGGCCAGGTTGCACAAATCCTCGCTGCCGTCGCAAGGACCCGTCTGCAGCGTACCTGCGGTAGCCGCAGAGGTGGTTACGTTGACGCTAACCTGGAAAGTAGTGCTACTGCCCGCTGCCATGTCGCCCAGCGCGCAGGTCAAGGTTCCCGCCGGAGCTTCCACGCAGCCGCCGGTATCGCTCACATAGCTGATCCCGGCCGGAAGCGTATCGACCACCACGACGTTGGTGGCAAGCCCGGGGCCGAGGCTGTTCACGGTCAGTTCGTAGCTGAAGTCGCTGGTCATGATGACCGGATCGGCTAGGTCGGACTTCGAAATCTCCACATCGGCGGGGCCGCTGGCGGGTAGCACTACACAGCCCTCGGCTAGGTAGGTCGCACTCGGCGCTCCCCCGCCGGGCGTATCGTCGCCGAGAGCAGTGGCGCAGTTATCTAACAGTAAGCCCAAAGGCGCGGTGGCCTCTACGTCGACGGTGATATCAATGGTGGTGCTCGCGCCCGCAGCGAGGTCACCGATATTCCACTGATAAAGCGGAGCCGCCGACACATCCGGCGCCGGAACCGAACTCGAGAAGCTGATCCCCAAGGGCAAGGTGTCACTAACCACCGTATCGAAAGAGGTCGCAGGCCCGTTGTTCACGATCTCCAAGGTATAGACCATCTGGCTGCCGCTGGGCGCCACGGTCTGGCTCGCGGTCTTGTTCAGCTCCAGGTAGGCGGTAGCCGGATCGACCACGACAACCGGGGTGGTTTCGTTCTCGTTGACGGAAACACCGCCGTCCACGCTGAGCACTGCATCGTTGGCGAGCAGTTCCCCGCCGCTAAGGCCGGCGTCTACCAGCACGGTTATCTCGATGCTGCCGAACTGTCCGGGCGCAAGGTCTCCCAAGTTCCATTGGTTGTCGCCCACATCCGGCGCCGGGATCGCGCTTACGAAGCTAACTCGTGCATCGTAGGTCTCGACGATCACCGCATTGGTCAAAGTCACACTCGCAGCACTGGCGTAGTCGAGCGTGTAGGTCAGCAACGCGCCGGGTTCTACCGGATCGGGATTGTCGCTCTTGGCCAGAAACAGGACCGGCGTTTCGATACTCGCAGTATCCGCGGAGCTGTGGTCATTGACACCACCGGAACCGTTACGCTCGCCGTTGCTAGTACCCGGCGCATTGGGATTGGCGTTGCCGCTGCCGTTGTCTCCAGGCAGGCTGCTCCAGGTCACGGTCGCCGTGTTCACATGGTTCTGGCCTGAAAACGGCGGCAGCACATCGGCCGTAAAGTCGAGAAGCAACTGCTCTCCCGGCGGGAAGACCGCTACGGTGATGTCGACGGTGCTGCCGGCACTGTTATCCGTCACTCCGGAAATACCCGCACTCGGAGTCACGGTAACTACCGAGAGATTACTGAACACCGCGGGCAAGGTGTCGAGTATGCGCACGTCGTAACCGGTGGCGGTAGACGCCGCAGAACTCGACGAGATCGTCAGCGTAAACGACACCGTATCGGCAAAAGGATTGGTGGTAGCCGGAAGCGCAACCTTGGCGATGGCCAGTTCGGGCTCGGTGACCGTGAGCGAAACCGAGTCGCCGAGCGTCTGCGGCTGCAACAGCGCATCCAGGTAGTCGAGTTGTCCGGCGTTGACCAGCAAGCCGGCACGCTGATTTCCGGCCACGTTATCGATGTAAGCTTGGTATTCCAGGAAATAGGTTTCCGCATCGGCATCGTTGTCGGAGTTGATGACATCGCCGAGGAATACGCTCAGGGCTTGCCCGGCGGCTACGAAGTCACTGCCGTCGGCCAAGGCCACGAACACGCCCGAGGCCGCCGAATTAATGCTTCCCGGGTTGGCCGACGACGACAAAGCAGTATCGAAGTTCCGGGCCAAGCGGGCGCTGCCGGCTACATAGGTCATGCCGGCGGGTAGCGTATCCGAGAGCGTGACCTCGCGGGTGGTGCCGGCCGGCAACCCGAGTTGCAAGCGGAAAGTCACGAGTTCGCCGATCAGCACTTCAGGAGTGGCGGACCCCGCCTCACTGCTCGCCGACACCGACTTGGCCAGGTCCGGATCACCCGGGCCACCGCCGCCCGGGGCTCCGGTATCGACCGGCGTCAAGTTCGGATTCTTACCGTCGCCGTCATTGCCGTTGTCGTCGCTGTCTTCGGCAGCAAAGTTGTCGCCGGTGGCGGAGGCCTGGTTGACGATGATGGTGCCGTTGGGAGTCCCCGCATCAACCGTAACGCGGAAACTGACTACCACCACAGCGCCCGGGCCCATGTTCCCGATGTTGACCAGCAGCGGAGATTCGCTGATCACGAAACCCTGGCTACTCGACGCAGAACCGGCGACCACCGTAGTGTCGTTGGGCATCGGATTGTCGCTCAACTGTACGTTGACGGCATCGGCAGAGCCGCTGTTGATCAAAGTAATCGTGTACTCGAGAACATCGAGAGGATCGACGAGCCCGTCGCCATCGTTGTCTAGGGCAAGGCTCACGCGTTTCTCGACGTCTATCGCCGGCGCCCCCGGCACTCCGTCCACGGCATCGATGCTGCTGGGTTGGTTGCCGTCGGAAGGATCGGAGTTACCGTCGGTCAAACCCGGTGTAGTCTGATCCGAATCCACGGCACCTTGATTGGTAAAAGTCTCGGCCGTGGGATCCCCGTCGCCGCTACCGTCGTACAGGGGCGGTCCGTCGACGGTTACGTCGAACTGCGCCGCTTCGAAATCGCCGCTGGCGATGGTGGGAATACTCACCGCCACAGTAGCTGCGGTTACGGTAATGCTCGAGCCGGCGCCGGTGACCACGCCCGAAGCGACAAGCCCGGTCAAGCCGCCGGGGATATTGTCGGCCAAGGCCACGTTGGTCAAGACCTGGCTACCCTGGTTGTAGAAGATCAACAAGTAGCGCAGCGTATCGCCCGGCGTAACGCTGCCGCTGGCGTCGGCGTCGGTCTGCAAGCTCACGAACTTGTTCACGTACAGCTCGTTTACTACCGAGGGCGGGGCGCCTACTATCACGTCGGTAGGCTGGTCGCCATTGCCGTCGAGGCCGTCTTCGTCGGTGGGCTCCGGAACGGTTTGGTCCGAATCGATACTGCCCTGGTTGGAGATCACCGTGCCCGCCGCCGTACCCGCATCAACGGTGACGTCAAAACCTATGTTGACGGTAGCGCCGGCCACCATCCCGCCGACATTGACAACCAACAGCGGCGCCGCGCTGTCGTCGGCCACCCCGAGGTCGGTGCTCAGCGAAGCCGCCACATAAGTAGTCTGTGCAGGTATGGTATCGCTAAATACCAGCGAAGTTACGTTGACGCTGTTGTTGGCCAGCACCACATCGTAGTGCAAAGTGTCGCCGGGGGTAACGGTGCCGCTCAGGTCCGCATCGTTGGCCAGGATGACGGTCTTTTGAGCATCGACAAAAGCCGCGGTGCTGGGAGTCACCGGGGAGTTGTCGGAAACTAGGTAGTCGTTTACTCCACCGCTTCCGTCGCGGCCGTTGTCGGGTGCACCGGTCGCACCCGGAATGCTCGCCCACACTACATCGAGAGCGTTTACCAACGGCACTCCCACCGCAGCATCGGTGTCTACGGTGGCCTGATAAGTGAACACGAAGCTGCCGTCGGCCAAAGTGAGCGAAGAACGAAGCACTGTCAGCACAGGATCGACAAAACTGACGTCGGCGGGCGGCGGACTGGCCGAGCCCGGCACATAAGTAAGTCCGGCGGGAATGGTATCGGTTATGACCAAATCGTAAGCATCGGCGCTGCTCGTTGCTCCGATGTGGGAAACGGTGACGGTAAAGGTAACCAGATCGCCGAGCGCCTGGCTGGAAGGCAGCGCCGTCTTGGTCACAGTCAGCTCAGGCTCAACCACGTTGACGTCTAGACCCTGCACGCCCGGAGTGCCGGCGTCGCTGTCGAAATCGATCCGTGTGGCCCCCGGTCCGTAAAGCAAGAAGGTGTTGTTGCTGAGCACATCGCCGTTTTGGTTGCCGGCAATATTCTCGACACGGGCGGCGATCTCGATGTCGATATAATCGTCGGCCGGATCGGCATTGGGCGCGTTGCCGATATCGCCGAAATCGAAAGTAACGGTCGTGCCGCCCCCGCCGCCGATACCGAAGCTCGGCGTGTTGTAGGCCGGATTGCCCAGAGAAATGCCCATATTGCCGAGCGCTATGTTGTGGCTCTGATAGAGCAGGCCGGGCGGTAGTTCATCGGTGACGAACACCGACTGGGTCACGCCTTCGAAAAGCGCTACGCGGATCGTGTAAGTAACGTCTTGTCCAATGGTGTAGCTGGGCACGGCAACGGTCTTGTCGATCGCGATGGGAGTGTCGAGAATCAGCCCTTGGCTGGCGCCTTCCTGGTAGTTGTTCAAGTCGGCGTCATTGTCATCATCGACAGCAGGTCCGCTAGAATCATCGCGCCCGCCGCCGCCCGACAGGCTGTTGTAGACGGCGCTGGTGACGTTGTTGAGCGACGCTCCTTGAACGGCATTGGCTCCGACTATGCTGTCGAACTCTATTCGTATGCGCGCTCCGGGTTCGATGTCCATGGGGTTGAACGCGATGCTGTCGTTGGTGTTGAGCGAGGTCGAGATCACCGCGTCGGCTGCGGTAACCGGAACGGCAGTGCCGGCACGAAAAACGTTGCCGCCAGCAATGCTCACCGCAACATTGGAGATCTGCTCCAAGCCGTCCGCGGCGCCTGCCCCGCCGCCGCCGTCAGGCAAGATGTCCGCCCAAACAACCCCGTAAGCGGTGGTGTTGCTCGAAGCCAAGTCGTTACCGATCTCCACGCCCCAACGCACCGTATCCCCGGCTTGGGAGCCGACCGCACCGGAAACGATCTCCTTGAGCATGTCGAGGTTGGGCTCTCCTATCGTCAAGGTAGCGTTGACCGGCCCTTCGCTGAGCGTGGAGCCGGGATTGGATGGATCCTCGTAATCCAAAGTAGCCGAGTTCGAGCGCGTAACATTGTTCTGGTTGGCGGCGAGGTTATCGACCAGCACATCGTAGGTGACAGTAATGTTGCCCGCCGCAGTCGCCGTGATCGCCCCAAAATCGAAAGTCAAGGTGTTGGCGGCCTGGTTGAAGAAAGCCGCGTTGCCCTCGTTGAAGGGGGTGTTGCTGCCTGAAAAACCCGCCGGTGTCACGACTGCCAGGCTTCCCGGCACGAAAGAGATGTTCGCATCGATGATGTCGGTAATCGCAAACGCCGCACTACTACCTATCGGCACGCCGACCGAAATCTGGAAAGTCGCGGCCTCACCGATCGCGTAGTAGCTCTGCGGAGCCAGCAGAGTCTTGGTAAGCGAGGGCGCGTTGACACTTACGTTGGCGATCGAACTCGCAAACAGATCGTTTACCCCGCCGCTACCGTTGCGCTCACCGTTGGGAGCTCCGGGCGGGTTGGGATTGGAGGCGCCGCTGCCGTTGGGTCCCGGGAGGCTGCTACTGTCGATGCTGGCAGTGTTGGTTATGGTAGTGGCGAACGGCGTGGCTGGATCGATGATCGCCGTATAAGTGACCGTCACATACTCGCCGGGATCGAGCTGGTCGATGACGCCGTTTAATTCGTTGTCGTTGGGCGGAGGCAGGAAAGCAGCCGACGCTATCGCGCCGGGCGCGTTGCTCACATCTACGCTGAGCAGGGCCGGCGTGATGTACTCGGCCGGAAGCACGTCGGTGAAAGTCCAATCGAAAGCCGGTGCCGCATTTGCACCCGAGCTGTTGTTGGTGATGAGCAGCGTGAACGTAACGGTATCCCCACCGTTGGCACTGGCCGGAAGCGCGGTTTTTGCAACCGTAGGCACCGCTTCTGCCACGTGAATTCGCACCACCGGCGAATTGACGAAAAGTTCCGTGCCGAATGCGTCTTGAAAACGTACGCGGCCGCGATTGTCGAGATTCTGCCCCGCACTATTCGAGGCAATGTTTTCTACCAAGGCATCGAGCGTCAAGGTGTAGGTCTCGGCGACGCCATTGTTGATGTCCAGGTTCGAAACATTGCCGAGATCGACCAGAATCTCTCCACTCACGCCCGACAGCGCCACCGCAACGGGAACTCCTGGGGCGGCCGAGTTGATCGAACCCGGGTCGTTGGCCGCCAACAGAGCAACGCTGCTGCGCGTCAAGCTAGCGCTACCGGGGATGTGCTCGATGCCGGCCGGAAGCACGTCGGCCAAGCGCACTGCGTTGGTCAGACCCTCCGGCACGGTGAAGACAATCTGGTAGGTCAGCCGCTCGCCCACGGCCAGCGGAGGATTGGCGCCGAGGTTGGCATCTGTGGGGTCGGTGCTGTTCTCGAAGGTCGCGGTAAGGCTCTTGGCCACTCCCGACTGAAGCACACCAACGGTATCGCCACCGCTAGCGCTACTGCTGCGCTCGCCGGTGACCACACCATCTTGGCTGTCGCCACTGACGCCGGCGCTGTTGCTGTAGGTGGTCGAGGTCACTACATCGTTGCGAACGTTGGCGCTGAAGGTAAACACTCGCGAGCCGCCCGCTGCGATCGAAGCAGCGGCGTCGATGACATAGCTGACGGTATCTACGGCGTCGTAGCTGTATGTAAAATCTGGCGGCGTTACGCCCTCGTTAACCGAAACCAGCGGCGTAAGATCGAAAAGCGCTCCGTCAAGCACGTCGCTTATGGCAACGTCGAAGGCCGGCGCAGTGCCGTTGTTGTCGACCGTCAGCGTAATCGTGATCTGATCGCCGGCGTCTGCGGTCGGCGGCGTCATCTGCTTGCTAATGACGAGAGCCGGCTCGACGAAACTCACAGAAGCCGTATCGTTTAGATCGGGGCCGGTGGCGTAGGCTAGGCTCACCGAGTTGAGTTTTGCCTGTGCAGCCGGCAGGCCGTCGTTTTGCACATAGGAGCCGTCGACCAAGGCCGTGATGCGCACGATGAAGGAGTTGCTGCCTGCGTTGTTGTCCCCGCTTACGGTCGCGGTCCCGAAGTTCAATGCCACTACTTGCCCGGCGGCCGGAGTTCCCGTGACCGTAGTCACGGGGGCCGGCAATACACCGGCGAAACCCGGGCCTGCCGTATCCACCGCCGCCGGCGCCTGGAAAACCAGACCCGGCGGTAAAGTATCGGTAATGACCAAGGAGTTGGTCTGGCCTTCGGGCAGCGTGGCGGTAATCGCGTAGACTACGGTGTCTCCCGCGGCGATCTCACCCGCAGCACCGGGCCCCGGACTGACCGACTCGACGACTTTGACTACGGCCGGAGCCGCGATGCCGACCGATGCGGTATCGCTGAAAGTTCCCGGCGGCGAAACCGGCACAAAGTTGGCGCCGCCGCTCGCCGAGGCGAAATTGGTTACCGATGCGGTATTGGCGAAGCTGCTCAGCGGTTCCACCGTGGCATCGTTGACACAGCTTACGGTAATCAAAGCCGTGTCACTGCTAAACGGCGCTCCCCCACCGGCCGGGTTCTCGTCATTGACGGCAAGCGGATTGGTCAAGAGCAGTCCCGCCGCGAACAGATCACCGCTGTAAGCCAGCGGCGTCACACCGTCACCCTGCGTTACCGAAAGTACCACGCAAGAGCCCGCGCTCATGCCCGCGACCTCGGGATCGATAACCGTAACATCGAAGGCTTCGCTGCCTCCGGTGTTTTCCACGGTGATGACATAAGTAACGGTGTCGGCCGCGTCCGCACCGCTCAAGTCACCGTCTACCGGCAAAGTGGCCGGCGGTGGCGCAATCACGCCGGCTTGATTGGTGGCACTTACACCCTTGGTGAGCGCGAGCACCGGCGAGCGAATCAAGAATAACGGAGCCACATCGCCGACCTCGAGATTCGCATTGGAATTTCCGAAGATCGCGCGTGCGAAATTGGCAAGGAACAAACGGTCGGCAAAAGGATCGTTGGTCACCGTAACGGTAAGGTAGACTTGCACCACGAGCTGCTGCGGCACGGCGGGCTCGAAAGTGATCAGATTCGGAAACGCAAACTCCAGGCTGTTGGCAACCGTGTCCACGATGATCGCCGGGGGGTTGGCCAAGGGATCATAATCGGGCGGCACGTTGCTGGTGTTGGGTCCGAAAGAAGCAACACCCGCCGCCGGAAAAGATCCCGCGGGATAGATGATGTTGTCGAAGGTCCAGCCGCTGGGCACGGTATCCGCGTCGGGATCGGCAACATCGAAAGCCGGCAGCGGTAGGAAGTCCAGCAGGCGCAGGCTTTCGAGATCTCCGGCCGGTATGGTTATTTCCAAGGCATAAGTCACGTCGTCGCCGCGCTTGACCTGCAACGGAACCGGCAGCGTGGCATTGCCGTTTATGGCGACCAGGGTCTTGGTCAAGGTGGGAGTATCTATGCTGATGCCGGCGCTGTCCGGACTGGTACCGGTATCGAACTGGCCGCCCGGGTCGCTGGTAATGTTGCCGGAGGTGATCTCGGTATTGCCCAAGCTGTCGCCGGCGTCGATGCTGGCGTCTTCGCTGAAAGAGGCCGGGTTTTCGTAAGCTTCCTGAATCGTGGCCTCGAAGGTGACCGAGAACCGCGTGTCGTCGTCGATGCCGGTCCTGAAGCCGGTTGCCGCCGAACTCAGATCGATGAACCCGCCTTCCATCTCGCCGCTCAGCACGCAGACCTCGGCGCCGGGACAATCGGCGTCCACCGTACACGCGCTTCCCGACACACTGCACTCGTGGCCGAGGAAGTTCGAAATATCGAAAACCAAAGTGGTAAAGCCCGGGCTGTTTCCGCTGGCCTCGCCCGGACGCGCGTTCTGGGTAAGCAGCAAGGTCGCGGCTGCAGGGAAAGGATATTCTTGCCCCGGCAGGCTCGAGTCGGGTGCCGGGTCGACGTTTACTATACTGAGCGGCAGGGGCGTGGTGGCCAGGGTATTACCGTTTTCACGCCCCAGCACCAAGCGCGGATTGCCGGGATTCAAGATATTGAAATCGAAACCGTCGCCCAAGGTGTCGTGAAGTGCGATCTGGTCGTGGGCGAAATAGTCCGAGACTTGCCCGGAAATGGCGAACTGCACTATGTCGCCCGGACTGGCTCCCGCCGGCCCGTTGTCGACAAGAATGACTATCCCCTTCTGGGTATCCAGGCTGGTACCGGCACTGGCAGCCGCAGGTGTGGTTATGTCCTGCCCGACCAGACTCAGGTTTCCGTAAGCGCCGGCTGCATTTACCACCGAGGTCGTAACCGTGTTGCTCACCAAGCGCACTCCGCCGGTGGCTGAGGGGATGATCAAGTTTCCGATGGCGTCGAACTTGGGAACGTAAGCATCATAGTAGATGTCGACGTCGTTGCTGATGCTCTCGCCGGCCAAGGCGTCGAAGATCACTCGTAGGCAACCACCGGGAACATCGCCGGGAGGCGGGGTAATGTCCGCCGTTCCGTCGGGATGGACCACGGGAAAGACCATCGTAGACAAGGGCGCGGGGCCGAACAAAGTGATGGTGCCGGAACCGCAGGGGTAGCGCTCGAATTCGACCGTCACGTTGGGGTCGCCGCTGCTCGCGTTGACGCTCAGCGCTGTCAGACCGGTAAATCGTAGATCGTCGGGGATGGTCTCGGAAAAAGTAAAAGGAGTAAGTGTGATCTGATCCGCTATGTCGGCTTCCAAAGTATAGGCAACCGGGAAGTTGGGTCCGGTTGCAGTGCCGTTACCATCGATTTCGGACAGGATCTTCGAGGGTATGTAGACCTGCGGGACTATGTCGGTGCTAGCAGCCGCCCCCTGCAAGTTGGCTGCGGGCACCACGCTGATTCCTTGCGCAGTCGCGTCGTTGCGGATTACCGGATCGACGAGCGGATTGTCGAGCGGGTCGCCGCCCAAAGACCACAGGCCGATAGCGACCACGAGATCCGACACCGAACTTTGGGGGGGATGCAGAGGGTCGAGGTCCACGCTCACCGAGAAGTTCAGGGCGGGCTGCTCCGGCGTAGTGCTGCCGATCGGAATCTCGTAGACCACGTAGGTCGAACCCGGCGTTAGCCCCGACAAGACCTCTCCGCTGATAGGGTTGCTTAGGGAACCACTGATCGGAACCACCTGTGAGGATCCGGCGATATTGCCGAACACCGCGGACACCAAGGGGCCGACCGTGACGACCTCGGCCGGAAAGACCAACTCGATCACCGGATTGTAGCCGACGTCGCCGGGAACCGAGACGTTGTCGAAACTGAGATTCAAAGTCGCGGGTTCGCCATAAAGCGGCGTCGCCACCGGGGCTTCGGAGATGACGATTTGCGGTATCGCGGCGGCCAAGGCAGGCGCCGGCGAAAGTAACAATGCGAGACCGGCCGCACCGAGCAAAGCCTCTCCCACAACGTGGCGAGCGCGGCTTCGTGACAACACCGAAAACGGATGTCGCACTAACGAAAGGGAACAAGCATGCATGGCGCCTCCTCGGTACACGCGGCCACGCTCTAGAATCACCGCGCAGCAGCGCTCTCAGCAAACACGCAGCGGCACCCATGAACTGAGCGATCAGGAGGCGACTCCGAACAGTCGAACTACTCCCCCGAACTAAATCAACGGATCAACTGATCTAGGGATCGACGTATCTAGCGATCGACGTATCTAGCGATCGACGTATCTAGCGATCGACGTATAAGAAATATTCCCAACTTGATAAATTGACTTGAAGATAAGCTACCTTCCCAACAGCACCGGAGTCAAGTCCATCGAACCGCGCAGGAGTCGCGGATACGGCAAGAGCCGGAGGTTTCATATATCTGAGTATGTACTAAAAACTATCGCTCACCCACCCACGGCTTTGTCGCCCCTTCACGGCTTTGTCACCCCATCGTATTGGCGTGGTACTGACGGTTTCAACGAAGACCCGGCCGCTGCTACGCTCGCCAATCGCACGGCACCTCAACCGGCATTACGCATGAAACCTCATCGCGAGAACCCCAAGCGCCTGTGAGATCGGCCGGATGGGCCCACGCGCAGCGGTGAGACCCGCAGGCGTAGTGACTATACGTTGAGGGCCGAAAAGTGCTGGCGAGCGACGAACAGGCCGAGACTGCGGGCGATTGAGGCTCGTAGCAGAGGTTCCACTGAATTGTGCGGGTCAAGGGCCGGCGGGCATGCCCAGCGAGTAAGTCTAACCTTGAGCGGACCACTGCATACAACGCAGCGAATCAATACGCGTGAGTAAACACACAAAAGCGCCGGGGGCGCTGCCCGTCGACGAGGTCTTGCCCGCACTCGTCTCCGCGCTCCAACAAAACCCATGCGCACTGCTGCGTGCGCCGACCGGAGCCGGAAAGACCACCCGGGTGCCCCCGGCTTTGCTCGACGCCGGCTTGTGCAGGGGCAGCATCGTGTTGCTCGAACCTCGCCGGGTTGCGGCGCGCGCTGCGGCCAGGCGCATTGCCCAAGAGCGCGGCAGCAAGCTCGGCGCAGAGACCGGCTACCAGGTCCGCTTCGATAACAAGACCAGCGCAGCCACCCGCATCGTCGCGATGACGCAAGGCGTGTTGCTTCGCCGCTTGCAAGACGACCCCTTTCTCGAAGACGTCTCCATCGTGGTCTTCGATGAGTTCCACGAAAGAAGCATCGAGGGAGACCTCGCTTTGGCCATGACTCGCAAGATTCAACTCAGTGTGCGGCCCGAGCTTCGCATCCTGCTGATGTCGGCAACCTTGGAGGCGCAAGCGCTGCGTGCTTATCTCGGGCAATGCCCGCTGGTCGAAAGCCGTGGACGCCTGTTCCCGGTCGAAGTCCGTTACGCCGCGCCCGGCTGCTCGCTGTTCGAGACGAGCCCCGGCCACGAGCGATCGCCCCGCGCAGAACGCCGCGGCTACGGTAGCTACGGCGCCGGCGATGCAACGGGGACGAGACTCGAAAAGGGCGTGCGAAACGCGCTGCTTCAGGCGCTCGAGGAAAACAGCGGCGACATCTTGGTCTTCTTGCCGGGCGTCGGCGAGATCCGGCGCTGCAAAGCCGCGTTGTCGGACCTAGCCGCGGAGCGAAACCTACAACTCGTCGAGCTTTACGGAGACTTGGCAGCGCAGCAGCAAGACCGCGCGCTACTGCGTGGCGAGCAGCGCAAGGTAATTCTAGCAACCAATGTCGCGGAAAGTTCGGTGACGGTGGAAAACGTCGCTACGGTCATCGACAGCGGGCTTGCCCGAGTTCTTCGTTTCGATGCCTCAGTGGGTCTAAACCGGCTCGAACTCAGCCGCATATCGCAGATCTCCGCCGAACAACGTAAGGGACGCGCAGGACGCAGCGGCCCCGGACTGTGCTTACGGCTATGGAGCGAGCATGAAGGGCGCAGCCTCGCCGTCCGCGGCGAACCCGAGATACAGCGTAGCGACATCTCGCAAGCGGTGCTGGAGTTAAGAGCCTGGGGCGAGCGGGATCTACACGGCTTTCCCTGGTTCGAAAAGCCACCCGAGCAGGCGCTGCAACGCGCCGAGTACTTGCTGCGCCTGATCGGCGCGATCGACGACCACGGGATCAGCACTTGCGGAAAGGCAATCGCCGCCCTGCCCTTGCAGCCACGCCTGGGACGGCTGCTGATCGAGGCAGAGCGTCTCGGCTGCCGACGGCCGGCGGCCTTGCTGGCCGCACTGCTTAGTGAACGCGACCCTTTGCGCCGGCTCCAAGGCCGCACCAGGCTCGCGGGCAATGACGCGGCCGCCGCGATGCTCACCGACACCCTGGCCCGCGTCGAGTACCTGGAAGCCGTGGAGCGTGGAGACTACCGCGACCCGCTGTTGCCGCGCTTCGAACTCACCACGGTATTCAAGGCGCGAGACCACTTGCTTGCCGCAACCCGAGCGGAAGAAGTTGCCGTAAGGAACATCCCCCCGGAAGAAGCCTTGGGGCGGGCGGTTCTCGCAGCATTCCCCGATCGTGTCGCGATCTGCCGCCCGCGCAACGCTGGAAGCGGAGGTGGGAGCATGAGCAGCAAAGAATCCCGGCGGCCCGGATTGGCCGCAGAGTTTTCCGTAAACACTGCGCCCACGGCACCGCCCGGCGGCTCCGTGCAAAGGCGGGCGATCATGTGCGGCGGGCGCGGAGTCAGGCTGGCTAACGGTGCACATGTGCCGGCCGGCGGGCTCTTCGTCTGCGTGGAAATCGATGCCGGCAAACGTGGCCTGCGCTCGGAGGCGCTAGTGCGGCAAGCAATCGCGATAAAGGAGCAATGGCTTGACCCCGCAAAGTTGAGCGAGTCCGTCGAGCTTCATTGGGACCGCGAGAGCGAACGGGTGGTGGCACTGCGCCGGCGCCGTTACCTGGACCTCACGCTCGAAGAAAAACCCACCACCATTGGCGACAAGGGCGCTGCCGAAGCGCTTCTAGCAAAATCCGCCGCAGGCGCGCTGGAGCGTGCGCTACCCCTCGACGACCCCGGGCTGCATGATTTCATAGCCCGGGTGAACTGGCTCGCACAGTGGATGCCCGAGTTGGAACTACCCTCTTTCGATAAAGAGAAGATCCGTGGATTGCTCCCTCGGCTTTGTCGGGGCCGTAGCTCTTTCGCTGAACTGCGCAAAGCCCCCTTGCTGAGCACCCTGCAATCCTCGCTCGATTACCGACAATCCCGCGCGCTCGAAACCCATGCCCCCACGCAAGTAAAGATTCCCAGCGGCAGAAGCGTCAAGCTGCGTTATGAAACGGGCAAGGCGCCGGTGCTGGCGGCCCGCATCCAGGAACTGTTCGGCTTACGAAGTACGCCACGCCTAGCTGGCGGACGCGCGAGCGTGCTGCTACATCTTCTGGCTCCCAACGGCCGCCCCCAGCAAGTAAGCGACGACTTGGAAAGCTTCTGGGCCAACACTTATCCTCAGGTGCGCAAGGAACTCCGCGCCCGCTACCCCAAGCACGCGTGGCCCGAGAATCCTCACGATGCCCCAGCCGAAGGCCCGCGGCGGCGCAGGAAATGCCAATGACACGCGCCCCATGTAAGCTGTATGCAAGCTGCTTTATTCATGAAAGTTTGCTGCAAGCATTGGCGAATATAACAGGGTACGCTGAGCGAGCCCGAGCACGGAATATCTATATCTCTTGAAGACCTCTAGGCTGACAGCGCCCGACATCATGCGGGCACCGACACTTGCGCTTAACCCGCATTATTCATGAAACCTCTGCTACAAGCCTCAAGCGCCCGCAATCTCGGCCCGTGCTCGCTTTTCGGCCCTCGACGTACTGTTAGTACACCTGCGGGCCTCATCGCTGCGCTTGGGCCGATCTCACGGGCGCTTGCGACTCTCGCGACGAGGTTTCA
>JAJRWY010000174.1 GCA_024276575.1 Candidatus Binatota bacterium
ACGCCATCCGCGGCCGTACTCGCGCCCGCCGATGCTCACGTACGGTTGGGTACGCTCCGCTCGGCGAACGCTCCGCTCGGCCACGGCTGACGCACTCCAGCGCGTTTTCGCTCGTGAATTATTGTCCGATCAAGGCTAGTCTGCCGTTCTAAGCGCGAGTTCAGTTACGCGCTTGACAGACTTCCGTTGCCCGGCCGTTGCGCCGAGACCATGGAGCCTGCCGCCTTCGCCGCATCGTCGCCGGATACTCCGGATACTGTTGTGTGTCTCGTTTAGTCCGCTAGGCGCGAGATGGTGTCTTCGAGTTGTATCATGACGTTGAGGTCGCCCTCGATGGCAAGCCGTCCACTGGTCCACGCCTCCATGCGGTCGAGTTCGCCGCTGCGCATGGCACGCCAGTCGCCGGTGGAGACTGTGACTACGCACGAAGGGTTGTCGATTACCCCGTCGTGGCGTGAAGCCTCGCCTTTATCGGAGACAATGTACCAATCGCTCGAGTCCTCGCCGGTGAAATGGAATTGCAGCGTTACTTTGCTGTCCTCGATCCGTGCGCTCTCGTGCATCTTGGGCCCCGGCGAAGGCAGGTCGAGCAGTTCGGCGAGCCGTTGCGTACAGACGTTGTTGTGGACCATGTCTTCATCGAGCAAGGAGATGCCGAGTTCCTTGAACTTCAGGTAAACGGCAATCAGGATCATCCCGTAGCGCACGGCCGAGAAGACTTCGTTGAAGAGCAGAACCTCGCGGCGCACTTTCCACCCGGTCAATTCTTGGTAGCGCTCGACCGTTTCCTCGTAGGACGGGGTACCCGCGCAGCGCTCGAGCCCGGCGCCGGCGCTATGCTGCCAGTCGAGCAGCATGTACCAGGCCAGGTCGGCAGTGGGATCACCGAGAAAGGCCATCTCCCAGTCCATGATCGCAAGCACTTCGCGATGCTCGGGCCCGTAGAGTGCGTTACCCATGCGCGCGTCGCCCCAACACAAGGATACGCGTTCGGGTTCGTAGCGGTTCGCCTTCATCCACGCGATTGAAGCTTCGAGGGTGGGGTGGGGGTCATCGGGTTTCTCTTTGACCCATTCGAAATAGTTTTCCCAGTAGCGTAGTTGGCGGTCTATCGCATCGGTTCCGCCACCGGGTACGCCGAGAAACGAAAGCCCCAGTGCCTTCCAGTCGAGCTTGTGCAGTTGCGCCATCGCCTCCAGCGGACCCCACCACATCTTGGCCCTTTGCTCCGGGCTGGCGTCAAAAAAGATTCCCGAGCTGTGATAGGAGGGAAAATCCTGGGGTACTTCTCCGTATAAACGCTCCATGATGAAGAAGGGCGCACCGATCACCGAGGCGTCCTCTTCCATCCACCGCATCTTGGCGACGGGTACCGCGGTGTTCTCGAGCGCTCGCATGATGCGAAACTGATGGCTCAGTTGGTATTCGGGGAACACTTTCGCATCGGGCGGTGCGCTTCGCAGCACCATGCCCGTCGCTATTTCGCCGCCGGAAGCCTGGTAGCTCAGGTCGAAGAGGTAAGTTTCACTCGACAGCCCCATCCCGGGCTGCTCTAGATTGCTAACCCGGATCGAATCGGCGCCGGGTATTTTCTTCTCCAGCCAGCGTTCGAGCTTTTCCTGCAGTTCCGATGGGGACGGCTTTTGTTGGGGCACGGATCTTCCTCTTCTTTCTTGTCTTCTTAGCGGTTTCGTCGCCGGTCCGGTTTCGCGGGTGGGCACTGCGGGCTACGGTCTTGCGGCAGGTCTTCATTAGAACATCGATTGGACTTAGTCACGCGATCTCGAACTGCTCCCGGTGTTACGGATCCCATCGCTTCCCTCCCTGGTCTACAGGGTGGGGAATGTTCGATGCCCGCAGGTGGGGATTATTGAATGAACGCTGACGCCCGCGAGCCGGAGGCAATTTGCGCCGTGAATTATTGTCTCAACAAGGTTAGTACGCCTGGGAGCCTCAGCGCTGTGCGTGGGCCGGCCCGGTCGATCTCACCTGCGCCTGCGACTTATATGCCGTAGTGGGGGGACTCTCTGTTGAAGGAGGTGAGCCGGCCCGGCCGATTTCACCTGCGCGTGCGACTTCACACGAATGGCAAAACCAAAGCCGGACATCCGGACATAGTGAGCCCGCCCGGCCGATTTCACCTGCACGTGCGACTCTCGCGACGAGGTTTCATGGATAATGCAGGTTGAAGGACGGGGTAGCGGATCTTCTCAGCGCCGGGGAGGATGACGCGAGGTGTCTACAACATATAGGAATAAATTCTCACAAGCCGTGTTCTAGAATAAGCTCTCCTTATTA
Source organism: Candidatus Binatota bacterium (assembly GCA_024276575.1). Lineage (GTDB taxonomy): Bacteria > Desulfobacterota > Binatia > UBA1149 > CAITLU01 > JAJRWY01. Next base: position 2,299 of record JAJRWY010000174.1, read on the forward strand.
TTCGTATGCGAGCCGTCCGTCGTCCCGTCCGGCCGCGGCATTCTTCGCGGGACAGGAACGGGGGGAAGAAGGGGGAAACACTGCAGCCGCTAAGCGGTTTTATCCGGTCCCGGGTCTAAAGCCCCCGTTTGCCTCGAGCACCGCCTGAAGCTTTTCGAAACCAAGTGCTATGCGGCTCGCCATTGGGCCGTCGCGGCACGGAAGTTGCAGTTTTGCGGGGCGAAAACCGGTACATGCAGAGCAGGATCTTCAAGGGTGGAGCTTGGCGGCGAGAGCCGCGTGCGCTTGGTGGATTGGTGCGGGCGTGCTGGCGGACCGGCATAGCCGCGCTGGGGACCGGCACAGTGCAGTGTGCGAACGCCCCTAGGCGTAGAGACGCTATCTTGGGATCCAGCAAGATGCGGGTTGCAGTTGGAAACGGCGGCCACAGGAGATCGCCTCAGGAGTTCACGGCGTAGTTCGGACGAAGCGTTTGCGATTAGAGTACCCGAGTAACACGGGCGCACTTCGCTTCTTCGGTATTTGCCGGTCGATGCCGCTAGTGCCGGCCAGGACGGCGCTGGGCCGGGCTGCTAGTGTTGCATCGACACGGCCATGAGGGATCACGCCGTTGCTTGGCCTGGCTGTTTATAGCTCGTTCGGACCGGTATCGGATGGATTTGTGGGGGCTATGGTAAGTGCGGTATGAGGCCGCCTCCGCAGAGTTGCAGCGGCGTCGCAAGATGGGCGCGAAACACTGCGGATCAGGAGGGATCGGGGCGATGACAATGCTTGAGATGCTGCGGGGCGGCCGGGAAAGTGCTGGTGAATACAGGGGCAAGACGCCCGGCTGCTTCGCTTTCAGTGTGCTTGTGGGGGTGCTGGCCCTGTTGCTGCCGCCCGGTAGCAACGATGCCGTCGCGGCGAGCGCGCCCAGCAAGGTGGCTGTCGGCGCTCCCTGCGTAGACAGTCAGTGTCATGCGGATATCCCGCGCTATCGCTACGGCCACTGGGACGGTTTCGAGAGCGAATGCTCGGATTGTCATGAGCAGCGCGGCGAGAAGCACTCGTTTTCCACGGCTGATTCCCTGGATCTGTGCGCGGAGTGCCATGAGTCGCTGATAGAAGACTCCAACGATATGAAGCTGGTGCACTTTCCCTTCGAGGACGGGTGCATCGAGTGCCACAATCCTCACGGCTCCGACATACCGGGCCTAGTAAAAGAAAAGAACGTCGGCACGCTCTGCTTCCAGTGCCACGAGGAAGAGATCATCGAGGACAAGTACGAGCACGGCCCGGCCAAGAAGGGGGCCTGCACCATGTGCCATGATCCGCATGCCTCCGACACCGCCGCGTTGTTGCTCAGCGCCAATCAAGCCGAATTATGCGGTGCTTGTCACGAAGAACATTCCGAGGAGATGTGGTCGGCGAAGTTTCAACATGACCTTACCGACTGCACCGACTGCCATAACCCCCACAGCGGCCCCTATCCGAAGATGCTGCGCGGGAAGGGCCGGCGCTTGTGCGCCGAGTGCCACGAGGATGTGGTGGAGTTAGCCGAGACCGCCACAGTGGACCACGGCGCCGTGCTTACCGGGAAAGAGTGCGTCAATTGCCACTCCACCCACGGCGCCAACACCGAGCCCATGCTCAAGGCACCACAGCGCGAACTGTGTTTGAGTTGCCACAACAAGAGGGTCAAGTCCGGTGACCAGTTGTTGATGAACATCAAGGGCTGGCTGGACCAGAACAGTAATTGGCACAAACCGGTAAGGGAGAGCGGCTGCAGCGGCTGCCACGTACCCCATGGCAGCGAGAATTTCCGTTTACTCAAGGAACCTTTTCCAAAGAAGTTCTACGCGCCGTTCGACGTAAAGAACTACGCGTTGTGCTTCTCCTGCCATGAGAAAACCGTAGTGACCACCGAGCGGACGCGCAGCCTGACAGGCTTCCGTAACGGGGACCGAAATCTACATTTCCTGCATGTAAACAAAGAGAAGAAAGGACGGACCTGCCGCGCCTGCCATGAGGTCCACGCCAGTACGCATGAACGCCATATTCGCGATGCGGTGCCTTTCGGGAAGTGGCTGCTCCCCATCAATTTCGAGATTAGTGAAAACGGTGGATCGTGCTTCCCCGGTTGCCACGACGAAGTATCCTACGACCGTACCGCTCCGAACTGGACCGGCAAGAAGGAAGAGTGAGGCGCAACGGAGATGCAAGTTGTGAACGACTCAGGAGCGAAAATGGCTATTTCCCGAAACTCGTCTTTGCTTCATCGAGTACTGCGTGTTGCCTCATGCCTCACGTTGTCTTTAGCGCTTCTGCTCGGCGTCGCAATGGTCGTCGAATCGGTAGGGGTGGAGGCCACGGAAGCCGTGGCTCCTTTCGTATTGAAGGACATCAATGGCAAAACTTTTGATTCGTCGAAACAGTTGATCGGTAAGGTCTCGGTACTTTCTTTCTGGAGGTTGGAACAGCAGTACTCGATGAAACTGCTGATGGATCTTGCCAAGCTCGACAAGGAGATGGGGCCGGCGGCGCCGAATATCGTTACTATCGTTTCCGGTGACACCAACGTGGCCGAGATCAAGAAGATTGTGGCTGACTACGGGATAAAGTTTCCGGTGTTGCTCGATCCCGAGCGCAGCGTCTACGGTGCCTTTGGTGTCCGGGTAAGTCCCTCCACGTGGTTTCTCGACAAGAAGGGGCAGCAACAGTTCGAGTACATGGGCTACCGTCGCGATTTCGGTACCGTACTCAAGGCCGACAGCGAGTTTCTGCTCGGTAAGATTTCCGAGTCCGAGCGAAAAGATCGCACTACACAGCGAAAAGCCCCTCCGTCCACCGAGAAAGCCGGGACCACGGTGCGCTTCCGTCTTGCTCAAAGATTACTCGACCAGGGGAAGGTGGAGCAGGCCAAGACCACGTTGCGCGAGGCTTGGGAGGGGGAACCTCCGGTGGTCGCGGCCGGCGTCGAACTAGGGATGCTTCTGCTCAAGGAAGATAAGGTCTCCGAAGCACTCGAGCTTCTAGACAAGGTCACGGCGGCCGCTCCCGACAACGCGCGGGCGATGGGCGCGAAGGGCTTGGCCCTGGTCAAGTCCGGGCGCGGCCAAGAGGGTGAGAAGCTGCTCGCCAAGGCCTTGGAGGCCAATGTCAACGAGCCGCTTTTCTACTACGAAATGGCCCTGTATCGTGAGAGCAGTGGCGCCAAGGACGAGGCTTGCGGCTACTACAAGCGTGGCTTAAAGCTGCTGATGGAACCGCCGTCGGCGAAAAGCTCTGTTTCGGCTGCTGCGGCTGCTGCCAAGGCGAAAAAAGAGGCTGCCGCGAAGAAGTGATTGGCGGCGGCGACCGGACGGCCCCCCCCTGTTTACTCCGCTGTTTGGGTTTCTGCTCGCGACAACCAGAGTGAATCTAGCTCACAACCGGTTGTAAAACCGGTTGTAGAACTCGGCGCGAAACCCAGGGCGAGACCCAGCGCCGAAGCCGGGCGCGAAACCCAGCGCCGAAGCCGGGCGCGAAATCCAGCGCCGAAGCCGGGCGCGAAACCCTGCGCTGAAACCGGCGCGAAACCGAACGTGGACCTGGAGCCGGGCGCGGGATCTACTTCTAATAACCCATCCTTCGAAAAACCCATGGCGGCTTTCTCCATGTAGAGCTAAACTCTTGTATTGAGTCGCAACTACGACTGGGGGTTCGCCATGACAGGACACGAATGCTTCCGCTTGCGCGGACAAGTAAGATTGGGTGCGGTTGCCGCGTGCGTAGCGCTGCTCGTAGTTTTTCAAGCACCGGTAGAGGTCCGAGCTTCGGCGCAGGATTGCCGCGAAATGGCGGGCCGCGTGACTGCGAGTTTTGCCAAGAAGCGAGCTAAGCAGATCCTTGCTTGCAGTCTCACCGTTGATTGCGACCCGGCAAATCTGTCTGCCAAACTAAAACGTCTGCACAAGCGCAACTCGCGCCGTTTGATCGCCGCCTGCCGGGGCGTCGGCGTGGCCGAGTTAGGAATCGGCGGCACCTGCCCGGATCCTAGTGGCCGCTGCACGCAAATCGTAGATGGGCCGGAGACTCTAGCGCAATGTATGCTCTGCATGGTCAGCGAGACGGTTGAGCCCTTACTGCGGCGTTTACAGGGAGAGCCGGCGCGGCCTACGCAAAGTTGTGGCGGTTGCGCAGCTGGAGTCTGCAGTCCGGGGTCCTTTTGCGAGTCGCCTCCGGGGCTGTGTGAGTCGGTTCCGGAAGTCGGGCTCTGCGTAGAGATTCCGGAAGTCTGTCCAGAAGTATTCGAGCCGGTGTGCGGTTGCGATGGCGAGACCTACGGGAATGACTGCGAGCGGCGCCGGGCCGGTATCGGGATGCTGCATCCGGGGCCCTGCCAGAGCCACTGCGGGCGCCAGGACGGAGACCTGTGTCCTGACGGGACTTTCTGTGAAGGATTGCCGGGCCATTGCGACACCACTCCGGAGGGCGTGTGCGAGCCGGTGCCCGAAACATGTCCGGAGTTTTATCGTCCGGTATGCGGGTGTGACGGGGTGACTTACGATAACGACTGTCTGCGTAGGGTTGCCGCCGTGCGCCTACATCACTTCGGAGATTGCGAGCAACGATGTATTTCCATGGGCGACGTTATGCCGGGTATGCCTCCTGAGCCGATGCAATGTGGCCCGGGCGCATTCTGTGAAACCGAGCCCGGTCTTTGCGGACTGCCCGGTGTCCCCGGCAAGTGCCGGCCGCGGCCGGAGCTGTGCCCGCAAGTCTACGAGCCCGTATGCGGTTGTGACGGAATAACTTACGCCAACGATTGCGAACGCGCCTCAGCCGGCGTGGCTCTTGATCATCGCGGTGCTTGCGAAAGCCTTTGCGGCGGTTTCATGGGGCTGACTTGTGGTCCCGGAGAGTTCTGTGACCTCGATGCAGGCTTTTGCCATGGTGCCGACATCGCCGGTATTTGCGTTACTCCGCCAAGAGGCTGTCCGGATGTTTTTGACCCGGTGTGTGGTTGCGACGGGGTGACCTACTCTAACGACTGCGAGCGGATCGTGGCCAAGGCGCAACTCGACCATACCGGCGCGTGTGCCCGTCGTTGTGTGCCGGCCGCTGTTGGCCCCCTTGCCGGCGGGACTTGTGATCCCGGCGAAGTGTGCGTTCCTCCCGAGGGGATTTGCGAGATGCCTATTGACGGTGGCGTGTGTGTGCGGCTTCCGGATGCCTGTCCGGCAGTCGTGTTGCCGGTATGCGGCTGCGACGGAGCGACTTATGGAAACGCCTGTGAGGCTTTGCGCGCCGGAGTTACGGTAGCGCATCCCGGACCCTGCGATCTCACTACCGGTTGTCTGCCGGGGCAGTGTCCGCCGGGGACGGCTTGTGTGGCCTTGCCCGGGACTTGCGATGTGGGGGCTCCGTCTCTGTGTTTGCCGGTCCCCGGTGACTGCGGCTTGCTTTCCGACCCGGTGTGCGGCTGCGACGGCGTCACCTATACTTCGCTGTGTGATGCGGCCGGCAACGGCGGCGGAATGATGCATCCGGGCCCGTGTTTCGGTCCTTGATGGGGCGCTGACGGCATTATGCATGAAAGCTCTGCTATGAGCCTCGAGCGCCCGCAATCCCGGCCCGTTCACCGCTCGCTAGCTCGCGGCTAGCTTTTACGGATAATCCAGGCTCGGTAGGTTGTCTTCATGGAGGCTGCGTTGATGGCTCCGTCCGTGTACTTCCTCGATTAGTGCGTCCATGTCTTTGACCAGGATGCGGCCGCGTCTGAGTTCGATGAGGCCGAGTTCCCGCCATGCCCGGAACTGCTTGTTGATACTTTCCCGGGTGACGCCAAGAGTTTCTCCTATTTCCTGTTGTGACAATCCGTGGACGATCTCGACGCTCTTGCCGCTGCGGCGTCCGTAGCTTCGAGCTAGTTCCTCAACCCGGCGGAGGAGCCGGGAAGGAAGGTTGAGGAACATGGCGTCCTCTACTTGCTCGGTAGTCCTACGAATCCTGGCGCACAGCACTTCCATCAAGGCTACTGCAACAATCGGGTGTTCATTGAGGAAATCGATGAAAGCCCGTCGCGTAAGCTTGAGCAACAGGGTTTGGCTTTGTGCGGTGGCATCCGCGGAACGCTCGCGCCCGTCGAGCAACGCCATTTCTCCGAATACCTGCCCAGGTTCGATGATATTGAGGATTATCTCGTCGCCGTCCTCAGAGGTGGAAGCGATTTTTACGCGCCCCGAAGCGACGATCATCATGCTGTCGCCGGGTTCGCCTTTGGCGAAGATCAAGTGCCCGGCGGCGAAAGTGGAAAACGTGCTGCAGGCGGCGAGCCGGGCAAGCGTGGCCGAGTCGAGGTAGCGAAAAAGAACGGACCGTTGCAGTAGCAGGTTGGCTTCGAATTCGGGCTGTCTAGCCACCGAGACCCCCTTGTCGCGGAGCTGGCGGGCCTTTGGAGCCTACACGGCGAGGTTTTTACCGCGGCGCAGGCCCCTTAGCTCCGATTTCCCCCGTAATCGACTACTCCAATGCCCATTTCATACGAAAAAGGCCAGCCGCGAAGGAAAAAACGTGGGGTTTGTGAAGCAAGTCACAGCGCAATGGCGGGAATGCGAATAGTATTCGACTAACCCCAATTCTGCCCGATCAAACGGTAAAACAAGGTTTAGGTGACACGGAGTGATCCGTGTGTCGTAAACCGGCCGCTGCGAGGTGTTCGGCGGCAAAAGCAGCATGGCGGACGTAGAGCCGCGGCTGCAGGGGTAGGGCGCCCCGCTCGCCAGTGAAAGCCGGACTCAGGGGGTCGAGATCGGCTTTCACACGAATGGCGAAACCAAAGCCGGACATCGCACGATGTGACTTGCAGGCGTTGCTTGCGACCGAGTACTGGACATCGGTTCATGCCGCGCACAGGATGCAACGTCCAAGTCTGCAAGGCGCAGCGGCCGAATCGACGGGGGAGGAAATCTAGGGGTTCCTCCCCCGTCATCTTTTTGCGTTCCTCCCATCAGTGCCCGGATTCGCCTTGCGCGGCCGGAGTTTCCCCCATCGAGTGATAATCGGCGCGTAATCGGCGCTTCATGGAGAATTAGTCTTACTACTTTCCCTTGCATCAGCTATAAGACCGAGACTATGTTCAATCCTTCTTTCTCTTGCATCAGCTATAAGACCGAGACTATGTTCAATCCTTCTTTCTCTTGCCGTCTCGCGCTTGGCTTTGCCCTGTCGTTTGTTCTTTTAGCCTCCTTCAGCGATGCGGCGCCCTCGCGACGATCGCGGTTGCATGTGTTGCGACAGGTCACTGCCTTGACTGAAGGTATGATCGAGAATCCGCGGATTCGTCCGGGACACGGCGATTTCATAACCTTTGTTTCCGATGGTGACGTGATGGGCCCGGGAACGGCTCATCTAGGCCGCCGGGAGGTTTACGTGTGGGAGAACGAGACGGGCACGATCCGGCAGCTTACCGATACCGCCGGGGGCGAGAGTTACGACGCTTCGCGTATGACTACCGAACTGCGGACCACTCGTTCTCCGATCATCGCGTTCATCTCGACCGGCAATTTCGACCCCGCCGTGGGCAATCTCGACGGCAATCCTGAAGTGTTCATATGGATTCGAGATACGGACGAATTTCGCCAGCTTACCGATACGGCTCCGCCGGTGGTGAACGCGGGCCCCAATCCCAGCGAGACCGGCCGCTGCCTAGTCTTCGAGTCTACCGGCGATCTCGACAACAACGATGGGACCGACCCCGCCACGCCGCCGCCTAGTTTCGAAAACAGTGACGGTAGCCGTGAACTCTTCTACATCGACTTCGATGACAAGCAGTACCGTGTTTACGACTTTACCCAAGTAAGTAACGGTCCCGCCGGAACCAGCAGCAGCCGGGGCAGTTCCGGCGGTTTTTTCTTTCCCAGCCAGTGTTCGGCGATTACCTATCAATCGGATGCCGACCAGTTGGGGATCGGGGCTACCGGCATCAATGTCTACCACTTCAAGCGCGCCCGGCCGACTACTTTCCTGGTCTCCGAACCCGGGAATCTGGGAGGCTCGAGCATCGAGCCGTCGATGGCCGGGGTCGGTATCAGCCTAGGCGGGCCCTCGGCGGTTTTTGTCAGCGATGCCGATATCATGGGCAACGGCTCTACCGGCTTCGAGTTGTTCAAGTATAGGACCTTCCGCAGGTCTTTGCAGCAGCGCACCTTTACCGATACCGGCGACAGCCGGGCTCCGGTGGTCAGTGACGGCGGCGTCATGATCGTCCTGCAGTCCAATGCCGAGTTGATAGATACTTCCAAGAAGATAAGGGAGGGGGGCCCGCCGCCGCTCAACGGCGACGGGAACTTCGAGATTTACCGTTTGCGGGGGCGCCAGCGGGTCAGGCAAATAACTCGCACGAGCGGTTGTCAGAACACCGCCCCGACGATTACCGGCAACGCCAAGTCGATAGCCTTAGTTTCCGACTGCCCGCATGCAGGTTGGCCCGGCGGCCAGCCCAACGTCTTCTTGTTCGAGGAAATCCACCGCAAGGATCCACGGGCGGCGGCAGGCTGGTGCAAGACCTCCGAACGTTGCTGCAACGTCGCCAATGGCTGCTACACCTCGATATTTGGGCGCGCCCATCGTGTCCCGCGCGGCCCGCGGCGCTAGTTTGCCGCCGACAGCCTTCTTCACGTTCCCTGCTTTTCTGCGTGACCCTCGCTAGACAACCCTGCGAAGCGTTGTTACTAAGCAAGGATGATCACTACAGGAACCAATGCCCCTGAGTTCAGCCTGAAAGACCATTTGGGCCGGACCGTCACTTTGTCCCAATTCAAGGGCCGCAAGCATGTAATGCTGCTGTCCTACCCCTTGGATTTCACCCCGACTTGAAGCCAGGAAGTGCCGGCGCTGGAAGCGCTGCTTGCGAAATTCGAGGCCGCCAATACTCAGCCTCTCGGTTTGAGTATCGACAGCGTGTACTGCCACGCCAACTGGGCCGCGAGCCTGGGCGGTGTGTCGTTCCCGCTGCTTGCCGATTTTCATCCCAAGGGTGAGGTTGCGACGGCCTATGGGATTTACCTGGACCAAGCCGGATTGAGCGACCGTGCTACGGTAATCATCGATGCCGGTGGCACCGTGCGCTACGCGGAGTCCGTAACTCCCGCAGGCAAGCGCGACATGGCCGAACTGCTCGCCGAGTGTGAGAAAGTCGATGCGGCTTATGACGGGCAACTGCCTGCTGCTACGGCGCCCGCCGGTCTCGAGTCCGACGCCGTGTTGTATGTGCGCAACAATTGCGCTGCTTCGGGTGCCACGCTACTGGCGCGGGAGAATCTGCATCTCGGGGACAAACTGCCGGTCGTCAACGTCAGCGAGGACGCGGCGGCGATGGAACGCTTGAAGGCGGCCAGCGGCAAAGAGCAGGCGCCTTGCTTAGCGGTCGGCGGCAAGGTCATCTTGGAGTCGGCAGACATCATCGCGCATCTGGTAGAGAAAAGCGTAGCCCTGTAGCCCTCTGTAGCTCTAGCTGCGGCTTTTCGTATCCGCTAGAGCCGGCTACGCTTCCCTACGATCATTCAACGGAGCGTAGCCGGCTTTGTATTTTTGCGGGGCCGCATCATGCCGGACGGGCTGTCGCGGAGCCTCCTGGGAGTACCGGTCGCAGTTACGGCAGCGAAAGAGCTGTCAGGTTGGCTCGCACTCGAACACACTCTTGTGCAAGCTCGACCGGTCGCAGTTGCGGCAGCGAAAGGGTAGCAAGGTTGGCCTCCGCTTGCGCCGCCTGCTCAGGCTTCCCCGGTTTCGCTCAGCTTTTCCGATACCGAACCAAAATCCGAAACCAGACGGTCGAACAAGTCGCCGCCGAGTTTCTCACGCAAACTATCTTGTGCGTGCTCCCATAGCTTTTCCGCTTGATCCGCTTTTTCTCGTCCGGCTTCGCTCAAGGTGAGTTCTTTGACGCGGCGGTCGGGCCCGGACTTGCTGAGAATTAGCTTGGCCTTGAGCAGCGGCTGAAGAGTACGCGTCATGGTACTGGGGTCGAGGCCCAACTCCGCGGCGAGCGCTTGCATCGTGATCGACCCGCGCTTGCCTATTACCATCAAGGTGGCGAACTGGGTGATTCTCAGCCCCGATGGCTCGAGGCAGCGGTCGTAGAAACCGGTTATGGCCCGGGCCGCGCTGCGTGTACTGAAGCACGCGCAGGGAGAGAGCAATCGCTTGCCCGCCCGCCTATCGTCCGGAGTCTCCAGCATGGCTTGTAGATACAAACCGCCGTGTCTGGGGTCAAACAACACTTCCAACGAGGCAGTTCGTGTCCCTCCATTGTTGCTGATGATGGTTCGCACCGGGGCTTGCCGCGGTGTGCGTCTACGGCGGTGTTTCAACTGTGCACAACTGCCGCTGTGGTTCGCGTCCGAGATGTAGCGAGTAGGTCTTTGTGCTCTGCTGGGATACCAACAGTATCCCAAGTGCTCGACGGAGTGAGATGCATTCATTGAGGGTGCTGAGTAAAGGGCCGCTTTCGCCGGCTATTGCATAGATGATGGTTGAAGGCCCGCAAGGGCCTTAGAGGAAGGAGAGGAAGACGATGGGCATCGACGCAACTGTGGAGAAACTGCGGGATTCGGCTTTGCAGAGGCCTGTTGAGCTGAGGAGCTTGGAATCGGTTCCGCGGCGGGAAGCGCCTACACAACGCAGCCAATGGACGATCAAGAGCCGCAAGCTTACCGCGGAACTGAGGATGGATGTTCGTGCGGCTGCGCGTAAAGTTGGAATGGCCCAGGGCGACTATGTCGTCGCTCGCTTACGTGATTCGGCTCGTGCCGATCTCATGGGATCGACGCCGGACTCGCTAGCGACTGATGAGGCCCCGGGCAGTGGAAATCCCCGTGATCTGCGGGCCATCGAGGGACTGGCGCAGGCCGTCGATCAGTTGCACGCCAAGATAGACCGTCTCGAGCGAAGCCGTACCCCGGCGCAGCAGATAGTTGACGGTGTCATGGGATTGATTTGGGGGACCGGCTCCCAATCACGCTAATTTGCGCCTCCGGCCGCTAAGCTGCCGACAGGGCGATTGCTAAGCCGCTAGGGTGATAAAGCAGGTCAAAAATCGGGTCTGGGCTTTCGATGCCGAGTGGGTGCCGGACCCGTTGGCCGGCCATCTGGTCTACGGCATCGAGGAGTCGGTTTCGGAGCCGGCCGAAGTACTTCCTTTAATGTGGGGGGAGGGCGGTGCCACCGAGGAAGATCCGACGCCTTTTTTGAAGCTGGCCCTGTGCCGCGTGGTTTCCATATCGGCGGTCGAAAGGAAAGTGACGGCTGACGGCCAAGTGGGGCTTTCGCTGGTTTCTTTGCCCCGGCTCGGGGAGATCGACGGTGGCGATGTTTCGGAAGCTCAGGTGCTCGGACGGTTTCTCGATGCTTTGGGTGAGCACCGGCCCCAACTCGTAGGCTTCAACTCCATTCAGTCGGATCTGAAGATTCTCGTCCAACGTGGACTCATACTCGGCTTGCGGGCCCCGGGGTTTTGCCGGCGCCCGGACAAACCCTGGGAGGGTGTGGATTACTTCGCACGTGGCAGCGACTGGAATATCGATTTGAAGGATATGCTGTCGGGCTGGGGTAAGGGCAGCCCCTCGCTCCACGAGTTGGCCGTTCAATGCGGGATCCCCGGCAAGATGGACGTGGACGGGAATCAAGTCGCTCGCCTGTGGCTCGACGGCAGCCTCGACCGGATCGTCAAGTACAATGAATTCGATGCGTTGACGACTTACCTAGTGTGGCTGAGACTGGTGCATTTTGCGGGTATTTTCACTGCAGAGCAGTATCAGCGTGAGCAGGCGTTACTTCGAAGCATGTTGGAGGCCCGCATGACGGAGCCGGGCAACGAGCATCTGGAGATATATCTGGCTGAATGGGATCGGCTTCGTGACATGATAGTTCGCCATCGTGGGCTCTTGTAAGGGCCGTTTAGACCGAGGCGTGAGGCTTGTTTCGAGGCTTGTTCCGTCCAGTGTGGCAGTGAGGCTGTTCCTGGGAGTGTAGCGGCGGGGCTGATCCCGAAATTACAACGACGAGACTGGCTTCTGGAAGGGTAGTGAAAAGGGGGTTTGGGCAAGTAGCGAGTACCAAGTAGCGAGTACAACGTACACACCGAGTACATCGGCGAGGAT
>JAJRWY010000175.1 GCA_024276575.1 Candidatus Binatota bacterium
AAGCTGCTCGATATGGCGCAGAAGAGATGGCGGCGTGTCACTGGCCCCGACAAGCTCGTGCTTGTCGCCGCCGGCGCCGGGTGCAAAGATGGAGTTCAGCACGACAGCAAGGAAGATCGCGCCGCCTGATCATGCATACCGATCCACAACTCTTGACGATTTCTCGCGTTGAAGACGATGCTGTCCTTGGCGAACTTGTCGATGTGTGTCGAAGTCGGGCGTGGATAACCGTAAACACCAAGGTGGTCGGCGCGTAGGGTATCGATGACTATAAGTACGAGATTCCGGGATTTGTGGCCGGTATCGAAGTTGCACGCAGTCGTCGTCAGGACGACGAGTAGCAAGCTCGAGAAGACGGCAAGGGCCGGCCAAGCGATCAGCCCAGCGCAGATTCTCTGTAGGCTACGAGGCACGGGCGTGTACAATGAGCTGCCAACCTAATCTGGGGAAGTTTGCATGGAACAGCGTTCGGACTGCCAAACCCACGATTTTCTGTGTTCGTCCATAGCTGCCGCCAGCGAATTGCTCCATAGCCCGTCCGGGGGAGGCATTGATCAGCAGTTTGTAGAGAGTGTGGAATGGGAAGCCCCAGGAGAGGATTGACAACGGTTCGAAACCGGCGCTGATCAGAAGCGATTCGAGTTCCCGGGGATGAAAGTGCCGATGGTGTCCCACGGAGCGATCAATGGTGAACACTGGGCCACCGGGTACTGTGAGCAGCAGGTGCCCCGCCGACATTCGACGCAGGTGTTCTAGGGCCACCGGCGCTTGCTCGCAGTGTTCCAAGACCTCGGAACAGATGACGAGATCGAAGGTCCTGTCTAGGCACTCTTGGGCAAGGTCCATCTGCTGGAACTCGACGTTCGGAAATCGAATGCGGTTCGCTTCGATTACCGATCGCGATAGATCGACTCCGCAGTAGTTTGCCGAAAATCGTTGCGAAAACGCGGCGATGGTTTCCCCATTACCACAGCCGACGTCCAGGACCGTTGCGAAGCCGAGGTTTCGTGCCGCCTTTAACAGCAATCGCCGCCGATGATAAGGCGCGGGCGAGTATCGCACCATGTCGTCCCAATAATCCCACCCGGTTTCGTAGTCTACCAGCGTCGGATCGGAGTTGGCTCGATTTAGATCGGTGTTTTCCATCGTATGAGGTCTGTGTACAAGGCGAACGAACTCTACGAATTATAAGCGGGTGCAAGCCCGGAGGCTATCTTCGGCAGCTTGGCGCTCGCGCGCCTCTTGATGACATCGTCTTTGTATACGCCCGTTCTACGAACTCGGCTCCGAAACTTTATCTGGTTATGCCAGGGGCTTCGCGCAAGGCATACAGTCTCCAACCGCTTACGGCCAAGACTACCGTGGCCATCATGAAGGGGTGGAGTGCGACCTGATAGCGATACAGTGGTGCCCCAACGATTATAAACACGGCCATGAACAGCAAGGGGGCCACACCAAAAGCGCAGATCATGGTCCAAGTGAATCCTCTTCCGAAGCACATGGCAGTCAAGCATATTAAGTAGGCAAGCAGCAACGCCAGCCCATCGAATGTGAACGCGGCGACCCAGGCGCTAATCAAGCGCACGGCTACCGGAGAGGAAGTTTTGGACGAATTCATCACGGTGATGAAATCCTGGCTCAATTTGTGTTTGAATCTTTTCTCCATCCATGCCCGCAGCGACGGCTTGTAGGCCAGGTTGGCTAAGTAATGGTCAATGTTTGGTCGTATGGGTCGAAGTGTTACGCCGGCGCCTGGAAAACGAACGAATAGACCGTAGAGTAGTGGTAGGCGTTCCTTGGCCAGTTCCGATGGGTGCTTTGTTAAGTAGGCATCGAGACTCATCCGTTTCATTGCGGCGTCGGCCTCCGGTATCGAATGCCCACGGCGGAGGAGATCTTGGAACGTCAGATCCGAGATGGTGAATGAACTCAATACGGTTGGCGCCCGGTGCATTCCGAGTTCGCGTGCCCTCTCCGCACGGTCAACGGTGTTGGTCCACAATGCGCTGAAGTACATGTTACGACCGGTACTGGCAGTCAAGCGGTAAACTCCGTGTACGTCGTGGTTGTGGGCTATCCAAGGCGCCAACGGTAGCATCATCGCGACCAGGTATGCTGCCGACCAGAGCGCGAGGGGACGGGTGCCGCTCCTGCTCAACAGTGCCAGCGCAATCGGTATGGGGATGTACACCTGCGAAGCTGTACGCAACAAGATCTGAAGTCCCATTGTGACGCCAGCGGCTAGAGCCCCCACCAAAGTTGTTCCCGGACGACGGCGATCTGGTGGTACTACGATCGCCAGCCATATCGTAACGAGCAGGAGAGGCGTCGCGAGAGCGTCTGGCATCACCGTATGTTCAAGCCATGCGTGGGACGGAGCAACGGTAAGCGCGGAGAACAAGGCGAGCCCGCTCCAGCGGCCGGCGAATCGGCGAGCCAGATCGGCTGCCGCCCCGAAGCCGATGAAGGCGACGACGGATTGCACCACGTTGACTCCTATCAGCGTGATACCGCCGTAGATCGTCCATATCAGCGTTATGAACCAGGTGTATCCCGGTACTGCGTGGAGCGCCCCGCCGGTAACCTCCAGGTTGTTGAACAGAGGGGGAAGAGGTTGTCCGTGCCATAGCGCATCCGCGCCACCGATGTACTTGTAGGTGTCAGAGTCGAAGTACGGCGTGAGACCAGTGTGCAGTAGGGTTCGTGTGCCGAGAAAGAGTAGCAGGGCTATCACCCATGCTGCACGGTAACAACGGTTCTCCATCGGCGGTCAGATTTTGGTTCCCGAGGCACGCCAGCTTACGCCGACATAGCTGCTGATGTGAACATCCGTGAACCCCTCGGAGAACCACTCTTCTATTTCTTCCCGTTTTAGGAAGGCCGTTTGCGGAGCGTTAAGCTTATCGAATACGTTGAGAACGCTGCGGTTAAATCCGAGCCGTCGGAAGTTGCCAAAGTATTCGTAATACGGCAGTCGGCGAAGCGGAAGAAGATACACCGTGTAGACCGGAAGATAGAGCAATGCGGTTAGCACGTTGGCGAGGCGAAGCAGAATCTTTCGTGACCACTTGCCGTAGAGATGATGCTTCAAGGGTTCGACTACGGAGCGGTTCAGAGCATTACCTTCGTGGGAGTAAACCCAAATGATCATGCGCCCGCCTGTCCTGACATGGCGCGCCAAGTTCTTGAAACTTGCACGGGGGTTATCGGTGTGGTGAAGAACGCCGATGCTGTATACGATGTCGAAGTGCCGCTGCAAATCTACTGTTGAGACGTCCCCTTCAACGGTAGATATGTTTTCGTACGGGCGTGATTTCTCGGCTGCCAACTTTGCGCAGTTGAGATCAATGCCGACTACTTCGTGGGCATACGGTGCCACGAAACGTAGATGTTGCCCGCCGCCACAACCACCGTCGAGTACAGTCTTTCCCCGAAAATCCTCCATGGTGTTGGGGTGGATCCAGTCCCGAAAAAGAGCTTCGTCGGAGTCCTCGAGCGTACGCCATTGCCACAGCCATGCCGCTTCGTTCTTTGAAGGGCTCATACAGATTCAGCTGTGCCGTTCGGGGAGACACCCCTGAAGGGCGGTTTCTCGATCAAAGCTTCAACGACCAGTCCCATGCTTACCAATACGGCGCTTGTCTGCAGGACTATTACGATGAACGTCCGGACGTCACCCCATAGAGCGAATAACGCGACGACCGGCGTCATTACTAGGGTGTTGACTGTCGCCATAAGCAGAAAAAGCTTGATGGGATTAAGGCGCGCAGTGATAGACGCGATGATCTGCAATGCACGGAGCGAGTCGCGCAGGTAACTGACCTTCGATGAGCCGGTACGCTCCAAGTATTCGACTGGCACGTAGCTTACCGGTAGCGCCTGCATCATAAACAGCAAGGTGATAGAGGTAGTAAACGAGGAGAAATCGTCAAGAGTTGTGGATCGGTATGCATGATCAGGCGGCGCGATCTTCCTTGCTGTCGTGCTGAACTCCATCTTTGAACTCGACGCCGGCGGCGACAAGCGCGAGCTTGTCGGGGCCATTGATACGCCGCCATCTCTTCTGCG
>JAJRWY010000018.1 GCA_024276575.1 Candidatus Binatota bacterium
AGATCGGCCCAAGCGCAGCGATGAGGCCCGCAGGCGTACTAACAGTACGTCGAGGGCCGAAAAGCGAGCACGGGCCGAGATTGCGGGCGATTGAGGCTTGTAGCAGAGGTTTCATGAATAATGCGGGCTAGCGGGCACCCCGGCGCCGTCCTCATCTGCGTCCGCTCTCGTACTTGATAAGAAAGCAGCGACGATATCTTGAACCTTGCTGCTGTCGGCCGCTTCGCCGATAGCCTTGCGAATCGCCGCCGAACCGGGCAGTCCCTTGATCATCCGGCAACTCAAGCCACGGAAACGTCCGATTACGGCGCGTTCAGGCAACGCACAGAGCAAATCCTCGCGTAGGCGGCGTAATGCTTCAACCTTTTCGCCCGAACTTACGTCACGGAACACCACTCCCCGCGACTTGGCCTCGATGCGCGCGAAGATCCAAGGATCGGCAATGGCTGCACGCCCTATCATCAAGGCATCGGCATAGCCGCCGCGCAAACGCTCCACCGCATCATCGGGCGCGCCGACGTCGC
This sequence comes from Candidatus Binatota bacterium, assembly GCA_024276575.1. Taxonomy (GTDB): domain Bacteria; phylum Desulfobacterota; class Binatia; order UBA1149; family CAITLU01; genus JAJRWY01. Next base: position 525 of record JAJRWY010000018.1, read on the forward strand.
CGCTGCCCGCCACCACGATAGCGAGTCTTTCACGGACAGCGGCCACCGTATCCCAGTCGGCCTCGCCGCTGTAGAGCTGTGTGCGGGTGCGCCCGTGCACCGCGACCATCGCCGCGCCACAGTCTTCGGCAATGAGCGCTATGTCGATGGCGTTCAAGTTGCGCTCGTCCCAGCCCGCGCGGATCTTTACGGTAAGCGGGATAGATACCGAGCGGCGTATTTCTCGAAGTATCTTCTGCAAAAGCTGCGGCTGCCGCATCAGCTCCGCACCACCTCCGCGCTTGACTACTTTGGGAACCGGGCAACCGCAATTTACATCTACGATGTCGGCGCCGCTTCGCTCCACCATGCGTGCCGCCGCCGCCATATGCGCGGGGTCCGCACCGAAGATCTGTATCGATAGCGGACGCTCGCAAGGCGTGTAACGCATCATCGCCAGCGTCTTGGCGTTGTCGCGAACCAGGCCCTCGGAGGCCACGAACTCGCTGACCAGCAAAGCAACGCTGCCGGCGCTACAGCGTTTGACCATACGGCGGAAAGCGGAGTCGGTAACGCCCGACATCGGCGCAAGGATAAGGTTGGTCGCCAACGCAACCCCGCCGATGTCGAGCGGGTGAACCAAGGCGTCGGGACTTAAAGCGGTGGGGTTCAAGACGTTGGGGCTCAAAGCGTCGGGGCTTGCCGAACCCCCGGCCGGCCGCGACACGGTCCGGGTCTCGAGCAGGTCGTTCTCGCGCGTAACGGGCACCCCGGCAGTCTAACCTAGCCTCGATTCAAGAACAGCCGGAACGTGCCCAGGATGCTCACTCAGCAGCGTTCACTCATAACGGCGGTCTACCTGCTTCCGATCAAGGTTGACTCTTTCGCGGCTAGCTCTTTCGGGCAGGCCCCAAGAGCTGCATCAATCCAATTCCATGCACCCAGATTTCAGACACACTTTATAAATTTGAAAAGACTGCCCTTACCACCGTAGAGACTGCCATCATCCCGAAACGGCTTGCGGCAGCGCTCTCACGAAGCACAGCAACAGCGCCTTAGAAACCGCCGTGCTTCTCGCTCGGAAAGTATGGCTTACGGGTTACGCCGTAGGGCTTCTCCTCATAAACGAAGGCGTCTTCGACCGACACCTCCAGCGCGTGGCAAATCTTCATGGCCGTACGAACAGTAGGAACGATACGGGAATTTTTGACCCGGTTAATGTAACTCTGCGCCAACCCCGTCCGCCGCGACAACTCCATCTCTGTCCAACCCCGGTCGTAGAGTATCTTCGAAAGCCTGGTTTTCATTCCTGCTCCTCCCTTGTGATCGTTGAGTGCCCGAAAGCTAGGCGAGTAAGCCCCAGGGGGTCAACGACAAGTGGGCAAGAAAGCGCATAGTCAAGCGCTTTAGCCTTCGTACGTTCATATTGGCAACGGGAATATCTTCGAGCGTAAGGACAATTAACCCGAGCCCCGCCACTCGAGCAAAGAAGCCTGAACGTGGAAGCCCCGGACGCAGGTTGCGCCCGGGGCTTCTTTCATCGAACCGTACAGACGCAGCCGCGAAAGCCGCGCCTGCGAATTTCAACCGTTCCGCTCAGGGACAGTTGGGGGAACCCGGCGTATACTGGGTCACGCCGTCGGAACAGAAGGTCTTGGAGGTCACCTGGTTCACCACCTTGCCGAGTCCCGGCAAGCCGGCGGCGCCGTTTACTACGCCGCTTCCAGTGGGAGGCAGGCAAAACACCGCCGCACCCACAGGTGCCGTGGGATCAGCCTGACCGGTCGCCGAAAGCGGATCCGGGAAGCACGAACGACGCTCCGCGATGGTGCAGTTGCCCCAAGGCCCGCCTCCGGTCCCGGAGCAATCCGCGTTACTGCTGCAGGTAATGATACCGCGGCCGTCAGCGCGCACCTGCCCGTCGCAGTAGTTGTCGTCGGGACCGATGGTGCACTCACCAAAGCCACCGCCTAGGTCGGTGCACAGCCCGTTGAACCCTCCACTGCTGTTCTGGCAAGAGTTGGGCTGGTTGAACACCGAACCAGATCCGCCGTTGGCATCACACAATCCCGCACCCACCGCCGCGCAATCCGCGTCGGTGTTGCAGACCACACTGGGATCCCCCCCACACACGCGGCAGGGGCAGTTGAAGCCGGCGAAAATGCCGCCGCAGCTAACCTGGGCGGCGATCGGACCCGAGGTGCCCGTAGTCTGGGTCAACTCGATACGCAAGCCCTGGCCCGAGGTATTGGAAAGCGGATCCGGGAAGCAGTCGAGGCTGTGTCCACCGCCGCCACTGGCCGGAAAGCTGCTGTTTACGGCCATCACGTCGCAAGGCAGGCCTTCGTCAATGCCGCCGGCACATACTCCGCCGCGCACCCCGTCATTGGCCACCGGATCGAGACCCGTGCAGGTTCCCTTGTTGCAATCGGCGTTGACCGCGCAGGTAACCGTCGAGTTACCCTGGCAAAATCCGAAATCGCAAGTCGCTAGGTCGCAATGGGAGTCTTGCGCACAAAACAGCGTCGGGTCGCCGCTGCAAGTACCGCCGCAATAAGGACACGGTATACGGTTGCTGAGTCCGTTGAAGACCTTGGTGCGCAGCTTGGCGCTAATCGCACCCGCGCCCAGATCGACATCGGCGGTCCCGCTGAGGTCTGCGGAGAAGCGATTGACTGCGCACACGGCAACACCCGAAGCGTTGAGCGGCAAGGGAGCGCCGAAATAGCAGTTGCAGATATCACCGCCGCAATTTACCGCGTCGGCCTGGAAGGGCTGGTCGCAAATCGCACGGTTGTCATTGGCGCAACGGCAATTGCCGATCGAGGGATCGATCCCGGTTACCTGGCATACGCCGCAGCCGCTGGGTGTGGCCGGCCCCGGACAGTTGAGGAAACCGTAATTCGGCGATTGGCCGTTGACGTCACCACGATGCCCCAACCCGGTAAAGCCCGAATCGATGCGGCTACGCGTGGTGCAAAGCCCCAAGCCGGTGTCGCAGGTGCGCGGAGCAGTACAATCCACATTGCTTGCGCAAACCTCCTGGCTGATACCGGCCCAGATGGTCAACTCGCCGCGTACCGGGCAAGCCGGATCGGCCGGCGGCAGGGTAGTCGACGTGGTCGACGTAGTGGTCGACGTAGTGGTGACGGTAAGCGCCAGCTCGAGGATCTTCGCGCCCAGCGCACCACCCGCGGTTTGCGAGTCGGCCGAAACGCAATCGCGCACTTCAATCTGCGTGCCGCCGCAGGTGTCGAGGTCGGTGGTAAACTGCGTCGGCGTCAGCCCGCACTTATCGGTAACCTTCCCCCTTCCCTTGGCTACGGCGGACTGCACCTTGGCGCTCGGGTAAGCGGCCAGACAATCGGTAGTGGTGGTCACACCGCTCTTCTTCTCGGCCGTGCTTTGACACTTAGTCAGGTCCTTCAAAGCAGCAGCGAGTATCTTCCCGTAAGCCTTGCCGATGGTGTCATTACACTTGGCCACGCTCTTATCCAGAGGAGAAAGCGGAGTTCCTTGCACACCTATGCTCAAGCCTTCGACTTCGGCCTCGACCAGGCATTGCAAACAGGTCGACACCGCCGCCATATCGCCGAGCGCGCCTACCGCAGTGCAGGGAGCCGGACAAGGTCCGACATACAAGATATCGCTGGGAACGATGCCTGCGCACTTGTCCTTGCTGCCGCCTACTGCCGCAGTGAACTTGTCCTTGGCTTTCTGAACCTTGCCTTTGCTGTCGGCACCGGCGGGCCCGCTGTCGTTACAATCGATTGCCGACAACGCAGCGTCCTTGGCACGGGACTTGTGGCAGCCCGCCAGTGTCTTGGCCATCGTGCTAGCCAGTTTCGACGCGCTCTTGGCAATGGTCTGCCGGCACTTGAGCTGTCCCTTGCTGAAACCCTGGGCGGCGGCATCCGAAGCGCTAATCAAGAACACCGCGCAGGTGCCGGCAAGAAACAGGTTCCTCGTACTAATCCTCATCAAAAACTCTCCTCTTCGCTGTAAAACGAACCGGACGGAGCGTACGCTCATCGTCCTGGCGGGCCGTAGCCTGTCTTTATCGTTGAAACTAACCGAAAAACAAAGGCATTGGCAAGGGGACAATTGATCGAACTGGCCGAATACGGCATGACCAAGCCGGGATGAGAGAAAAACGCTGCCTTGACCTTCTGGGCGTCAAATGTCCCTTGAACTGGGCACGAGCCAAGGCCGCCCTGGAGGATCTGCCACGCCGGACCCTACTCGAACTGCTGGTCGATGACCCTCGTGCCGAGCAGGATGTGCCGCGCGCAGCCGAAATGGAAGGCTATTGCGTGATTTCGGTGTTACGCGACGGAGATGCGGTACGCATTCTCATCGAACGTTGAGAGAAACTGAATAAGGGACCCCCATGCGGGGATCCCTTCCTCTACAATCAGGACTTTCGCCCCTAGCTTACAAGATCGAAGCTTAGGGAGCCCAGACCAACTGCATGTTGACGAGATCGATCGAGCGGTCGGGGTTGCTGCCGGTGCTGTCGTCGTCGGCAAACAACGCCGAGTCGTCGGCTTCGTCGTGACGGTACTCGATGCGAGCCTGCACGTCTTCGGTGACGTCATAGCCGGCCGTAAGCGTTACGCTCCACATCTGGTCACTGAAATCGTTAGACGATAGAGCGTAGCCACCGTAGTTGTTGATCGTCCAGTCGGTCCAACTGAAACGGGCGTCGATATTCCACCGCTCGCAAGGGCTCATGCCGAAGTATGCGGTGATATCCCACAGATCGAAGTCCTCGGAGTTGCCAAAAGCGTTAGTGTCGTTGATATCGCCGATGGGCAAACTCGTCGCGCCACTATTATTATCCAGATCGCTCTCCAGATAGGTGAACTCCAAGGCATAGCGGCAGTTCCCGCAGCTTCCCGAACCGATCGCGTTGATCTCGAACACGTCGTTGACCTGTTGCTCCTCGGTGTAAATCGCAGCGAGGTTGAGATCAATGCCGCCCACGTTGGTTCCCAACGAAGCAATGAATCCGTACTCATCATCGGGATTGTTCGCAATCGGGTCTGCTACCGTAAAGCCGTTCACCACACCTATCGCCAGGTCCACAGGCCCGGCCGAGCCGCCTACCATCAAACCGTCATGGTTGACCGGCATGAAGTTCCAGATGACGGAACGGCTGATGTTGGCGTTGGCCCAAGGCTCCATCACCTCGTAGCCGATCGGAGTCGCGAAACGTCCTGCGGTTACCGTGAGGCCCATGGTCTCGATGGCCAGGTAGGCTTCCTGCAGGGCGACGTCGCCGTCAGAGGAATCACCCGCCAGTGTGGCCAGATCGCCAAAATCGACCTTGGCGCCGTACATCACCGGGCCACGCTGGCCGGTCACGCCGATCTGCACCAGGTCGATGTTGAAAGACTCGTCCTGTTCACGGCTACCGTAGGTGAGTTGATTGACGGCCGAGCCGCCGGGTTGGTTCAGAACATCGGGGTCGTTGAAATCATACGTATAAGAGGCCGATGCACCAAAGGTCACATCATACCCGTCTTCATCATCAGCAAAGCTGTTTCCCGCAAAACCTGCGATAAACAGTCCCGCCGCTGCTACTACCAACAGTTTTCTCATCACTGTCCTCCTTCTTGAGACTTCCTTACTCACTTCCTCTTTCCCAGTTCACTTGCCGCCTGGCATTCATGCAGAACCGACACGGCCGGTCTTTGAGTGACCGCCCTCGGCCCATCCCGGCCCCCGCCGCACCCGCCGCGGGGATTTTCCCGGAACCAAAACCGCTCCCTCACTGAGTGAGCGGTAAACTCTTGATGTTCATGTGTGCTTTAGAAGACTATCGCCACCTCAGCCACAACGAGTCCGGACAAGACTTTCGGCTCATTTCCGAAAAGCATTCCCGAGGGAACGACCCAGGCCTTTCTCCGTCTCTCCTCCACAACATCCACAACCGGTCGGCTCTGTATACCCGGCCAAGTGACCGGAGTACCTGTAAAGCCTGCCGACCCCGGCAGCGGAAGTCAAGACTTGGAGCACACCGCCAAGTTCAGGACGTGACACGCTGCGGCAGCCCTTTTCCAAAGTCAAACCTCACAGGGCTGCGGATATCGATTTTCGTAGAGGCTCAGGAACGCCGTTGAGAAGCCATCAACGATGCCACGCCGAAGCACAAAGAACCCCACACCAAGCCGCAAGGCAGGGCCGAAAAAGTGCCGGCCAGCAGCAGCATGTGCCGGGGCTCGGCTATCTTGAATTCTCTGGTGTAGAGCACATTACCTGGGTGTTTCTCCAAGGCACGAGCCGCACGATAGTAGCCCTCGTCGTTGCGCACTCCCTGCCAGCAATACAGCGACCCGGCCAAACCCGCCACGCACAAGGTAAACCCGAGAGTCTTTAAATATAGGGCCAAAGTCCTCTCCCATCCTTGTCGGCGCGGCCGCTAGAGGTCGCGCCAGAAGACCGCGGCACGATGCCCCGCCGGCCAGCTACGCCGTTTGCTCGCGGGCACGCGAGCGCTTTTAACTTGCTCGAAGCCCTGGCGCAGGAAGAAGGCCGCCGCCCGGTCGTTGGACGTGCAGGCAAACAGCGCCCGCAGTTTTGCAGCGCGAGCGACCTCTTCGAGTTTCTTGATAATGCCTACCCCAACGCCCTCACCTTTGAAACGTGTGATTGTGTACAAACCCGCAATCTCGCCCAAACGCTGGGACCTGTAGGATTCGGTTTCCAAAGCCGCAACTCCAGCCACGCGGCGATCGCCGAACCAAGCTCCGTAACCGCAAAGCAAGAGCCTAGCGCGCTGTTCCTCGCTGCGTGGCAGCAAGAAGCCTTGGCTCTCACCGCGTAGAAGCAAACGCCTAGCTTCGTGAAACTGATCAATTCTGAGTTTTTCTACTTTGCAATAATCCTGCGCAGTTATCAGGGTACCGGAGCCTTCGTAGCTATAGAGTTCCGCCGCCAAACCCGCTGCCGCAGTCAAGTTGATGAAATCGATGCCCGAGCGAACCGCAAGCAGCATCTCCTGCAGTTCCCCGCTACTCCATCCGCCACAGGAAGTTCCGGCGCCTACCACGCGGGCCAAGGCCCGGGCATTGACGAAGGAACGCCGGCCACCGCGATTGCGCAAAGCACCACGCTCATCAACCACCACGATTTTCGCAGAGCCCAGTGCCAGCGCGAGTTCACGCGAGAAGGCGAAAACCGCCGGCGCGCGAAGCGAGGCGGGACGGCGGACATAAGCGATACCGTCTTCCAGTAAGCGAGCGCTCAAAGCCGCTAAGCGCGCAGGTCCGCCGGCCAGGTCCCTGCGCGTAAGCCGTAACGGCCGCAACGACGCCGAAACCGCCGGCGCAAGCAGCAGTACCATGGTCTCATTGGCCCGCAGCTCCTCGAGCAGCGGCGCCACGACTTTGACGGTTGCTGCATCGGGCACTTGAATGGTCAAGCAACGGTTGCGAAAGCTCCGCAGGTAGAACTTCTTTTCGGCTGGATCCGGCGCTGTTATCACTGTGGTTTCCATGGCTTGCGGATGAGCGCTCGCGCGAAGATTCACCCCGTTCATCTCAGCATCAATCGCACGACAAGGTAAACTCTGCAGCCCCCGACGTCACGGCAGCGCCGCGGCACCACTACAACACCACGCCAATACCCGCCACGGCAACACCTGTCTCAGCACTACGGCAAACAACCGCCACGGCAACACCCGCCGCAGCGCCACGGAAACGCTATGGTACCATTCCAACACCGCGGCGGCCGTACTACCGAGCCGCAGCAGCGCCATGTTAACACGCCATCGTAACGCTACCTTGCAAATACACAGGCGGAACTCTAGAAGGCGGGAATGCAGCGCGCCAAGCAGCCTCGCAAAATGCTTCTTCAGCCCTTGTATAGGGCCGCCCTTGTCGCGACGGCGATATCTATAGCAACGCCGTGCCCGGCGCAGCTACGACAGGATGCAGAGAGCTACCAAGCCAGCGGCGAACATGGCGCGGTCGCCGCCGAACACCGCCTCGCCTCGCAGGCCGGGGTGGAAATACTTCGGGCCGGAGGCAACGCGGTAGACGCCGCGGTAGCGGCCGCCCTTGCCACTGCCGTGGTAAATCCGTCGTCGTCAGGCCTTGGCGGAGGCGGCTTCATGGTCATTTATTTGGCCGCCGAGCGGCGCGCGCACGCGCTCGACTACCGGGAAAGAGCCCCCGCGGCGGCCAGGCGCGACATGTACGTGCATGACGGGCAGGCCGACTCCAGAGCGAGTCGTGAGGGTGGATTGGCGGTGGCGGTTCCAGGCGAAGCAGCCGGTTTGGAATTGGCGCTGCAGCGTTTCGGTAAGCTCGATATGGCGCGCGTCGCCGCTCCCGCCATACGCCTGGCCACAGAAGGATTCACGGTCGAGGATCACCTTGCCTCCACCATCGAACGCAAGCGCGACTTACTGGCCGCCGACCCCGTTCTGTCACGGATATTCTTACACGAAGACGGCAGCCCCTACCGCGCAGGCGAGCACCTGTGGCGCAGCGATCTCGCGGCGAGTCTGGAATTACTGTCGGCACGAGGCGCCGGCCCCTTTTACCGCGGTGAAATCGCGCGCGACATAGTAGCCACCGTGGCCGCAGCCGGCGGCATACTTAGCGAAGAAGACCTAGCCTCATATAAGGCGCTACAACGCAGCCCGTTGCTGGTCGATTATGAGGGGTTCAAACTCATCACCATGCCTCCGCCGAGTTCCGGAGGCGGCACCATGGCCGAAGCCTTGGGGGTTCTGGCGCCCTATTCCCTTAGCGACCTCGGCCGACAGTCGTCCACCTACCTGCATTTGCTTGCCGAAGTGTTCAAGGCGGTGTTCGCCGACCGCGCTGCCTACTACGGAGACCCGGACTTCGTAAAGATTCCGATCGAGCGGCTGACGGCGAGCGCCCATATCAACGAGATCCGCAATGGTCTGAGCGCCGTGCGCCCGGTCCCCTCTTCTCACTATGGTACTATCACGCCTCCGGCGGTGGATTCGGGAACCACGCACATCTCGGTAATCGACTCCGACGGCAACGCGGTTGCCTGCAGCAGCAGCGTCAATACCGCTTTCGGCAGCGGCCTCGGCGTCCCCGGCCGCGGCATCGTACTGAACAACACCATGGACGATTTCAGCATTCAGCCGGGTGTGGCCAACGCCTTCGGCCTAGTCGGCAATGAGGCCAACGCAGTGGCTTCGGGCAAGCGTCCGTTGTCGAGCATGTCGCCGACAATAGTACTCGACCACGGCCGGGTACGCTTGGTTGCTGGGGCCTCCGGCGGACCGCTCATCATTACCGCAACCGTGCAGACCATTTTGAATGTGATCGAATTCGGCCTGGATGCGGCCGCGGCGGTGGCGGCGCCAAGACTGCACCATCAGTGGATCCCGGAGGTCCTCGCAGTCGAAGAACAGATGCCCGTAGCGCTACGCGAATCGCTGGCGCGACGCGGCCATAAGGTCAAAGTCTTGCCGGCGGGGGCAGCCGTTCAAGCGGTGGAACTCGTAGAAAAAAACGGGCACAGATTCATCCGGGCGGCTTCCGATCCGCGTAAAGGCGGCGTAGCGGCGGCCTACTGAGACGCTCGACGCGGTACCAACCCCGGCGCAGTCCTGAGCCGGCTCGGTCCCTCCGCCCCAATCCGCCGGGCCCAGTCCAGCCGGCCCAGTCCGCCGGGCCCAGTCCAGCCGGCCCAGTCCGCCCGGCCCAGTCCAGCCGGCCCAGTCCGCCCGGCCCAGTCCAGCCGGCCCAGTCCGCCCGGCCCAGTCCAGCCGGCCCAGTCCAGCCGGCACAGTCCAGACAGTTCAGTCCAGCCGATTCAGTCCGCCGGGCCCAGTCCAGCCAACTCGCTCCGTCCGGTTCGGTCTGTCCGGCTTAGCCTGCAAAGGGATCGGACAAAATCAAGGTCTGGTCACGGCCGGGGCCCGTGGAGACGATGCCCACCGGCACTCCGAGCA
>JAJRWY010000176.1 GCA_024276575.1 Candidatus Binatota bacterium
AGCGCCGAGCTGCAGCCAGGACTGTGAAACGAAGTCAGAGCAGGGAACGCCCATGATGGTCACCGAGAACAACAGCCGGGGAGATCTAGCCGGCGACGTGGTCGTCTACCTCTTGACAACCGGGGGCCTGATAAGTGTTGGGCACTCTACTCCTTTCTCCAGCGGGTGATCACATTCGAGAAAGTGACATCCCGCCACGGCTCTTTCCACTCTTTGTGAAAACAAACGCTTCTTGAATGCGGTTCAGGCTTCGGCAAAGGCATCTGGACAACGGCCGGAAGCAAAACAGCATCACCCACAACAACGCATTCGCCGGGAGCAAGGTTAGGGAGAATGTCCGTGATCCCGCTTGAATTGTCCGGGAATAGCCTCTTCACGTAGTTCTGATCGGCGTTGTTCGTGAGCTGAAGCGCCAGGAAATTGTTGCACTGTGCGAAGATTGTCTCGGAGACTTCTGAAGGGCGTTGGCTCACGACCATGAGGCTCAGACCGTACTCATCCGGACAGGCTGCGCCACAGTCAGGCCGCGCGTACTTTTCGCCGTTTGCCTGCAGATTTCCCCACCAGCCTGAACACGACCTCGACACGATGGCCGGGGGCAGACGAATAAACGACGAAAGCCAGGAGCAGAGGCTCAATAGTGGAGACTTTGGCCTGCAATGAGTGTAATTACCCCGGCCGCAATGCGACAATGTTCGAGTTCGTTCCTCGGGGCGTATCCCTGAAAATGAAATGATCCGTAATCTTCTCGTATTCGCGCTACTGGCCCTAATCACCGTCGCTACACCGCCAAGCGCCGGTGCCGGACGCGCTGGTGACAAGGAAGTCAAACAGTTGCTTGTCGCCGCGCGCGGCGACAATGTGCGCAAGATCAAGAAGATCCTCGAGCATGGCGTCGACGTAGACGCTCGCGGACGTGGGAATGTAACCGCTTTGATGGTTGCGTCCATGCACGGCAGCGAAAGAGCCATAGAACTCCTACTCGACGAGGGCGCCGATATCGAGGCCGTAGCCGGGAAACGAGGGCTGACTCCATTGATGCGCGCGGCCGCGCACGGCCATCTCGAAGTAATAAAGACCCTCTTGGTGGCCGGAGCCAAGTTGAACGCCATTGCCGGCAAACGTTACACGGCTTTGAGTGCAGCCATAGACAGCAGCCAACGCGAGGCCGCGCACCTTTTGCTCAACGCAGGCGCATCGGTTGACCTGCAAGCACAGATGGGCTCGCAGCTTCTGTTGGGAGCACTTGCCATGGGCGACCCGCAAGTAATGGCAATGCTCATGGACCGTGGCGTCTCGCCTGACGCCATCTACGACGACGGGTTCACCGTACTGATGCACGCGGTCAAGCGCGGCGACCTGACATCGACCGCGCTGTTGCTCGAACGTGGAGCCGATCCCAACAAGACTGGACGATTGAGATTAAACCCCCTGAGCCTAGCCGTCGATAACGACTACACAGAGATAACCGGCGAACTGCTCAAAGCGGGCGCCAACCTGCAAGGCTTGAAATCGAGGCTGGAAGACCCCTTGATGCTAGCGGCCAGGGCAGGGCTTGACCGGATGGTCGAGGATCTGGTCAAGCACCGCGAATCTTTGGATACTCCCGGCGAGCGCGGCGAAACCCCGTTGTTCGCGGCAGCACGGCGCGGACGAATAGAGACGGTAAGAATCCTACTCGAACGTGGGGCCTCCGTCGATATACAGATACGAATCCCGGGTCCGCGCTATCTGTGGACCCCGTTGATGATCGCAGCCGCCGAGGGCCGCAGTGAAGTCGTCGAGTTATTGCTGGCGGCGGGTGCCGATCCATCCCACCGTAGTGCCACCGGGCGCAGCGCACTGAGCTTTGCTGCCTGGTATGGCCGTCTACGCACGGCTCACCTACTTCTCGAGGCAGATGCCGATCCGGACTTGCCCGATAGTCACGGGATGACCCCGCGAAGCTTGGCAATCGACGGTGGGAACGCCAGCATCGTGGCTCTCATGAAGTCGAAGGAGAGCGGTTAGCGTGCGCCACAGAATCATCGGAGCGGTGTTCTCCTGTGTTTTTTTCGCCGTAGGCTTGGGGGCATGTATATATTACCATGCCGCAGACAAACCACTGCTGGCCGACAACCAACACTATTTCTACATCGCCGAGCGAATCACCGCCGGCGTGCCTCCACACATCTCTCATATCGATCCCAAGAACATGCTCAGTTGCTTCATGTCGGCGGGGGCCATGAAAATCGGGCGTGTGTTCGGGCTCGATGATATCAGCTCCGGGCGCGCGCTCAGCGTCGTAATCACGGCGGCTTCGATATCGCTGGCTTGGCTGCTCGCTTACGAACTAAGCGGCAGCGTGCTGGCCGGACATCTGAGCGCACTCACAATGCTATGCATGTGGGGCCTTCTCCATGAAGGATCGATGGGCATGAGACCCAAAGTCTTCGTGGTATTCTTCTTGCTGCTTACCCACTTGCAGGTTACACGCAAGCATTGGTTCAAGTCGGGGCTCTCGGGCGCGGCGGCGTTTTTGTGCTGGCAACCCGCGATTGCCGTACTCGGTGCGGCAATCGCGGCTGCTCTTCTTCGCCCGCGCCCTCTCAAGCAACTAGTACGTGTGGCAGCCGGCGCGCTGATCGCTGCCGGCTCGTACGAGGCATACTTCTGGTGGCACGGAGCCTTGGCCGAGCAGTTGCGACAGGCCTACATCATGCCGGCGTCGACACGAACCAATCCGTTCGAACTGTGGCCAAGCCTGATGTTCATAGTACGCGAAGGCCGCCCGGTATTCTCCATAGGCCGTATCTTCCCGGAAATGTTTGCGGTGGTAATGATATGCTTGTGGCTATTCATCGCGCTGAGACCTCGCCGGGCTTGGCACTGTGCCAAGTTGAATCCGGGATGGACGGCGTTCTGGTTGTCATTCCATGTGTGCTTGGCATTCACGCTGCTCGATCATCAGGCCTACCCGGACCTGCTCCTGCTACAGCCCTACTTCGCCGTCGCCCTGGGCTGCACGATCGCCGGGTTGATAAACTTGATGTCGAGCCGTGCCTTATGGCCTCTGCGCTTCGTACTCGGAACGATTTGCGCGGCGCTACTGCTGCGCACTGCGTGGATAAGTGCGCAACGCTATCAATTCCCGGCCAAAGTCACGCTAGAGCAACAACTCAAACTCGGAGAACTGGTCAGCGTGTACCTCGAACACTTCGACAGCGTGTGGGCGGTGGGTTGCACCCACCTCCTCGGCCTCAATCACGTCGACAATCACATCCCCTACGGCTTCTTCTTCGACGACACCGTTCGCGAGGTGAAAGCCAAACCTAACTGGATGCCACTGAAGGACGGGAAACTTCCCGATCTGATACTGCTGTCACGTGGACTTTACCCCGGTGCCTTGTCCTGGCGCGGAAGATACTACGTCGATATCACCCCGCAGATTTTCCGCCGCCATAACGTCACGGTATTCAGGCGGCGTGGGCCGCAGCCGTCGTTCGATATGCTTACAGGAGCCGCAGCGCCGAGTCAGGAGCCTGCGCGCTATAAACTTCGGCGCGCCAAGGCCACGCTGCCCGCCGGCGATATCAACTAGCCGGCGTTATTCTGTATTATTCATAAAAAGTTCTGCTACCAGCCTCAGGCGCGCGCAATCTCGGCCCAAGATGACGGGTGCCCTGTCCACCGCTACGGAGAAAGCGCCCGCGCTTCGCTCTCGACCATGACTTTGAGTTTGGCCAGGGCCTTGCTCAACATGCCACCGACCACTCGCTGCAGCAGCCAGCCGCTACCCGGGATCTTGGGTGCAAAGCGAATCGAGTAACGCAATCGCGTACGTCCGCCGCTGGCGTCTTCGACGAAAAAACGGCCGAAATGGTACTTGAGCGGTGCCCCGCTAAGCAAACGGTAGTCGAGACGGCGGCCGGGTTCCCAAGCCGTGATCCGCTCGCGCAACACCGAGCGCCCGTCACGGATTTCGCGCAGCGCACCGGGACCATTGCGGCCCTCGCCTTCTTCCAACAGCTTGCTGTGCTGGCAGGGCCACCAGGAACTCATATTCTCGTGATCGACGATGCGCTCCCACAATAGCTCGGGCGCGGCGTTCACGACCAGATCTTCGCTGACGCAGCAATCCGCCGGGGCCGGGGCAAAGCCCATGCGCCGGTCCCAGTAAGGGCGAACGTATAGAAGCTCAACCGAAAATCCCTGCGGGTCGTTTACGTAGACCACACCCCAGTTGCCCAATTCCATCACCGGAAAGTTCGGCCGCGCACCCGCCGCCCGCGCGGAGCGCAGCACACGGTTCAACTCTGAGCGTTTACGGAAACCGAAAGCGATGTTGAGCAAGCCTTGGTCGGAGATCTTGTAGTCACCCGGCCGCGGACGCCCGGACGGCTCCAAGTATTCGACCAACTCCACCAAAATATCGCCGGCCCAAAGCAACAGCGACTTGCTGCGCGCTCCCTCCAGGCCCCACAGTTTTTCATGCTCGGACCCGTGCAAACAAAGGCCGGGGGCCTCCTCGCAACCCAACCCGTCAATGAAGAAGGTGCGCGAACGTTCCAATTTAGGCACCGACACGGTGATCGAACGCAGCACCGACGGCACGCCCTGTCGTGGGCGCAAGCGGCCGCGGCCCTGGCGCGGATCGTCTTCCATTATCTCTACGAAAAGGCCCTCCGGATCGCGCACGCAAACTCTTCGCCTGCCCGGCTCTCCGGCAGCATCGCTCAAAGGCGGTGATCCAAAAGCAGCAGCGCGCTGAAGTGTAGCGTCAAAGTCGTCAACGTGGATACCGATGCCCGCGTAACCGATGTCGGCACGGCTACGGTCGGGCGGAGCCGGCTTGGCCTTGGGCCGCTTGAACTCGAACAGCTCCAACTGGAAGAAATCCTGCTTGTCAAGCAACCACCAACAAGTCGACGATGCGCCGGGTAGACCCTGAACCTTCTCGGCGCCCCAGCCTTTGAAGGACTCGGTTCCCCCACCGGGCTCGAAGGCAAAAACGTCAATATACCATTGATGAGTCTTGCGTAGGTCACACACACTCATCGCCACCTGGCTCAGTCTCGAGCTTTGTCCTGCTTCCATCACATACAGCCTCGAGGACGACTGCCCCCTATTCAATCATCGCGGCGGGCTTGCGCTCGCCGGTCAGAGATTCGCATTCTCGTCCCTATATCTCGCATAGTAGCCGAAGCAGTGATAGCGGAGGACGCTTGGCAAACCGGGATGCAGGGCCTCTTCCATCCCACAGCCGGTTTGGCGCTACCGTGTAACCAAGATTAAGCTGGTAGAGCGTAGCAAAGGTGGAGCAAGCGGCAGAGTCTGGAGATCGTAAATGCAAGAAACTAGAACTGCTCATCATGAGAGCACGCCGCACAGAAGCCGTCGTCGCGTTGTAGACGACGCGGCAGCGCTGCGAGTGGTCACATGAGCGCCTTACGCCGTGTGGTGCTGGCCGGCGCCGGGCATTCACACATTGAAGTGCTGCGACGATGGGCTTTGCAGCCGCCCACCGGAGCAAGTCTGACTCTGCTGGTCGACTCAGCAACCGCGGTCTACTCGGGAATGGTCCCCGGCTTCGTAGCGGGCCAGTATGCGGCGGACGAACTGTGCATCAACGCCGCGGAACTCGCCCGGCGGGCCGGAGCAGAAATCGTCATTGATGCGGCCGCTCGCATCGATGCGGACGAGCACCGCATCTACACACGCAGCGGCCGCAGCGTCAGTTACGACCTGGCTTCGATCAATGTAGGCTCCACAGTCGTAGGGCGGGAGTTGCCGGGCATCGCGAAGTACAGCCTTCCGGCGAGACCCATTGCGCAGCTGCTCGCGAAGACGCAGGCTCTCATAGCTGCGGCGCACACGCCTCGACGGCAGAGTCAGTTTCGCTTGCTGGTCGTCGGCGGCGGCGCTGGCGGTGTAGAACTCGCCTTCTGTTTCGACGCGCGGCTTCGCCAAAACATACGGCAGCCCGTTGAGGTCATGATCGCACACCGCGAGAGCCGGTTACTGCCCGGCTCTCACGAGCCCCTACGGCAGCGTGTGCTGCACGCCGCCGCGCGGCGCGGCATCGTCCTGCGAACCAACGCCGAGATAGTCGCGCTCGATGAGCGGTCCGCGCTACTCGCTAGTGGGGACCGAATCGAAGCCGACGCTGTGGTATGGGTGCCGGGGGCCGCTGCGCACGCTTTTCTTGGCCAGGGAGGCCTTCCTTTGGATCAACGCGGCTTCGTAAGAATACGGCCGACCCTGCAGGTGTTAGGCCACGACACTTTGTTTGCGGCCGGCGACTGCGCGAGTCTCGACGGTATGAGGAAAGCCGGCGTCTACGCGGTGCGCTGCGGCCCTATACTCGCGCAGAATCTGCACAATGCACTGGCAGGGAAAGCGCTGCTGAGTTACCGTCCCCAGCCTGAATTCCTTTCGCTTCTCAATCTCGGAGACGCCACGGCGATCGGCGCCAAAATGGCTTTCGCTTTCGAAGGCCGGTGGGTAATGCTTCTAAAAGACCGGATCGACCGCCGTTTCATGGCACGATACCGGTGATAAAAGTGAAGTTTCCTGTAAGCTCTCGCTTACTCCGGACGTGGTCTTTTCAGTGAACCTGCATTATTAGCGAAAGCTCTGCTGCAAACCGCGAGCGCCCGCCGTCCCGGGAGATAGGCGCCGAAACACGGCACGATTTGGCGGAGAACGTTTCCTATACCTTTCTCGTTGCGCTGGAACGATTGACCCCGCAACAGCGTGCGGTACTGCTGCTACGCGATGTTCTCGACTTCTCGGGAGCCGAAACCGCGGCGATTCTCGATTGCGGCGTGGCTGCTGTAAAAACCGCGCTGCACCGTACACGAGGCCGCCTCGCCCCTGACGACAGTACCCACTAGTTCGCGACCGCGTCTGCAATCTCCAAGCGCCCAGAGGCTCGCCCTGCTGCAACGAACGCTTGAATTGATCGCAATCGGCGATGTCGATGCCTTCGCCGCAATGTTGGCCGATGATGTTCGCGCGGCCAGCAACGCCGGCGGAGTGTTCAGTGCTGCACTGCGATGGATAGAAGGCCTATCCGACGTGGCTCGGTTCTACGTTGGACTATGCAGGAAGTTGGCGTCTTCCGGCCTCGACGCGTCGGTCTTCATCCGCTCTCTAAACGGTGAAGCGGGCATGGTGGTCGATATCTCCGGCGCCTCCGCCCCGATCGCACCTCGCTTGGTCCAACTCTTCGACATAGGGGCCGACGGCAGGGTGCACGGTGCATTCTCGGTATCCGCACCTGCAAAACTTAGTGCCTGCCGCTCCTCCGCTTGAAGGACGTTTGCGTAAGACACGTCGTTTCCCGGTGAAAACTAGCCTTTTAAGCGACCATCCGGAATGGCAATAGCAGACAGTAACGACCGACTCGTCAAGAACCGACCTTATTGCGCCCCCATTCGTCAAGATCCAGCCATTTCCTAGCCGCCATAGGCCGTGTTACGAGTTTCACGAGGTCCGACCCGAACGTCACTCGTCCTTGCTCCCGCCCAATAGGCTGCCGAGACCGCCCAGAGCCTTGCCGGCCTCGCCAAGACCGCCTAGCTTACCACCCAACTGCCCGCCGACATCTTCCAGCGCCTTGTCCAAAGCCTTGTTGTCCCCCGAAAGCAGCTTACCGGCTACTCCTTCGATACCCTTGGGCAACTCAAGTTTTACCGACCCCAAGGCGCCAAGCCCCCCGCTGAGTTCTTTGAGTATATCCCCCGGAGCGATGCCCGCGCGCGAAACCGCTTGCAGCACCGCTTTGGTCACGATCGCGGCAAGTTCCGAAAAATCTACGCCGCCGGAGTCCTGGCCGATGTCGTGAAGCTTGATCTCCGGTATCGACGCACTAAGCGACGATTTCTGATCGCCGAGCAAAGCCAAGGTGACCGTCGCATTGACGTTCGTAATGCTGAGTTCCTTGATCACGAAACTCTTACCCCCGTCTTCGTCCACCGCTTCGCTACGTCCGCCGGCCTCGGAACTCTCGAAACGTTTCAAACTGTCGAGTATCACCTGGTAGTTGGATCCGGCAGCACTCTTTTCCAGGTTCACATCGATACCGTCGAGAGCCAGCAGCGGCACCGTGATGGTGTCTTCAAGCAAAGTCTTGGGCGGCAGCAGCAAACGCACGCTTCCCAATGAGAAAAAGTAGGGGCTGTCGAAACCGGGCGGGTTGTGGATACTGAGACCGTCAACGGCCAGACGCCCCGAAAGTAGTCCAACACTCACCGAATCGACTTCGGTATCCACTCCCAGAGCATAACTCGCACCCTGCTCCACACCCCTTTCGAGCAAGCTGTCCGCATAATACACGGTCGCACCCAAACCGAGCAGCAGCAACAAAAGCAGAACCCCGAAAAGCTTCAGAAGTGTCTTCATTTTCTATCTCCGAGTTTCGTCTCGCCCGCCGGCTATGAGACGCCGGCGCCCGGCCACAAGGTAGCGTCACAGAGCAGCCACGGGTTGTCAACGAAGAGAGCAGCGGTATCGCGATCACCACGGCGTAACGCATGCCCTCCCCACCACCACTTCCACACTTCACACTGCCGGCCACTCGAATGCCCCTACCCTAACCCGCTAATCACCCCCGCGGGTGTAAACGGGATCACGGCTACGGACCGGCAGGCGGAAACGAGTAAGTAGCGCAGGCTATGCGATTAGCTCCGTGAAAGCTTCCGGTAAAAACCGCAACCGTCGCTCACATCGGCAAGCGCGCTGCGATCGCCGGGGCAAGAGCACCGGCGACGACACGGTGGCCGGCCGTGTTCAGATGGCCGTCGTTGGCAAAGAACAGGCTCTTGCCGCTTTCGCGATAGGCCGAGCGCAAGGCGGGGTTTAGATCGATGTAGTCGACGCCGAGTTCCTCGAGGTATTTCCCTATTTCCCGAGCTGGACGGTCAAGGTCGTAGCGAGCTTCGAATCCCGGAATCGACGCCGCAAGGCGTGCGCGTGCGTCGTCTTCGACAACCTGCCGGTAAGAAAACAAAGCCACCAGGAATCTCGCGCCGGTTTCGGCGACAGCGTCGCGCAGTTGTTCGAGAAGCTCCCGGCTCATGCGGTAGTCCGCACGAGCATCAGCGCCGAGTTCGCGCTCGCACATGGCCAGATAGCCGGGGAAGGGTTGCCACTCTCCGGCGCTGTCGGCGTCACGTAGCCGGCGCGCGTACAACACGCTTTTGAGCAAAGCCTCGAGCTTTAACTCATGCTGCGGACGTAGCGGGTAGACTTTCTTACGGCTCCGCAGGCGATTGCCCGGAAGGCTCTCCCACTCGTCATTCTGCGCAATATCGTTGCCCAAATACAGAGCGTAGACGATCAGGTCGGGAGCCAGAGCCGCAGCATTTTCTCTCACGTAGTGAAGCTGATGGACGATCTCGTAGCCGCCGACACCGGCATTGACCACTTCCACTCCCAACCGTTTCTCGAGCAAGTCGGCAAACGATTCTCCCCGGGACACTCCGTAGCCGCTGGTAAAGGAATCCCCCAACATCAAAACTCGCAAAGATTCGCCTTCGGCCCCTTCACCCGCCGGTGAAGAGAGTTCATCGTCACGCAAACCCTGAGAGTTGGTTTCGAAACCGACGTCATACTCCCCTCGTTTCATTCGCGTGGAAAGATTCGCCGCATACTTGAACCCCATGGTTTCCGAGCGGATCCACGGAGAGAAACCGGCGGGCGGGTAATCCGCCAACTGCAACAGCACTTCGACGCCGGCCAAGCTGAGACCCAGCGCGAAGCCCATCGCGATCACAGCAAACAGTGTGCGCCGTAGGGTGGAGGGATGCGCCATCGCTCAGCCGGCTAGAAAAGAGTGTATATGAAGGGAGCGGCCGCGGTTCCGCAGAGCATTACCAAAACGCCTACCAGCAGCAGTACGACGACGATGGGCGTAAGCCACCATTTCTTGTTCTGCCGCAGGTACTCGGAGAACTCGGCAACCAAGCCACTTTGCGCTTGCCCGGCCTGGGCGGCAAAATCTCCGCCGCTCTTGCCTTTTTCCGCTTTTTGACGCTCGGTCATTCGACAATCCTCCGTTCCCAGCCGCGGCGTTCTCAGAACTGCCGAAAATAGCGCGAAGCATCTTGCTTCGCCTGGTGTTCGACCCAGTAACTTTGCGCCTCGGGATCAAACTTCCGGTTCATCGGGTCGCTGCCGCCAAGTCTCAACAGCAAAGCGATCGGGGTAACAACCAAATAGTAAATCGCGGCCAGCAACAAGTGAGAGATGGTCCAGCCGATCGGAAAGGCTGCGATCATCCAACCGACGAAAACCAAACGAATAGAAGAGGGCCGCAGCAGGCCGGCGATGCCGAGCAGCAGGGCAAGGGCAATTAGAGAGATCCCGGCCCCTTGCGCATCCTTGGAGGCATACAGATAGGTACCGATGGCCCCGAAGAAAACCAGAAACATACCCGCAAATTGCCGTAACTCACGTTCGCTCGGGTTGCGGTTCAACTCCATCAATGCCACGAAAAACTCCCGATCCTCCCGCTTCAGTCCAACTGGAATTGCGACAGGTACTTCTCGACGTCGATTTCCTCGGCATCGGGTTGCTCCTGCTTACGCAACACGAAGCCCTCGATCACCAGCACATCCATATTGGTGGCCATGAAACATCTATAAGCGTCCTGCGGAGTGCAAACTATGGGCTCACCGCGCACGTTGAAGCTGGTGTTGATCAGCACCGGGCAGCCGGTCTTGCTCTCGAAGCTCTCGATCAACCGCCGGTAGCGCCCGTGGCGCTCGCGGTCTACGGTCTGTACTCGCGCGGAGTAGTCGACGTGGGTTACGGCCGGCACTTGGGAGCGCGGGACCTTGAGTTTCTCTATCCCGCTCAATTGCGCCTGCGCACCGTTGATCTCCAGACGCTTGGCCTCTTCCACAGGAGCGACCAACAACATGTAAGGGCTCTCGTGGCGTGCATCCATGGAGAAATACTCGGGGCTTCGCTCGAGCAGCACCGACGGCGCAAAGGGCCGGAAGGACTCCCGGAACTTGATCTTGAGATTCATCACCGACTGCATGTCGGTACTGCGTGCATCCCCGAGAATGCTGCGGGCGCCGAGGGCACGCGGACCGAATTCCATGCGCCCCTGGAACCAACCCACCACTTGTTCGCAAGCCAAGGCGGAAGCGACATCATCGCAGAGCGCGTCCTCGTCCTCATAGTAGCTGTAGTGGGCTCCGGCAGAGTCGAGAAAAGCGCGGATCTCGTCATCTTCAAAGCGTGGGCCGAGTAAGGACCCGGTTTGGGAATCGCTGCTGCTGACCTCGCGGTCCCTGCCCAGCAACTGATGCCAAACGAACAATGCCGCCCCGAGCGCGCCGCCGGCATCACCCGCCGCCGGCTGAATCCAGATATCGTCGAAGGGCCCTTCTCTGAGAATACGCCCGTTGCCGACACAGTTGAGGGCAACGCCTCCTGCCAAACACAGATTCTTCATGCCGGTGACTTCGTGGACGTGGCGGGCAGCGGCCAGCATGATGTCTTCGGTGACCAACTGTATGGAAGCCGCGATATCCATCTCGCGTTGCCCGATCGGCGTCTCGGCCTTGCGCGCAGCACCGCCGAACAGGCTCTCCATCTTCTTCGATGTCATGGTCAGTCCCTGACAATAGTTGAAGTAGGACATGTCCATGCGAAAGGATCCGTCGGCTTTGATGTCCAAGAGATTGTCGCGGATCAGATCCGCGTACTTCGGCTCTCCGTAGGGGGCCAGGCCCATGAGCTTGTACTCACCCGAGTTCACCCTGAAGCCACAAAAATAAGTAAAGGCCGAATACAGCAAGCCAAGCGAATGCGGGAAGCGCAGCTCGTGGGTCAGTTCCAGACGGTTGCCGCGGCCCGTACCCCAGCTCGCAGTGGCCCATTCCCCCACCCCGTCGAGTGTCATCACCGCGGCTTCTTCGAACGGCGACGGGAAAAACGCGCTGGCAGCATGAGATTCGTGGTGTTCAGTGAAAACGAAACGCTTCGAATAGGCGCCGCCGAGTCCGCGCGCAAGTTCGCGCGGCACATAGAGCTTTTGCTTGAGCCAAACCGGCATGGCGCGGACGAAAGAGCGGAAGCCGACCGGCGCATAAGAAAGATAAGTCTCAAGCAGGCGCTCGAACTTGAGCAGTGGCTTGTCGTAGAACGCCACATGGTCGAGATCTCCGGCCTCTATCCCCCCTTGCTCGAGGCAATAGCGCACGGCATTGGCCG
>JAJRWY010000177.1 GCA_024276575.1 Candidatus Binatota bacterium
AACCAGCGGGAATACCAGCTCCTCTACGACGGCCAAGGTCGCGATGGACAGCCTGTGCTGCTGGGTCTGATCGACCCCAACTCGTTGCGGAAAAGCGCAACGCGAGCACGGAAAAAGTAAGCACCAAGGTGCCGAATCACCCTGCAGAGGGGCAAACCGGCACCGAACCGGCACCCATTTACGGTGAACCGGCACCCTATTCGACCCCCATTCGACCCCCATCCGGCGGCCTGCGAAATCGATGCTAACAACAATGTTCACAAGCACTTGCTGAGCAAACCGGCACTTTGGGCCAGGAATGGCCTATAGGGCGCGAAAAAACGGCGCGTCGTCGTAGTCCTTTGGCCGGGCTCCGCCCGGCTTCTTTCTCCGGGCGTCCACTCTGGGCGCTCGATGTTCACCAACCCCGAAAAGGAGAGTCTCGCCATGCGCACGCACCAACGTCAACCGATCCCAGGCGACACGAGCGACCCGCAATCGCTTGCTACGATGCTTCACCGTTACCTGGTGTGGATGGAGACGCACCACTTCGCGGCCGACACGGTCTACGTCCGCCGCACGACGCTCTCGATGTTCCTCCGCTGGTGCGCCAAGCGTGAAGTGCACCAAGCGGCCGAGGTGACCCGCTCGATGGTCGAGCGTTACCAGCGTCATCTGTTCTACTACCGCAAGCGGAACGGCTGCCCGCTGAGTCTCACGAGTCAATCGCACTGGCTGATCTCCCTGCGATGTTGGTTCACGTGGCTGACCCGCGAACGTCTGATCCCGATGAACCCGACGACCGAGATGCAGTTGCCCCAGGAAGAAAAGCGGTTGCCGCGTCATTCGCTCACCGAAAGCGAGGCGGAAGCAGTCCTTGACCAGATCAATGTCGAGACGATCTTTGGGCTACGCGACCGAGCGATGCTCGAGACGCTCTATTCGACGGGCATCCGCCGTCGAGAGCTGGGCCGACTGGAAATGGCCGACATCGATCGGGAGCGCGAGACGCTGATGATTCGCAGCGGCAAAGGCCGCAAGGACCGCGTGGTCCCGATTGGCGAACGGGCGTTGGCGTGGATCGACAAGTACCTGGCCCGCTCACGGCCTGAGCTACTGTCGAACCAACGTAGCCGCGTGCTGTTCGTCACGAAGACGGGCCGTCCGATGCATCCGAACCAGCTCTCGATGCTGGTTCGCCGTTACATCGAGCGCGCGGGGATCGCCAAGCCCGGCGGGTGCCATCTGTTTCGCCATTCTGCAGCGACCTTGATGTTGGAAGGCGACGCCGACATCCGCTACATCCAGGCCATGTTGGGGCATGCCAGCCTCAACACAACGGAGATTTACACGCACGTCTCGATCGACAAGCTCCGCGAAGTCCATGCGAGAACGCATCCCACCGGTTCGCGGCACAAGCCCGACGGCAATGATCGCGCAGGCGGCACCGGCGTATAGGCAACCCGTCCGACGTCCCTGGCCTACCGGCCTGGCCGCTGACGCGGCCGGGCCGGCCACGGCCCGAGAATTTACTCGCATCGGGCGGCCCGATCGGGTAGAATAACGGGCCGATCTTTGACATGCAAAACGCCTCGCGCGCCCGCGCGCGAGTTAGCGGCCGGCCCGGCCATGCATCGCGCATAGCAGCGAGAAAACGAACCGCTATAGCCGATGCGGTCGCGCGTCGTGGCGGTTGGTCCAGTTGCTGGTGTAGGCACCGCTTCTATCACGCGCAGTTGGGACGGTTCGTAACGCGGGATCCGATTGGGTATGCTGGCGGCAGCTTGAGCCTTTATCAGTACGTTAGAAGTCGCGTATTGATATGGGTGGATCCAAGCGGCCTCGCAGAGTGTGGGAAATGCCCGAGTGGAGGTGACTCGCCACCAGACGGACAATTTGCCCAGTTTGGTGATGTTACCGTCACTGAAGATCCAGAAGGAGATCCGATCTACTGGTGGCCTGATGGGACCACTACCAACCAGTGGGGGTTTCCGTGCAAGATAGCGTCCGATGGTTACTGCTATCGCATAGATATCAGGGTTCTCTATGCGCCACCAGTTCCGTCCAACTTTAGCATGATGCTGGAAGGAGGGCTGTGTTTCGTCGGTGGCAAGATCCTGACGTGCCGTCCACGCCGGGCACCGTTACCACCCAGGACAATCGATCCGTGGGTGGATCCGGAGATACTCCCGCGTTCTAGAACTATTCCGAACCCGGAACCACGGGGATTCGGTCGTGAATGGATTGATCTAGATGGTCCTCTTGGCCCTAATCTCCCGGACACTCCGCCCTTTCCGCGTGGTGGTTCCAGTACCGGTTCATGTCCTCCACGAACGCCGTCTCCTGGTTCAACATCACCTTCCGTACCCTGACAACCCTGACATGTCCGAGCACATGGACTGTCATGCTCATGTCGACGCGATCCGTGCGACCAGACACTGCAGCTCTTTTCTACACTGTTTGCACATCGAACGTGGATACGAGTGCCGCGACTCAACGCCGGTTTGGTCTGACTTCGGAGCAATAGCCACATGACAAGCATTGCAGATTCGTCGTCCCTGTACTTTCTCTGTGGCGGTTCACGTACCACAGAACTCGTGAGCTACATAAGACGCGCGCACGCTCTCATTGAGTGCCGTAAAACTAACGATGTTGATGATCTGGAGGCCCACACACGACGAATCACTGCACAGGACTTTGCGAAGACATGTATCGCCAGTAATGTACTCGATACACAGCCATCTGACCCTGACAACCTGTTTGCAATGGCAGGTTTCCGTGGAACCGACGGCGTTGACGCATTCTCGCTAGTACGTCGCCTGATCGAAGGGAAGCTCCTTACATCTTGGCAATGCCAACAGCTTCTCGCGGGAAGGTACAAGGGGTTTTTTCTGCGGCACTACAAGCTCCTCGATGTGTACCACAGTGGCGAGCGGACTAGGACCTACCGAGCGCGCGACACCTTTCTCGAACGTAACGTATGGATAGAAGTTCTGTGTTCGCGATTTGCTGAGGATGAGAACAATCGCACATGGTGGCTTTCACGACTACGCAAGTTTTCCTCGCTCACCCATGAGAATTTGGCCACTGTGCACGATGCGTTTGTGCAAGACGTGCCGATGTATGTTTCGCTAGAGGCAGTCGAAGGCGTTAGTATAGCGGACCTAGTCAACGTAGTTGGTCCAGTTCCGTTCAAGTTAGCGGCTATGTTGGTCGCACAGGCGGCTGCCGTACAGGCATATGCGAACCATCACGGATTGTTCTTTGGGCAGCTTGACTCACGGAACATCATTGCAGCGTTGAACGGGTGCCTTAAGATTCTGCCATTTGACTATCAGGGGCAAGAACCAAGCGTGGCATGGGATTACAGAACATCACTCGGGGGGGACGATGAAGTTCTATCGGCACGCAGGGAGGAGAATCCGATTGGAGATAGTTCGTCAGGGTTTCATTTTCTCGGAATATTCTTGGTCTATCTTGTGTCGGGGAAGAGCTTGCCCGAAGGCGTAGAACCATCAGTATTTACAGTTCAAGAGCGACCGGACACTCCTCAGCTCTTGTTAGACCTCTGCGACGTTTTGTTCTCTCCGCAACAACACGTCGCAGACAGTGGTGTAGCCACCGTCTTGCTTGAGATTGCGCAACAGCTCGCTCACTTCGCGCAACGCCAACCGTGACTTTGAGCGAGACGTATTCACGCCACAGGCGTGCTATGAGGAGAAGGGCGTTTCTAGCCGCCCGCTCGTAGCCGTCGCGGCGGAACCCAACCGGCACGTTGCACGGGCGTGAGCGTCGTAGCGCCACGCGAAGACGCTGCCTCCTTCGACCGCCGGCGAACGGATGTAGCCGGCAAGAAAGAGTCTCCTCGCCGGCGGAATCCGAGTAGAGATTGCGCGCCAAGCCTGCTCGCAAAACGCAACGCCAAGAAAAGCCCCAATCACGGTGCCATGGACGGCGCCGCATGACGCCGCGTTCGTGCCATGGATGGCACCGGCGAGTGGGCCCACAGAGGCCAGGAAAGACATCGACATTGATGCTGCAGCTTAGGTGAGGTACGTGATTTCACAAGAAACCATTCGGCGGCATCTCAAGGACGATGGCCGCGTGAGAAACGCACGGCAGCTATGCACCGAACACGACCGATGACGAGATACACATCGGGTAAGCCATGTCACAGAAACTCCACTTTTCCGTGCATATCCTCGGCGGTTCGCGAACGCCAAAGCCATGTTAGTTTGAGCACGATCTGACCGATGGCACGAGCCTGCTGATGACAATAGGCGACGCCGCCATGATTGAAGCCATCATGATCTAGGCGAAGAAAATCGTCATCGTGTGTCACGGTAACACGGTGGTCGTCACGAGCGAACGCCAGATGCTCTTCGTCAGTTGCCCCTAGCAATCCGACTTCAGCCGGCATCGTTACGTCGATGCCGCGACTGCGCAATCCCGTAGCAACGGCACCTCGAACACTTTCGTCAAGATGGAATCGAATCTGCATCAACATCCATGCCTAGGGCAGGTTAGGAGGCGGACCGTGCGTGTTTAGTGCTGGTCTCAGCAAGGAAGTCCTTGTCCTGTTGAATAAGGCGATTCATTTCCTCGCGGTTGTCGTGATAGAACGCAAGGGCCGCATAGACGTCACTCAAACTGAGCTGTGGATACGCCGCAACGATCTCGTCGGGTGTTTCTCCCTGCTCAGTCCAAAGGACGATGTTCTGTACGCGTATTCTCGTACCGGCGACCCGAGGGTGGCCACTACACGTGCCCGGTGTGATCTCGATATGCTCGGTAGATTTCATAGTCTAATTGTAGTTCGAGTAACCCCAATCGGTCAATCCGTAAGCCTCTGGTGTCATTTCGGACGGATCGGAAGGTAGCCTGGCTTTTTCTGAAGCAGTTTGCTTTCACCGCACATCAAGTACCGACTAGGAGGGCCCACCCCACATATCCGCCGCGACAATCGGCTTTGCCATCCATCCGCACGTAGCCGGCGCGCAAAAGTCTCCTCGCCGGCGGAATCTGAGTGGAGATTGCGAGCCAAGCCATCGGGAAGGATGTTGCCCCTCAGCAAGACCCAATCACGGCGCCATGGACGGCGCCGCATGATGCCGCGGGGGAACAGGGACGTTCCCGGCGAGCGGGCCCATGGAAGCGGACCAAGTGAGTCGAGAGTTGAGAGCCCAGAGTCCAGAGACCGGAGGAGAAGACGTTCATCACCAAACAGCGAGCGGTGGGCCCGATTGCCGGCCCGCAGGGCCCCGCGGCTGCGGCCGACGCGCAGCGAGGGCCAAGGAAGCGGACCAGCGGGATGAAACGTAGCTTGCCAAACGGCTCAAACCGAAGCCAAACAGCCCGAACCACCAAACGGCGAGCGCTGGCCCGAGCGTCGAGCGGAGCCCCGGCGGAGAAGACGTTGCCATCCGAGAAAAACGCAACTCGCCGGGGTGTAGCGACCGCGCATGGCCGCCAGGGCAAGGATGCCCGCGGCAAAGTAGCATGAGGCAGGATGCCGAATTCCTTATTCTAGCGGCCAGCCTGCAGTGGAGCCCCGCTTTGCTTAGGCCCAGGGCGTGCGCGGCGGGCGGCTTCCATCCTTGCTGACCCGCGCGCCGCAACAAACGGCCTCCATCCAATCCCCGCTCGCAAGGCACGCCCGGTAAAGGCCGTACCTGGAACGTCACCCACGCGCCAGCGATTGACGGGTTGTCTCGTGTTCCAACAGCGCGGTACCAATTCCACGCTGCGCCACTCCGTCTTCGCGTCTCGCGGGAGGTCCGCCGAACCCCCTTTCGTCTTTCCCGTCGCCGTCGCCGTGGGTCGCTTCGCCGGAAAGCCGCAGGCCCCCCAAAGTCGATGGGCCAATCGATTCTCTTTGTGTGAAAGACTTACCAGGCCCATGACTTTGGGGGGCCAAAGGCGGGCATGCGGCCGACGGCAGAGGCGTAAGGGAAAGTCGAAAGGGGGTGAGCCCTCTGTCAGTCATTCTCGGAACCAGAGCCCGAGAGAGCGGCCTGGTCCATAACGGGTCCTCGGCGCGAAAGCCGCAAGAGCGTCCGCGCGTTGCGACCGCGCAGGTAGACATTGATTCCCGGAAGACCATCGCCGCGGTCGCAAGGCGACGGACGCGCAGACCGGACGACCGTCGCGCTTGCGGAAAAACTTTTCGGAAAAGAGGCTCGCGCTACTTGACGCGGTAGCCGACTTGCCGCATTCCTCATAAGGAGGGCGCTCGCCGCGCTCTCGAAGCGTGACCGAAGCAAGCTCTTGCGTAGATCAGTAAAGGGTCTTCCAACGCGTACCCTCCGTTGAGGAATACGCAAGTCGGCGGCCCATTCGCGAGAGACGCTGATAGACTCTTCGTTTTTTCGTGGATACGAAAAACCTCGACACCGTTCTGCGCTACCCGTACGCGCGGACTGAGCCCAATGGAGAACCGTCACGATGGCCAACGACTGCTTGACCCAATGCATGGAACCGATCGCCGAACCGGTAATCGAGGTGGAAGTGACCGACTCAGACATTGCGGTCCGTGTGGATGACCGACACTATCGCGTCCGCGGCCTAGAAAAACAACTCAACCCCGAGCGGCTGAAAGTCCGTGTGACTGCCTCACGGCGCGACCTGGCACACGTCGACACGCTTGACCTGTATGTGTCGCGTCTCCGCAAGACATTCATCCGCGAGGCTGCGGCCGAGCTGTACGTCGAACAAGAGACGATCAAGCGGGACGTGGGACGGTTGCTGCTAAAGCTCGAAGAGCTGCAAGAAGAACGGATCCGCAGCCGGCACCAACTCGACGCACCAAAGCCGGTCGAACTGACCAACGAAGAGATCCGACGTGCAATGGAACTGCTCAAGGACCCCGACCTCCTCGAAAAAATCCTCGAAGCGTACGACCGCTGCGGCCTAGTGGGCGAAGAGACGAACAAGTTGATCACCTACCTGGCGTGTGTCTCCCGGCTACTCGAACGGCCGTTGGCCGTGTTGATCCAGAGCTCGAGCGCGGCGGGAAAAACGTCGCTGCTCAATGCAACCTTGAGCTTCATGCCACCCGAAGATCGCGTGGAGTATTCGGCGCTCACCGGCCAGGCGCTTTACTACATGGACGAAACGGATCTAAAGCACAAGATCCTGGCCATCTCGGAAGAAGAGGGCATGACGGAAGCCGCCTACGCGTTAAAACTCTTGCAGAGCGACGGCCGCTTGACGATCGCCACGGCCGAAAGGGAGGGCGACACGGGCCGGCAGCGGACGCGAGAGTACACGGTCGAGTGGCCGGTGGCCATGCTGTTGAGCACCACGGCCAAATCGCCCGACGCGGAACTGGTCAGCCGCTTCTTCGTGGTCCATGTGAATGAACAACCCGAACAGACGGCGGCGATCCACCGCCGCCAGCGGGCGGCGTACACACTGGCCGGTACGGACACCGACTGCCAAGAAATTCGCCGACTGCACCAAAACGCCCAGCGGCTCCTCGAGCCGCTCGGGGTGGTGATCCCTTGGGCCGAGGAACTTACCTTCCGCGCGGACCAGACCGGCATGCGGCGCGACCACGCGAAGTATCTGGCGCTGATCGCTTCGATCACGCTGCTCCATCAGCATCAGCGAAAGCAGGTCACGCGCGAGCGTGACGGCCAGAAGTGTGTCATAGCAACGCTCGAAGACATCGAGTGGGCCAACCGGCTCTTGAGCGACGCGATGGGGAGCCATCTCGATTCGCTGTTGCCGCAGACCCGGCAACTGTTGGTGCTGGCCGATGATTACCTCCAGCAGCGGTGCGTAGCGACAAAGACACCGAGGCATGAGCTGCGTCAAGCGCTCGGTTGGGCGGATCGTCCACTCCGCCGCCAGTTGGCGAGGCTCGTCGAGCTCGAATACGTGGTGGCCTACCGCACGGGCCG
>JAJRWY010000178.1 GCA_024276575.1 Candidatus Binatota bacterium
AAGCGCCCGTGAGATCGGCCCAAGCGCAGCGATGAGGCCCGCAGGCGTACTAACAGTACGTCGAGGGTCGAAAAGCGAGCACGGGCCGAGATTGCGGGCGATTGAGGCTCGTAGCAGAGGTTTCATGAATAATGCGGGCTAATGCTTTCGGTTAAAGGGGGAGTTCAGGTGAGAATAATGCGTGTCGGATTGCGCCGTTTGCCGGCGTTTGCTCCAGGCTTGGTGGTACTACTTGTCGTGCTGCACTTGCAGGCCGGGCGGGCTTTCGGCTTCGCCGAAGACGTCTGTCAGAGCTATCTCGACGGCGGCGCGCAAAGCGCGGTCAACGCCGATGCTTTCAATTGTAACGACTTGCAGGGGCTCGACGGGGAGGGCGGCGTGCTCAGCGGCATGGTTACCTACGCGAGGACGATTGCGGGCAGCTTTTATGCGCGAAGCTCGCTGCATTTCGAATCGGCGTGGATAATTGCGCGCCTGTACGGCATGGCCGATGCCGACGCTTTGAAAGTCGCGGCTTATTCGCAGGCCACGGACCTCGGGACCTTCACACCCTACGACAGTAGCGGCGCTGCGATGGAAGCGGCCACCACCGACGATATCGACGGCGTTACCCGGCTCAACCTCGACACGTACGGTTTCTGGCTGCACTACGTTCCCTGGTACAAACGCGCCGCGCGTAGCGGCAAGGTCAAATCGAGGTTGTTTTACCGCAAAACGCCGGGTCGTCCCAGCCCCTTTGCAAGGGCCGAGCGGCCGCTCAATCACATACGCGATTGGGCGCTTGGCAGGCGCGACAGCTTGTGCAGCTTCGGAATGACGGGAGCGGGCTCGCGATGTTACTCCGGAGTTGGACCCGGATCTGCGACGCTTTCCTTATCGGCACCCCTGTTCGGCCCGGTCAGAACCGACGAAGAGCAAGTTACGCTTGGCGATCAAATCGTCTCCCCTGCGGACGGCGCTTGGGCGGCCGCCCAAGCGGGGTCCTTGGAGGCCCTCGGGATCTATCTGCATGCAATGATAGACCGACTCTCGCATCATTTCTGCTCGGATAAGTCTCCAATAGTGGAAGACCGGGGCAGCAGCCCTCGCTACAGGCTCTACTACGATCAAGCTTGCGGACAGCTCTTGCACGTAACCCTACACTATCGCGAAGCCGGCCACTGGCCCGTACCGCCGCGCAGCAAACGCGCCCTGCGTTACATGAGTTTCGAGATTCCCGTGTGGATGGACGAGACCAACTACCCTGCCGAAGCGCAGGCCGGCCGCCGGAAGATTGCCGTCGCCCTGAGGAAGATATCAAAAGCATTGAGTATCAACGATGCCGACGCGCGCATCGCCGGTTTGAAAGCCGTCGCCGAGCACTACGGACTGGGCTGGATTGGGTCGGACCACGCTGGGACGTTCCAAGTCATTGGAAAATATCAGAATTTGGTTGGAGTAAGATCCTAGGCTTGCTCTTAGCGGACCCATTTTCGCACGAAAAAAGTCCACCTAAGGAATCTAAACTGAAGTTCGAGATTCAGGCAGGGGGATAGTCGTGCTGTTGCGGGAGGTTGGACGATCTCGCGTGTCAGAGTTCTGACTACACTGAGATCGTTTCGATCAGATCAAGCGCTCGATGTTGCTCGGGGTCATCTGCTTCTGCGGGGTCTATTTCCGCGGGGTCGGACCGTGTGTCTCTATTTCCGCGGGGTCGGACCGTGTGTCTTCTATCCAAGTAGTTGTCAGTAATTGACAAGTGCGTGGTGAAGAAGCGATTCGTTACCCTTAGCGGTTTTATTTTGGGCCAAAAATCTCAAGCCTCTATGCAAGGGGGGACAACGTGACACGCGCTAACCGGTGCTTCGTTCCAGGCTACGTGTGGCATCTGACTCACAGATGCCACCAAAAAGATTTCCTCTTGAAGTTTCGACGCGACCGCTGTGTGTGGATCCGCTGGCTGTTCGAGGCGCGCAAACGATACAAGCTATGCGTCCTGGATTACCAGGTGACCTCCAATCACATTCATCTGCTGGTCCGCGACCGTGGGGAGGGCGAGATCGCGCGGAGTATGCAATTGGTCGAGGGGCGGACCGGTCAAGCCTACAACTGCCGCAAGAATCGTCGCGGTGCGTTTTGGGAAGATCGCTATCATGCTACCGCCGTTGAGAGCGGTGAACATCTCGCTCGGTGCATGGCTTATATAGATCTCAACATGGTTCGTGCCGGCATGGTGGCGCATCCCAGGCGGTGGCCGGACAGCGGGTATCATGAGATACAATCACCGCCGTGCCGATACGCCATCGTTAATCGCCAAGCTCTGGCGGAAACACTAGGACTCCAGCGCGTTTCGGATCTTGCCGCTTTTCATTCGCAACTGATAGACACCGCATTGAGAGAATCTCAGGGAAGACGGGTAGCGCACTGGACCGAGGCCTTGGCAGTGGGTGGCTGTGAGTTCGTTGATCGCATTTCGTACCAGGTGAAGAAAAGCAGGGCAGTCGGAGTCCCGGCGACTCGGGTTGGCGTATCGTTGGTGCGTGATCCAGCGGTCGCCTATCTGCTATCTGGTCGAGCCGGGGGTAGTGAGAAGCTTGGCTTCTTAGCGGCACAAATCTAGCTGTGGAAAGCAGTCTCTAAGCGCAGAGAAACGCCGATCTTGAAAGAAAACACGTGCATTAACGGGGGGATTGGTCATGATTTCGCGGTCCGACCCCGAGCGACCCCGAGCGATTCGCGTAGCTTGCGGTTCTGGGCTTTGGCGAGTTTTAGTTGAACCATTCCTCGCCTAACGCTATCGCCTCGGGATTCATCTATTGCCGGGCCGTAGCTCGGACGTTCACGCAGGCGTTTCCAGTAGGCGGATACGGCGGGGCGTCGGCCCTCTCCCCAAAAGTATTCGTCCCAGTCCGCTTCGGCTAGGCGGTCGAGGATTACCACCCAGCTCACGTCAGCCAGGGTGAAGCGTTCTCCCGTGATCCACGCTTGGCCGTGTCGTTCCCACTGCTTGCCGAGCGCATCGAGGTGGTGTCCCATGTCGTCGCGGCTTCGCCGGATGAGTTTCATGAAAGGCGTGACACCGGCCAAGCCGTGGATACCCAGGGTTTTCAAGGCCAAGAAAACCATGGGTCGTTCTTTGTTCGGGTGTGTGAGCAAACCCTTGGCGATCTCGCGGTAAGGTATCGTCCTGACCATGGTCGCGAACAGCGGCAAGGTGAGGCCCGGCACACAGTGCCCGGCGCGCTCGTGGCTTCCCTGGACAGGATTATCGCCCTTGAGAGAAGCACAATCCATCCACTGATCCACTACTGCGCGGGTTTCGGGCTGTTTGGGCAGAAGCTCACGGCCGCGCTTGCCGGCCTGCGCGGCCGCATAGACGATTTCGTCGTGGCTTTCATAGATCGGACGGCCCTTGTGCACGAGTACCGGCAGCAGACCCCTCGGGTTGATCTTCAGATAGGCACGGCCAACGTTTTCGTAGTGCCCCGTCTCGATCAAATCGATGTGATGGCTCCTGTAGGGGATCTCCAACTCGGCTAGGCAAACGCGAAGCTTCTTGGAGCACAGCGAGAAGCTGTTGTGGTATAGCTCCCACTCTTGCGTGTGGGGAATCCGAATATCGCTTTCGCCTAGACACCCGGCCAAGCCCCAGGCTGGAGTCGCTTCGGGCTCACCGGTATCGGGGATCTCAATATCGCTGCGGCCCGTCTTCACAGGATTCCTCCGGGCCTTCACGCTTACAGCAGGCCCGGCTTCCCCTGTACATATCGGGCCAACTCCGTGCTTAGCAAGTCTACGTGCTCACGTTCCTCGGCCGCCAGTTCTTCGTAGAGGCGCCGCTCTGCCGACCCCGCGGGGCACTGCTCGATGCGCGACTCGAAAAACTCCACGGCGCGCTTCTCAAAGCCGATTGCGATGCGGAATAGATTGACCGGATCCTCGGGACGATTGGGCACACGCGCGTAGATGGCGGCACGTGCCGCATCCATCCCCGAGTCGGGCGCGGGAGCCTCTATGTGGTAGCGCCGCGCCAGCGTTTCCATGTGTTCGTTTTCCATTTCCGCGAAACGTCCGAATAGCTCCTCTAGTACGGAGTCTCCGGCACTGGCGGCGGCTCCAGCGTAGAATGCGCGTCCGCCCAGTTCTATCTCGAAAGCCGCGCGTACGGCCGCGAGCGACGCTTCATCCGCGACCTCGCGCTTCGCCATCACGCGTAGGTGGCCGCCGCAGGCCGGGCACTGCCCGTAGGGGAAGGCGAAGCCCTCGCTCAGCTTGCTGCAACTGTCGCAGCGCCATGAAAGTAGCGCGTTCGCACAGCATACATATGACTCGCCGTCCTCGAGGGGACGGCGGCACTTGGGGCAAAGCGCAACGCCTGACTCCGCGCTCCCGCCGACACCGTCGCCAGCCAGTATGCTAGCCCCGGCACCGCTGCCGCCGGCCACTGCGCTAGCGCCTGCGTCGCTCCCGCCCGCCGCGCCAGCCACTGCGCTAGCGCCTGCGTCGCTCCCGCCCGCCGCGCCAGCCACTGCACTAGCGCCTGCGTCGCTGCCACCCGCCACGCTCGCTCTGGTGCCCTCGCCACGCGTGCGGTCTTCGCCGGCCACCGTTGCCTTGGCGGCTTCCCCGGCCGCTCCTTCGAGGTCCGCTTCGGTCACCGGCCAATGGCGGTCTTCGCTGCACAGGTAAGCCGCGATCGCCTTGGCCGCGCGCCGCCCGGCGCCCAGTGCCAGGATCACGGTGGCACCTCCGGTAACGATATCGCCGCCGGCGAACACGCCTTTGAGGCTGGTCGCTTGAGTCACGTCGTCGGCTTGAATGTTACCCCACTTGTTTAGCTCCAGGCCGGGCGTCGACTTGGTGATGATGGGGTTGGCCCGGGTTCCGAGCGCGTAGATCACGGTGTCGCAAGCCAACTCCAGGAATTCGCCGGTGCCCATAGGCCTGCGCCTCCCGCTCTCGTCGGGTTCGCCGAGTTCCATCTTCTCGACCTTCATCCCGTGCACGTCGCCGTCCTCGGTGGCGAGGATTTCCACCGGCGTGTGCAAGAAGAAAAACTCGATACCTTCTTCCTTGGCGTGGCGGATCTCTTCGACACGAGCCGGCGCCTCGGCCTCCGAGCGGCGGTAAACGCAGCGTACCGTCGGTGCACCCAAGCGTTTGGACACACGCAAACAGTCCATCGCCGTATTACCAGCACCGATCACCACCACACTCTCACCCAGGCTCACAGGCGTGTCGCGATAGGGAAACTTGTCCCCGCCCATGAGATTGACACGGGTCAGGAACTCGTTGGCCGAATACACGCGCCCGGCAAGCTCACCGGGAATTCCCAGAAACACCGGTGCACCCGCGCCGACCCCGAGGAAGACAGCGTCGTGCCCCTTGTCTTCGAGCAGTTGCTGTACGGTGAAGGTCTTGCCGATCACTTTGTTGGTTTCGATGCGCACGCCTAGGTCTTGTAAGTAGCGCAACTCGCGGTCGATGATATTGCGCGGCAAGCGGAACGAGGGGATGCCGTAACGCAGCACTCCACCGGGAACGTGCAAGGCCTCGTAGATGGTGACCGCAGCGCCCATGCGCACCAGATCGGCCGCCGCTGCTAGCCCGGCAGGCCCCGACCCGACCACTGCCACATGTCCCAGCTCGCCACTGTTTGGCGCCGGAACCGCCACCGGGGGTTTGGCATTGTCGCCGACAAAGCGCTCGAGCCGCCCGATGGCCACCGGCTCAACCTTTTTGCCGATGATGCACTGGGCTTCGCACTGCGACTCCTGGGGACACACGCGCCCGCAGATCGAGGGGAAGAGGTTGGACTCGTGAATTACCGCCAGCGCGCCGTCGATGTCGCGTACCGCCAGATGGCGCAGGAAGCGCGGGATGTCGATAGCGACCGGGCAACCCGCAATGCAGGTCGGCTTCTTGCACTGTATACAGCGCTCGGATTCGCCGAGTGCGTCGGAGAGCGTATAGCCGAGGTTGACCTCGTCGAAGCTGCGTGAACGCGCATCGGCGTCACGCTCGCGCATAGGAGTCTGCTCGGGTGGCAGCTCCTTGATCTTCTTGTAGTTGCGCTTTTGCTCCTCGAAGAGCTGTTTCTCCAAGTTGCAGACGTGATCCCAGTCTTGCTCCGCGGTGGTTTCCTGTGGGCGGAAGCGTTGCTGCCGCAGCATCAGTTCGTGGAAATCGACCAGATGGCCGTCGAAATCGGGACCGTCCACGCAGGCGAATCGCACCGTGCCGTCCACGGTTACGCGGCAGGAGCCGCACATGCCGGTGCCGTCGACCATGATCGCGTTAAGCGAGACCATGGTCTTTACGCCGAAGGGCCGGGTAGTCTCCACGCAGGCGCGCATCATCGGTAAGGGTCCGATGGCGATGACCAGGTCCGGCTTGTCGTCGCGGCATATATCTTCGAGCGCTGCGGTCACGAAGCCGGGCCGCCCGTAGCTGCCGTCGTCGGTGCACACGATCATCTTGTTGCAGTACTTGCCGAACCGATCCTCCCAGAACACCAAGTCGCGGTTGCGAAAACCGATTATGCCGGTGGTGCGGTTGCCGGCCGCCGCCAGCGCTCGCAGTTGCGGATACACCGGTGCTACACCGAGCCCGCCGCCAACCAAGACCACATGCCCGTAGTTCTCGTCGGTGTGTGCGGGCAGGCCCAAAGGCCCGACGAAGTCGGCGAAAGTGTCACCCGTGCGATAGCCGTCGCGCATCTCGCGGGTGGTCTTGCCCAGAGCCTGAATCACGATGGTTACGGTGCCGCGCTCCTGGTCGTAGTCGGCAACGGTGAGCGGGATGCGCTCGGATCCCTCATGCAGGCGAAGCATTACGAAGTGGCCCGGTCGGGCCGCGCGGGCTACATCGGGAGCCAGCACTTCCCAGAGAAAAGTGACGTCGGAGAAGGCCTCCGCGCGAACGATCTCGTACATGCGATTCCTTTATGCACGCCCGGTCCGGCCGGGCGTCGTCTTGGGCGTGGGGTGCTGTCGAGCGAGCCGTGGGGTGGCAAACGAGTAATATTTACCGAGAGAAAACGGAAATCGCGCAACGGCGGCAACGGCGGGATAGTGGGGTCGGACCACCGTAGCGGATCTTATCTGTTTGTTTTCGCACCACTTCCTTGTTCAGGGTGGCGAATTCCAGCTCTTAGCGGGCGCTTTTCGAGCTATCAATAGCGGCGCTAAGTGGTATTGGTCGCGAGCAAGTTACGTATTGTCGGAGCCTGTGTGATTCTCGCCGGTTCCGTGGACGCCCGTCGAAGCCCGCGGTGGTATTGGCCGCGAGCAAGTTACGTATCGTCGGAGCCCGTGTGATCCTCCCCCGGGTTCCGTAGACGCCCATATAAGCCCGCTTTGACGGGCTTATATGGGCGTCTACGGTGTGATCATCGTAAACAGAATCAGCAAATAGGCCGTATAGATGCCGAGAAACACTCCGCCTTCTTTCCTTCCGAGCGTTGCTCGCGAGGAGGCGAAGCCCAGCAGCAGGATCATGAGCAGGCACATTACCGGCATATCCAGGGACTGAGTTTGCGGCATGCCCATGAAGGACGGGCTGGGCTTAAGAGGCAGTGGACGTATCAGGGCACAGCCACCGAGCACCCACAATATATTCATGATGTTGGCGCCGATCACGTTGGCCACCGCCATTTCTTCGTGCCCCTTGATCGAGGCCGTTACGGCGGTTACCAACTCCGGCAAAGAGGTCCCGAAAGCCACCACGGTCAGAGAAATGACCATCTCCGGAACACCCAAGAGTCCCGCCAGCTTGACCCCGCTGGACACCAGTAGCCGGCTTCCGACTATGACGCAGGCCGCTCCAGAGATGAACAGTAATATTTCTCTTCCCAGGGGTGGTGTCGTTGAATAATCCGCATCCTGATTCTGAACCTTTCTCTCATCCATGGCCGTCTGCCGTCTTGCACGGGCGGTCTTGACCGACCAGGACATGTAGGCGAGCAATCCGAGCAAAAGCACGGCGCCGCTACCGCGGCTTAGCTGCCCGCCGGCGCTCAAAGCATAAACGAGGATGCCCGCCCCCATCATTGCCGCGCCTTGCCTTCTTACCAGATCTCGATCAGTGGGGCTCTCCTTGGCCAAGGTGCACAAGCCGAGAATCAAACCGATGTTGCAGATCGCCGAGCCGACCGCGTTGCCGATCGCCATGTCGGTATGATCTTGCACGGTGGCAATGGCCGACACCGAGAATTCAGGAAGCGTCGTGGCGAGACTGACAATCGTAGCGCCCACGATGGCCTTTGGAATATGGGTAAGTTCGGAGATCTTGACGGCGGCTTCCAAGAACCAATCCGCGCCCTTGCCTATCAAGGCAACCGCAGCGACAAACATCGTTATGTCCCAGAGATATTCCATCGCAGTATCGAGAGAGGCGCCGCCGAACAAGGCTTCAAGCTTCGTCCGACGCGGGGGAACGATGTCGTAGCAGAAGCGTTGTGGTACATGCGCGGCTTCCGAGTCGAACTCGAGCCTCCGGAGAAGCCTCCGGAGAAGTAACACCGATATGGCACCGGCGGTAGCAGTCGAGTAGTAAAAAGCCCGGCCGAAGCTGCGGCTTTCAGGGTGTCAACGGGGATCAGAACCCGCGTACTATGTTGAGCACTCCACAATACGCGCTTTTGCTCCACCGCTAACACAGGGGCCTTCGAACATCCCCAATATCGCGAAACGGAGCCGGTCGCCCTATTGCTCCATACTGTCTAGCTCTCGAGCCCGAGTTCACGGCGCAATCGTGAGAAATCGTAGCGCTCTCCCGCCGGCAGCCTTTGTTCATGGTTCTCCATGTCCTTTAGCAGCACGTCGAGTTTTGTGCGGCCGGCAGCCGTAGTTGACGACTCTCGCGGGGTGTTGCCGTCGAGCGCGGGTAGCGGCGTATCGGGCCAAGTGGCGTAGTGTTGGTGCTTGAAGCGGCGCAGCAGGTCCTCCTTCTCGGTCGAAGAAAGCTCGGGCATGGGATCCCTCGGCGAGGAAAACGCAGGTGGAGATACTTGCAGTGGCGAGGCAGTGCCCTGCGAACCGCGGCCGGGTCCGTCGCCGCGATCTCGCTGGGCCTCGGCGAGCAATGTCAGCGGGTCGTCGCAACTACGCTCTTTGTGCTTGATGAGGCCATTACAGGCCTCTTCGATGCACTGGCGAAGCCGGTCGGCGCGCCGCTCCGAGTATGACTCCATTTCCAGTCCGTTTTCCACGAAAGTAGCGCATCCATGCACGGTGCTGCTCGGCATCAGCGGTACAACCTTGGACGGCTCCGGCTTTGAGCCAAACCCTTCGAAGAACACATAGGCCGGAAAGTCCCCACCGCGTGGCTCCTTCTTGACCCTCGCTATCCCCGCGATGCGCCGCTCGACCTCGCCACGCTGGGCCGCTGCGATCTCGAAGTGATCACAGATCAGCAACATCGGCTCTCCGTCGCTCGTATACAGTGTGGGTGGGATCGAAGCGCTGAGGTCGAGTTCGTCTACAGCTTCCTCCCAGCGCTTGATCAGGAAGCGCCCCGTAGCGTCATTACGAAGCCTGTCTACCGGCACAGCGCGCTTGCGGCGCAAGTAGCGGCGCATGCGCTCGACTACCTTTGCCGCAGCAAGCGGCGGCAGAGGCCGAGGGTGCATGCCGCAGATCAACGACAGTCCGTGGTGGTCGACGATGCGGCCGAGAACGACATCGCGCTTCATGAGCGTTGTCGATGCGCTCCGCTCATGGACTTGGCGCGACTCGCCGGTGAGCAGGTCCTCGAGTAGCATGCCTTGGCCGGGCTCGACTTCTCGCACTTCCCACAGCGACAGTGAAGCTGCACGCTCGGCGGCGAGCCATGCCCGCTCCTCACGATGCAAGCGCTCAGCGTACTCCTCGGTATAGCGATCGGCCATGCAGCGCCCATCAGTCACAAAATGATAGATCGCCCAGTGCAGGATCAACGACAGCGTCTGGGCAGGATCACGGAAATCCTTGGCATGGGCCTCGAAGTCGCGTTCGAAGCGCTCGTACGCAAAGTCCACCATCTCCGCGAGGAGTCCCTGATCGAGTTCATGAATGGCGGTGATTTCCGACTCCAGGCTTTGGCGCTCGCTGTCGGCACGCATGTGGCATTTCTTGTACTTCTTGCCGCTGCCGCAGGGGCAAGGGTCATTGCGCCCAACCTTGACCGGCGCGCCCCCGCCGGCCAAACCGTCGCCAATCCCGGTCTCGTCCATGCCGTCTATGTCGTCCATGTCGTCTATGTCGAAGCAGGAGAGCGCCTCGTAAGGAGCCGTGAAACGAACCAGCGGTCCTTCCTCTTCGCGGTAGGACTCACAGACCGGATCGGGTATCTCCTGCTCGAACAACTCACGGTTATTGAGGCAGAAAAGCCCCAGAAAGGACGCGCACGCCGACACGATCGCGAGGTCGCGCTCCGAGAGCGGCCGCACGATCGCATCGCGTTCAAGGTGCTGGACCAGCGGGTAAGCACTCGCGTCGGCGACCGGCCAGGCGTGTTTAGCGGCCTCGCGCCGTATCGCGTCCGGCAGATCACTCCCGCTTACGAATCTGAGCAT
Organism: Candidatus Binatota bacterium; assembly: GCA_024276575.1. Classification (GTDB taxonomy): domain Bacteria; phylum Desulfobacterota; class Binatia; order UBA1149; family CAITLU01; genus JAJRWY01. The sequence goes on from JAJRWY010000178.1 coordinate 10,535, forward strand.
CAGCCAGGAACTGCCGAGATCCGCCGGCTGATCATTGTCTATCGAAGTCTCCTGACTACCGAGAAAGTCGTCGAGGGCCTCGTCGGACGGGAAAATCGCAAAGCCCAGACATTCGCCGAGCGCACCGAAAATCGACACCGAGGCGGCCTCGACGCCCAAGTCGGGAATGTCGAGGCGTAGCGTTTGTAGCGCCTCGACAAAGGTCCAAGGCTCGGCCATGTATAGCCGCTTCGCCGACGAGAACATTGCCTCGACGCTTTCCGGTGAAATCGTCCCCTGCTCGAGGTAACCGGCCGGCTCGCCGTCGTCGGGCATGGACTCCGCCATTAACTCGACGATCTCGTCAAGCTCGGGGGTCTCCGCCGTGACCACCTCGGTCCCGGCGCCGACAACGGATCGCACTTCGGCGGCCACAGCCGGGTCGGCTACGCGAATAGCCTGTGGGCGACGCGGCGTCCCCGCCATGGGATGTTCCATGGCTTCGAGCAATGTCGCCACCGTAGCACTCACTTCCTCTCCGGGAGCCACCACCTGCTGGCCGACGACCAGGGCTTCGGGCAATTCAAACCACAACACGAGTTGCGGCCTGAAGGGCTCGCCTTCTCCGGTGATGAAGAACGGCGCGGTGACGTATCCTCCCACCCATTCCGAGCGGGGTTGGGTGCTGCGAGGGTCTTTAGTGCCCCCGGAAACTCCAGAATCGCTAGGTTTCCTCGGGCCTCCAGGGCCTGAGCCATGGTGACGCGACCGCGAATCCGCTGCGCGGTCGCGACGCTTGCCCTTTTTTGCGGCCATGCGCAGTGCCTAGCGCGTGGAATGTGCCAGCGCAAGAGCGAAGCTGTCGAAATGGCCTGATTATTTACGAAGAGTTCTTCTAAGAGTGCCGGTTGTGCGGCGTTTCGAGGCGTTCGCCAGGCCTTGCTAGAGTGTGATTTTAAACTGTTTACTGGTTGTCGCGTGTCGCGTGCGTCCCGTTTTCCGTTTTCTCTGATTACGACGTGCTAACGTCTTGGTATCAATCCGCAGCAAATATCTGAGCGATGTCATCGAGCGCCTCGGCTCGCACAAACTCTCGCCCATCCACGAACTCACTCCGCGGGCCTGGAAGCCAGCGCGGGCTTAGACGTACCCTTTCATTGCACGATGCCGTTTGAATACGTGCGGTCGAAAGTCCAATCGTAGCCGTGCTCGTCCGTCAAGACGGGTCGGGGATAACGCTTACCTCTATTCACTGGAGAGTGCCAAGTTCGCGGGTCGCGGCATAGGGCTGCGACCCGCGAACTTGGCACTCTCCAGAACAGTAGGGTTGTGAGCTTTTCCACGAATAACTACGGCTGCAGCGCGAAAGTTAAAGCCTGGCTCGCATTCCATTGTCATTACGTTCCCGGCCCCCTGCTTAGCTTAGGATTGGTATTCGTTGGTTGGTTACAGCGTCTCAGTGACTCAAGGCCCGTGTTAATACGAATGTGAGAGACCGAAACGGTCCGCTTGCTCGTTTGGTTGTTGTTGAGCGTCCCCAAGGGGCACCATCCTCCTACCACGGCGGCTGAACTTCGTTAAGGCGACGAGCTAACAGCAGCATCAGCTTAATAGCCAGCGTAATCCTTGCAGAAAGCAACTGCTAGTCCGTAGGATTTATAAGGTGCATCTGATGTGTCATGTCTCCGGTACGGACCCGACAAAAAATGGTGCCCAGGGACGGAATCGAACCATCGACACGAGGATTTTCAGTCCTCTGCTCTACCGACTGAGCTACCTGGGCACTCCCGGAAGGGATAGAACCGGCGAACTTTCGCCCACCGGCGGCCTTTCATGTATCCGCGCTGGC
>JAJRWY010000179.1 GCA_024276575.1 Candidatus Binatota bacterium
AGCGCCCGTGAGATCGGCCCAAGCGCAGCGATGAGGCCCGCAGGCGTACTAACAGTACGTCGAGGGCCGAAAAGCGAGCACGGGCCGAGATTGCGGGCGCTTGAGGCTCGTAGCAGAGGTTTCATGAATAATGCGGGTTAAAGTGCCGCGCAAAGCGGGAGACAGAGCCGACGTAAGAATCGATCGTGTGCTGAGAGAGACCTCGAATGCGCAGATCATCGATCATGCGCTAGCGTAGTGGTGTCATCGAATGTTCCTCCATTTCGCCGGGTTGATGGCCTTGGTGGGACCGTCGCCCAGCGTTGCGGAGGGGCGCAGATAGAAGAGGAACGCTTGGTCTACAAATCAGCACATCGCGAGAAGACAACTACCGCGGAGCGGTTTCGATCAATTTCCAAACTGTAAACTAGAGGCGTATCGCCCCCGGGCATGCTACCACGCTCCGGCGATTTCCACGCCGACGTTGAGGGCGAGGATAGGTAAGACGAGCGGCGTCCTCGATCTACTCCCACGGTCTGATAAGACGCAAGCTTGTTTCGAATCCGGCCGGACACACAGAGGGTGGCGGGCTCGCACGAAGCCGCGCGGGCCGGGTTGGAAACGAGGGATGTTGATGGTTCTTCCATGACAAGGAGGGGCCTTCTCATGGAAGAACCATCAACATAGACGATTTACTCGTAAACGTCTTTCCGGTGGGCAACACGAACAACAAGCACGATCAGCTTATCGTTTTCGATGTTGCAGATCATGCGGCAATCACGAACGCGATAACGCCACAATCCAGTGAGTTCGCGGGAAAGAGACTTGCCAAAACGGCGGGGATCTTCATCGGTGGCAATACGCTCACGAAAATAGTGCAGGATCTCTTGCTGAGCTTGGCGGTCGAGTTTGCGAAGTTCTTTGGCAGCAGCATCGTCAAACTCAACGATCCAGGTCAAGATCTTGCTCCAACTCGTCCAATGTCCAGCGTTTCCCGGGGTTCTCTAACCGGTCGATGGCAAGGTACTTGTCCTCCATCTCATCGAGATGTTCCAGAATCGCTTCTTTCGCGTAGAAGGTCTTGGTGCGACCGGTCTTGGTGGCAAGTCTAGTCAAGCGGGCCTCAATTTCTTCAGGTAGTCTGATCGCAAGCACGGCAACCTCCATCGCTATACATCCAATACATGTATAGCAAAACTGCTCCCTAATGGGAACTCCCCTGTTTCGTAAGTGCTCGCCCAACCCCCCTGTTCAGCGCGAAAGTGCCTTGGTGCACAAGTCCGGTAGAGGTCGAGAGATCGCGTGGCCTCGACTCTCTCGCCTTCATCGCTGAGCCCACGATGACCTTGTAGCGATGGAACGTCGTCTCGATCGCATGATTCGAGTACTTGCGTTGACGGCCGGGCTTCCTCGTCTTCGACCTGGGAGCATCCCAATTCGCAAGCTTGCCGTCGGTGAGCGAGATCCAGACGGTCAGGCTCCCGCGGTCGCGTAGGCCCGCCTCATACTCGCGCCAATTCCTGACGCGATAGGCCTTTTTCTCATACTTGAGCTGACTGCGTTTGAAAACGCTTATGAGGAACCTCTAATCCGCGAGCAAAGGGTAAGTATGGACCGAAATCCCGAGTTGTGCACCAAGGCATGTCGGCGCCGGTGTCGGACCGGTTGCTCCGGTGGCGGAGGCTGTCTAGGCTTGCCGCGTGGATGCTTCTCTAGGTGTATTGCGACGCGTGGCGCGCGCAACCGTTACTCTGGATGCCGAGATTCCAGAGAGCCACCCCTCCGTGCCGGTGCTGGGTACGCAGCGCTTCGGTTCGGGTGCCGTGGTCGATGAGCAAGGCCATATCCTTACCGTCACCTACGTGGTGCTTGGTGCTGAAAGCGTTCGAGTCACGGATATAGACGGCCATTGTTATGACGGAAACCTAGTCGCCCAGGATTTTCTGACCGGAGTGGCAGTCGTTGCGATGGAGGGCGGCCACATTGCCCCGCTCGATGCCGGGACGTCGGAATCATTGAGTACCGGCGAGGACGTATTCATGGTGGCCAGCGTCGGGGAAGCCGAGCGCCGTTGTGGAAGCGGTTTCGTGTGCTCGCTGGATCCTTTCGATGCTTACTGGGAGTATTACCTGGAGCGCGGTATCTGGACCAGCAGCATAAACCCCGGTTTGGGCGGTGCTGCGTTATGTAACAGGCGCGGAGAGTTGGTGGGGGTGGCTTCGTTGAATCTCGGCTCGGTGGGCCGCGCGGCCTTGTCGGTACCCGCCGAGCATTATTTCGACCACTCAGCAGAGTTGCTTGCCAATGGGCGGCGTATTAGCAGGCGCGGCCGCGCTTGGTTAGGTATGTTTTGCTACGCTTTTCCGGATCGCACCGTGGTTGCAGGTGTCATTCCGGGCGCGCCGGCGGAGGCCGGAGGGCTCAGTGTGGGCGATGTCATCATTCGTATCGACGAGATTCAGGTTACCGGGCGGCTGCAACTCTACAAAGAGTTGTGGAAGCGGCGTCCGGGCGAAGCCGTTCAGTTGAAAGTGTTTCGTGCGGGGCAACTGAGCGACGTGACCGTCAATACCGGCGATGCGGAGGAGTTCTTCGCCCCTCCTATGTGAGGTCGCCGCTTGCAAGATCGCCGGCGCCGAGATCGCCCTCGGTAAGTACTATCTCCAGCTTTTCGTCGGCCGGACCCCACAAGAAGATCAGTAGCCCGAGCAGCGTGATTCCCGCCGCGCAGAGATACATTACCGTGTATCCGTAGGCTTCGATTATGGTTCCGAAGAGGAAAGAGCATGAAGCGATGCCGAGGCTGAAGGAGCCACTGAACAAGCTTTGCGTGCGTCCGATGTTGTGCGAGCTACTCCAATCGGCGACCAGTGCGTTCATGGTCGGGTAAAGCATTCCCTGCGCGAAGCCGAAGAGTGCACCGATGGCGACGATGCCGGGGAAGCCGCGCACGAAGGCGAGAGAGCCTACCGCTACGGCCATCAGCCCCATTGCTGGAATGATTACGGCACGGCGCCCGAAACGGTCGGAGGTACTGCCCAATAGTATACGTACTGCCACCGCCGACAGGCTCCATGCGATGAAGAAAGCTCCGACGCGCCCGATCTCGAATCTTTCCATCAACACCGGCACGAAGGTCTGAGTGGCACCGAAGCCGAAACCGCAGCAAAGCATTGCCACTGCGGCGATTACCACCGCACGGCGCGCAAGTAGCGGATCCGGTTCGCGGCTACCCTCCCTCGCCGTCAAAGACGGTGGTCTTGGTATGAAGCAACTCATGGCCAGGGCCAGACAGCTGAGCACTCCCCCGGTAGCGAACATCGCATTGAATCCCCAACGCGCGATTATCTCTTCCCCGATGGCGGGGCTGAGGGCGTGGGTGAGAATCGTCGAGACGCCGAACCATCCCAAAGCTTGGGCGCGACGCGCGGCCGGTGCGAACAGCACTGCGAGGGTTTGGGCACCGGTGAAACAGCATGTAAAGGCCACGCCTTGGATTATTCTCAGCGCGTAGAGCTGGGGGCCGATCGCATCGACCGTGGTGAAGGCGAAAGAGACCAGCGCCGATACCATCGCTCCACCGATCATGAAGCGCCTCCGGCCAAGACGATCCAGGAGATAGGCGACCACCGGCAGTGCGCACAGACCCGCCAAGCCGCTCAAGCCGACGATCCGGCCGGCGATTTCCTCGCCACCCCCGTGTTCGAGAACCCAGAGCGGGAGCAGGAAAAAGAAGGCGAAATTCAAAAAGAAAAGGAAGTTGGCGCCGGCTACCAGGAAGAAGGGCCTGGGAATAGGGGTCTTGTTGCGCGCCATCCGCCTTTAGTAACGGCTACCCCGGGGCCAGGCAATTCAAGCTCGATCCGGCTTGAATTGCTGGGCCTGCTTGGGGATGATGCGCAGGCTTCATGTACGAGAGTTTTTTCGGACTTAAGGACCTGCCCTTCAGGCTTACCCCTGATCCCGCCTACCTGTTCATGAGCGGCAAGCATCGTGAGGCCTTCGCGCACCTTCTTTACGGTGTAAACGAGGGCTCCGGCTTCGTGGCCGTTACCGGAGAAGTGGGCGCCGGGAAGACTACGTTGCTGCGCGCACTGTTGCGTGAAACCGGCGAGAAGGTAGTTGTTACCTACATTGTAAACCCGGTGCTTACCTCCACCGAGTTATTGCAGACTATCAACGCCGAACTCGGCCTGCCCTCGTCGAGCACTAGCCGTAAGGAACTCATCGAGGATCTGCATCGCTTCCTGCGTGACACTGCAGCGGCCGGCGGCCGTACCGTGGTCATCGTCGACGAAGCGCAGAATCTCGACCCGGTCGTACTCGAGCAACTTCGCTTGCTTTCGAATCTCGAGACCGAGACCGAGAAACTCATACAGATAGTCCTGGTGGGCCAGCCCGAGTTGCGCAAACTACTCGAACGGCACGATCTCAGACAACTCAACCAGCGTGTGACCGTACGCTGGCATCTCGATACGCTCGATCCCAGGGAAAGTGCCGACTACATCAGGCACCGCCTGTCGGTTGCCGGAGCTACCGGCGAGTTGTTCGAGCCCAAGGCTCTGGATCTCATCGACCAGTATGCAAAGGGGGTTCCCCGTCTCCTCAACATTATTGCCCATCGTTCCTTGCTGGTCGCCTATACGAGGAACTCCGGCAAGGTGGGGGTCGCTGAAGTTGCTGCTGCTGCCTCCGAACTCGGACACGGCAACGGCCCGGTAGGCCCCCGCAAGCGGCGTTGGCTTTACCCGCTGGCCGCGGGCTTGTTGATCGCGGGGGCTGTGGGCGTCTTTACCTCGCTGCAAGCCTCGTCGTCGCGCTTGTTTGCTTTTGCTTTGCCGGAGATCGGAGTCGATGCGGGGCAAGACCGGGCAGTACCGCAACCGGGTTCTAGGAAGCGAAAATTGTTGCCGGGGCCGTCCGAATCCGGCACCGGCAGCGTGCGGCACCGGAGAGGGATCGAGGGGCGCTCCGCTTCGGAGCAGGAAGCGGGCGGGTCCGGCGGGAAATCGCCCCCGCGTCCATGGGAGCCGGGGGCTTCGGCGGCGAACCCCACGGCCGCCGGCAGTGGCGTCGGCGCTGTTTCCCGTTCGCCGGGGGATGAGAAGAAGCGTATTGAAGAGATACTGGCCGCTGCGAGCGCGCTGGAGTCGGCCCAACAGGGTAGCAGCCGGCTGTTTGAACTCTGGGGCGAGCCGCCGCTGGGTGAAACCGAGACCGGGTCAGGCAGTCTCGATCTCGAATCGGCTGCTGCCATCCGCGGGCTGCGATATTTTGCCCCGCAGACCACCTTCGCCTTGGTCCGTGAACTCGATCTCCCGGCTTTGTTCGAACTCGATTTACCTTCGGTGGGACTGCGCTATGCGCTCATCGAGAAGGCGTCGGCAGATGCCTCCCGCCTTTTCACGCGCTCCGGAATTGCTATCAAGCGCGCTTGGTTGGATGAGTGGTGGAACGGGCGCGTCCATATACTGTGGCGTGACCCGGAACACTTGGCTGTGGATCTTGGACCTGGAAGCGGGGGGCCTTCGGTGGAAAGGCTGCAGTTGCTGCTTGCGGAGGCCGGGGTGTTCGATGGGCAGGCCACAGGGTTTTTCAACGAGCAAACCGAGCAAGCCGTTCGCCGCTTTCAGGCTTCGCATTCGGTCGTTAGCGACGGAGTGGCCGGTCCGGTCACCCAGATCATACTGTACAATTCGCTCCGTCGCTTTGCGGCGCCTAGACTCTTTGGCGAGGACGGCGGACGCTTGGCCGCCGGTCGTACATGAGCAGTATACTCGATGCAGTCAAGAAGGATCCGCAGCGTGCTGCCGGGTCCGATTTTACGGCTTCAGGGGAGAGCTTTGGTAGTGATCCCGGCGGACCCGGGGGTTCCGGTGGATCTCCACGCGGGAGCGGTGGCCGGCGGCGAGCCTTGGTGGCTCTGGTCGTAGTTATCGGCTTCGTCGGCGGTGCTATGGCAGCACGTTTCTTTGTCTCCCGCCCGGCCGTCGACGCCGGTGAAGCCGGAGCGCTTGTGAAAGCCGAAGCGCCAGTGAAGGCGATTACGGGCAGCAAAGTGGACGTGGCGGCGAAGGCCCGGCCGGCGATAACAGCGAAAGCTCAACTGGCGGTGAAACCGTCTGCGGCGGCAGCAGCAAGAGCTCAAGCGGCGGCGAAGTCCCGGCCGGCGGTAGTAGCGAAGGCTCAAGCGGCGGCGAAGTCCCGGCCGGCGGTAGTAGCGAAGGCTCAAGCGGCGGCGAAGGCCCGGCCGACGGAATCAGCAAGAGCTCAAGCGGCGGCAAAGGCTCAACCGGCGGAATCAGCGAAGGCTCAACTACTGGCAAAGGCTCAACCGGCGGTAGCGGCAAGAGTTCAGCCCGAGGCAAAAGTTCAACCGGTAATTAAACCGCTGCCACCGGCGGTGATCCAAACGGCGGAGAAGGCGGATGCTGAAACGAAAAACAGTGCCACTGTAGAGGCAGAATCGCCACGTGAATCGAAGCCTGTTGCCGGGGTTGAGCAGGTGGCGAAATCGGAGACCGCGTCGAAAGCGGCGGGTGTCATCGTCGAGCCTCCTGCGGCTTTGCGGGTGCCAGTTTCTTCGAAAGACGGTCCCAAGTCTGATGTTGAGGCGGGTGTGGCAAAAATCCCCGTCCCCAAGCCGGGCGAAGGCAAGGCCATGGCGGAGGTTCACGTCGCCAAGCCGGGCGGAGGCAAGGCCATGGCAACTGTTCACGCCCCCAAGCCGGGCGAAGGCAAGGCCGTGGCAACTGTTTCCGTCATCGAGCCGGGCAGTGGTAAGGCCGGGGTGGAAGCTTCTGCCGTCGAGCCAGCCACGTCTTCGCTACAGGCTTCCGTGGCCAAGCCGGAGCAACCACCGGCGGCCGAAGTTCCCGCGGTCAAAGCGGGCGCCCAGGTAGTTCACGCCCCGGCGGTCAGAGCGGACAGTCCTGTCTCGAAAACGCCGGCGATCAAGCCGGTTACTTCTGCCCCAGCCTTTGGCGTGCCGCCGTCTTCCGATGATGTGTCGAGCGCGCAAGCCTCTACCGGCGTGTCTACCCAAGCGTCCGCTGCGGTGAAGAGTGGGGGTGAATCCGAGCCGGCGGGCCTAGCGCCGCTCGAACTCGATAAGCCCCCCGCCGGATCTCCCAAAGTCGATTTGCTGTTCATTATGTGGGCGGACGCCCCAGCCCGGCGTTTGGTGTCCATGCGCCTGGACGGTGGCAGCGTCACTATTGCGCGCGAAGGTGACATCGTCGGCAGCGGCATGAGGGTCAGTAGCATCAGGCCGGATGCCGTTGATTTCACATGGACGGGCCGCCGTTTCCGGATTGCCGTCAATCGTTATTGATCTTCGTCTCGTTGCTTCGCGTCGGTACTTGCGCAAGGGCTATTCTAGGTACCCGAGTTCGCGAAGTTGGGTCTCGATACTATCTTCGAAGTCTTCCCGTGGCGTCTTTGCCGGTCCGGGGACAGGCTGCGCCCTTGCCGGCCGCGGCCTGGACTCGCGCATCTCGGCTTCCCATTTCTCCAACTCGCGCTGCAGAAATGGCAATGCTCCGGCGCTGTCCTGGGCCGGCGGCGAGGGGCGCTGTTCGCGGGCGTCACGTTCGAGGTCGTAATACTCCCACTGTGCGCCTTGGCCCTGGGGTATCTTGATGAGTTTTTTGTCTCCGCTAAGGGCAGCGGTCCAGCGGCCGGCGAGTCCATCGAGATAATGTCGCGGGTAGTCCGCGTAGCGTTTGCGCCGCGGCGGCCCGGCGGCAAACAGGACTCGCCTTGTCGCGGACGCGACGGTTTTCGCGTCCGCCGGATTCTCCGTACGCGGGGCTGTCGCATCGCTGCCGGCCTGCGGGCCATGATCCCCATGTTTTTCCGCCTTCATGCGCGTATCGCTGGGGGTCGGGCGCTGGGGCTTGCTGTTTTCGAGCGGTAGTAGCCGTCCGTCGCTTTGTGCCGGGCACGGTAGGTGCATCCACGAACACAAGGAGGGCATGAGATCCAGCAGCGATACCGCTTCGGAGATACGTGCCGGAGGCACACCGGGAATCCTGAGCATCAGCGGCACCCGAATCAACTCCTGATACAAGGTGAAATCGTGAGCGAAATAAAGATCGTGGTCGCCGAGGCTCTCACCGTGGTCGGCGGCGAACAAGACTATGGTGTCGTCGCTTCTGCCGCTTGCGTCGAGTCTGTCGAGGAGGCGGCCGATCTGTTCATCGATGAAACGGATCTCCGCATCGTAAAGACGCCGGGTTGCCTCGATTTCGGCTGCGGCATAGGAGTTGCCAAAGTATATATCGCTCTTGGAACGCCGCCCGCTTACGAAATCCTCGATTATCACGCTCGTGCCGGCGTCGTTTCCCATTGCCTCGGCGTGGCGCAGTGGCGGGTCGTAAGGCATATGGGTGTCGAGGTAGTGGACCCATAGCAGAAAGGGCTTCTCCCCTACGTTTTCCAGTACCTTGATGGCTTGATCGCTGACTCGCCGGGCATCGAAGCGGCGCCCCTGTGCACCATCGCCGCTTTCGGTAATGAAACGGCTGAAGCCTCGCTGAAAACCGGACCGGTCTCTGGCCAGCCAGGGATTGGTCACGATCGCATAGGTCGAGTAGCCGGCCTGCTGGGCGGCTTCAGCCAGTGTGCCGGCGGGCTGAGCATTCAAACTGATCCGTGGGGTATGGTTGTTTACGCCGCTTCTGTCGGGGTAAAGCCCGGTGAAAATCGACGCCATGGCCGGCATCGTGAAGGGTGCGGTGGAGTAGGCACGGTCGTATACAACTGCGCCTAGGGCCAGGCTCGCCAATCGGGAACTGTTGGACCTCCGCCGGTATCCGTAGGCCTGTAGATGGTCGGCACGCAGCGTGTCCGCTAGCAACAGAAGCAACGACAATGGCCTAGTCTCGATGTTCAGGCCTTTCGGAAGCCGGCCTTCGGCCCGTCCTGGGGCACTCGAGGCAGGATAGTATTCCCGGAGCGCCCCGAAGCAGATCATGCCGGCGATGCTCAGAAACAGCAGGAACAAGTAGATGCTGCGTTGAGTCATTCGCAGGGGGAGCCCGTAGATTTCAACACCCCCAAGAGGGGGGCGGCGATCTGGCTGTCATAAGTTCGTTCCAGGCGCGGTGGTCCAGACGCGTTCGGAGCATAAGTTATTGATATTATATGATAGAAACCTATCATCATGCTGGCAAGCCACAGTTGCGGCCGCGGCCCTTTCTTGACGAAGTGGGGAGGCTTAACGTAGCGTGTCGCAATTGTCGCTTCCAGGCTCGAAGGCGGCAACCCCTGACACCACTGCTCTCCCTCGAACCATAGGATCCGCTTAGGCGGGGGGGAACCGGCTCATAAGCGGGGCCGCGCCGCTTGGCGGCGACTTGAGGATCGACATCCCGGAATGAAAGAAGCAAGTAGTAACGCGGTTTCGCAAAAAACTATCAGACAGCTAATCGATCTCGGCAAAGAGCAAGGTTATATCACTTACGAGGATATAAACCGGCTCTTTCCCCAAGACGACACCCCCGCTGAGGACATCAAAGCAGCGGTTTCGGCACTAGCTGAGAACGACATCGAGATCGTCGAGGCCTTCAAAGAGGTGGCCGGCGCCGAGGAGACCGATGCTCCCAAAGTGAATCCGGATGCGCTGGTCGCTTCGGACGAAGAAGAGTGGGGACTCGATACCAGCGACGAAGAGACCGACGACACCGATACCAAAGACGAGGTCGTAGTCGCCGTTCCGGTGCCGAAAGTCGCCACTCCTGAACGCGAGTACAGCGCCGATAGCACCGATCCGGTGCGGATGTATCTACAGGAAATGGGTAGCGTTCCGCTTTTGTCCAGAGAGCAGGAAGTTACCATTGCCAAGGAGATCGAGGGCGGCCTGCACGAGGTCCGCGATTGCGTATACGGACTCCCGATCGCTTCGCTCTATATCATGGAAGTGGCCGAGCGTGTGCGCAGTGGCGAAGCCGAGCCGCGCGAGATATTCGGCGACGACACCGAAGAGGAACGTTCGTCGGTGGAACGCGACGAGCGCCGGGTCAAGGAGTTTCTCAAAGACGTCAGTACCGTCAAGCGCCTCTACAAGAACTTCGATGCTTTACTGCCGACGCGAATGAGCCCACCGCCGGGGGTCAAGGGGAAAGCCGCGACAACGAAAAAACCCACCCAGCGCGAGAAGAAGTTCGCCGTGGCTCGAAGCAAGGTCGTCGAACATCTGATTTCGATGAAGTTGAGCGAGCGGCATGTCGATCGCATCGTCGCCAAGCTCAAAGAGGCCAGGCGCATCGCACGCAGCCATGAAAGGGTTATTCAGCGCGCCGAAAAGCGCACTAAACGCGACGCCAAGCAGATTCTCGAGATAGTCAGGCAGGTCTCCAACGGCGATGCCAATGCCAAGCGTAAAGCTGCCGGCAACCTGCGCATGAGTATGGAAGCGGCCCAGAAGTTGGCCCAGGACATACGCGAAGCCCGGCGCGGCATCAGTGCCATCGAGAAAGTGGTGCACATGTCTTCGGAAGACCTGGCCTACTTCATCAAGATCATCCGCCGTGGTGAGGAGCGGGCCCAGCAGGGCAAGCGGCGTTTGATCGAAGCCAATTTGCGTTTGGTGGTCTCCATAGCCAAGCGTTACACCAACCGCGGGCTCGGTTTTCTCGACCTCATTCAGGAAGGCAATATCGGACTCATGCGTGCGGTGGACAAATTCGAGTACCAGCGCGGCTACAAGTTCTCGACCTACGCTACTTGGTGGATAAGGCAGTCGGTGAGCCGCGCGATCGCCGACCAAGCCCGCACGATTCGCATCCCGGTCCACATGATCGAGACCATCAACAAAGTGTTGCGTACCTCGCGTTATCTAGTGCAGCAACTCGGACGTGAGCCCGCTCCGGAAGAAATCGCCGAACAGATGGAGATGCCTTCGGATAAGATTCGTAAGGTCCTGAAGATCGTCAAAGAGCCGGTTTCGCTGGAAACACCGATCGGCGACGACGAAGAGAGTTCGTTGGGCGATTTCGTCGAAGACCGGCAGTCGGTGTCTCCGTCCGAAGCCGCCGTCGCCTTGAGTCTCGAGCAGCAAACTCGCAAGGTGCTCGCTACTTTGACCCCGCGTGAGGAGCAGATACTGCGCATGCGCTTCGGGATCGGGGAAAAAACCGATTTTACGCTGGAAGAGGTCGGCCAGAAGTTCGCGGTAACTCGTGAACGCATCCGGCAGATCGAAGCCAAGGCCCTGCGCAAACTACGAAACCCGCAGCGTGCCCGCAATCTGGAGACCTTCGGATAGCGCACGGACGCTCAATCCTGTAAGGGTTTCGCCGTGGGGCGATTGGAGGAGCGCGGAGAGAAGCCGTCGAAGGATTCGGTTCTCAGCCACCGCTTGCGGCGCGGAGCGCTGTTGGTCGGTGGGCTGTTGGCGGCCGTCTATGGGGCCCTGCTGTTTACGGCGGGTGGCGCCGAGTTTCTCGAGTCGGTTGCGGGTCTGAACCCGCGCCTGCTGTTCTTACCGCTGCTCGCGACTTTTCTCAGCTATGTGACTATGTCGCTGTCCTACGACGGCATTGCGCGTGCCGCCGGAGTGGTGATTCGCCAGCGCGACATGTTGCGCATCACTTTCGTTGCCAACACCGCCAACTATATTCTCCCGAGCGGGGGGCTGTCCGGTTTCGCTTTACGTTTGGTGTTCTTCACCAAGAAGGGTGTCAGCAGCGGACGCGCGGTTCTGATCTCGTTCACCCAGACGCTGATAACGAACCTTATGCTGGTCGTTTTCATTGTCTATGGTTTGGCGAGTTTGGTGGCTGCCGGTAACGTGAACGGCGCTGCGCTCATTGCCGGGGCGACGGTGGCGACGCTGTTGACGCTGCTTTTGACGCTTTGCGTTGCGATGATCTATCGCCGCGGATTGCGGGATAGGGTCATGGCGTGGAACTTGCGCCTGCTGCACCGAATTCTCGATCTCAGCGGGCATCGATCGCGTTTCGCCGAGAGGGTCGAGAGACTTTTCGCCCACGTCGATGAAGGCATGGAATTGTTCGCGATCAATCCCAGAGCGATGATCGCGCCCGCGTTCTGGATTTTTCTCGACTGGTTGTTCACCATCGGAGTGCTGTACCTGTCGTTTTATTCCGCAGGAACCGCAGTGACTTTCTCGCAAGTGGCGATTGCGTTTTCGGTGTCGATAGTGGTCGCGATTGCTTCTTTCGTACCGGGCGGTGCGGGGGTGCTCGAGGGGACGCTGACGGCTACTTTTGCGGGTCTGGGGATTCCCTTGAAGGCCTCGTTGTTGCCGATTTTCGTGTTCCGCATGGCTTTCTATGTAATCCCCGCGGTGTTGTCCTTGTTGCTCGCCCGCGGTGCCTTCGCCGAGGTGGATTCGCCGGTAAGTAAGGAGTTGCTGTGAGCCGTCTGCGCACCATGTTCCTGACGGGTCTGCTGTTGCTGGTCCCTGCCGTGCTGACGGTGTGGATACTTCAGTTTCTGCTCGGAGTTCTCGACGGGTTCTCTCAGCCGCTGTTGGTCTTGTATCTGGGACGGGAGATCCCCGGTGCCGGTGCCGTACTGACGGCTTTCATAATCCTTTGTCTCGGGGCGTTCTCGAATCTGTTCATCGGCCGGCGCATTTTCGACTGGGTGGAGACCCAGGTCGGCCGCATCCCTTTCGTCCGTAGTGTTTATTCGACCACGCGGCAGGTGGTCCATGGTTTCTCCTCGAACGAAGGAGTCAGTTTCAAGCGCACTGTGATTATCAAGCGCGGCGACGGTTCAATGGTGATGGGTTTCGTTACGCGTGAGTTTTCAATGTGCACAAGCGGTGCGGACGACGGTGGCGATCCGGGTGATCTGGTCGGTTCGAGTGATCTGCGCGATACGGGCGAGGTCGGCGGGCGCGCTGCAGTCCATGAAAAGCGCCGCGGCCAGGCCGCTAGCGGCATCGAGGTCGGTACGGGCGCCGGGGATGCTGGCAGCGCTGGGAATACCGGGACTGTCGAGCCTGCCGGGAGCGTCGACGGCGATGCTCCCGGAAACGATGGACTGGGACCTTTCCTGGCGGTCTACATTCCGACCAACCACCTTTATTTGGGTGATGTATTCCTAGTTCCTCCCGAAAACGTGGTCGAAATCGACATGTCGCTCGAGGAAGGGATCTCTGCGGTGCTTTCCTGCGGCGGCTCTCTTCCTCCCACGGTGTACCCCGCGCCGCTGCGCGATTTGGGCGCGGAAAAGCTAATCAAAGAACCGCAGACCCGTGCGGAACGTAAGAGTTTCAAGACCGTATTAGGTTTGGGCTCAGACAAGCCCGGCGGCATCAACGGCGCTGGCTCCGCGACACCTACAAAGCCTGGGAAGCCCTGATGGACGGGCCGCCTGCTTACATAGGATTTGATGTCGGCGGACAGTCGATCAAGGCAGCGTTGTTGGCGAATTCCGGCGAGATGCTGGCCAGTAGCCGCTGCGAAGTAGCGGCGGACCTGACTGTAGAGCAACTCGCGGGCCGTCTGCAGAGTCTGCTTGCCGAACTCTCGTCTTTTGCCGAAAGCCGGGGAGTATCGCTTGCGGGGACCTTGGGTTTGGGCCTGGCCGGTGTTTTAGACCGTGATGGTAGGCTGGCCGGATCTCCTAACTTACCGGAGTTAGAAGGCAAATGCTTAGGGACTCCACTGGCTGAGGCGCTTGGGCATACTCTTGTCATAGACAACGACGTCAACTGCGCGGCGCTTGCGGAGGGCTGGACAGGCGTGGCCGCGGGCCGAGACAGCTTCCTGGTGGCCGCCATCGGGACCGGCCTTGGCTCGGGCTTGGTGCTCGAGCGGCGTTTGTTTCACGGAAGCAATGGCTATGGCTGCGAGTTCGGGCATCTGGTTGTAGTGCCGGGCGGGCGGCGCTGCGGATGCGGTAAGCTCGGTTGTCTGGAGGCTTATGTGTCCGAAGTCGCCGCGCGAGGCATGTGCCGGGAGTCGGGGGCGGCCTTGGCCGGCGCGGTTACGGAGTTGGTCGCGAGCGAGGGCTACGGATATGCCCGTGCCTTGTTCGAGCTGGCTGGATGCGGCAACGGTGAGGCGGAGATTGTGGTTTCGCGCATGGTGGAACTGCTGGGCATTGCTTTGGGGTCGGTGGTCAATTTACTCGATCTCAACACACTGGTGCTCGGCGGTGGCATCGCGCCGGCCTTTCTGGCCCGCCGGGAGCAACTCCTGGAGGCTATCGACAATGCACTGTTTGCACGTCCCGTCAGTATGATCGAGCTTCTCGAAGCCTCCGGAGGCCCCCTGTCCGGGGCTATTGGGGCGGCTCGTCTGGCCATGGAGCAGCACGAGAGTGGGGTTTAGCGGGCCTCGATGGAGACGTTCACGGGTTTGCGGCTTCCCAAGCGTTGACAATGCAGCAAAGGGCTGGCAATTCTGGGCTGGCCGAGAACGGGGTGAGTCCGGCCTTCCGAGGCCGACAGGCTATACCGATCAACGGAACCTGTAAGTATTTCGACATTCTGAAAGAGGTTTTCCCATGCCAAACTGGGCACTACGATTGCGTTCATTCCTCGCCGCTTCTTTGCTGGCGCTCACTTTTGCCGCTTGCGACGGATCTGGTAGCGGTATCCTGACGGTTTTCTTCGGCCTCGTCGGCGATGCCGACTGTGACAGCGTGGTGCTGACTATCGACGTCAATTCTGCCGCTGCCGTGTTGCAGGGTAACGACGCTGCGAGCGCTTGCGTGCTCAATGAGTTGCTTTCGGGTAACGGCTGTTCGGTGCAGTACAGCAATTCCGGTGGCGCGGTCATCGCCACCATCTCGGGCTGCACCATAGACAACTTTATCAACTTGTTGCGTTGCGGTTTCGAATCCGGTGACGTGGGGTCGATAGCCGAATTCACCTCCGCGACCTGCTCGCTGGTCGGCGGTGGAAGCACCTCGGTCTTCATCTGCGCCGATCGCTCGTCGAACCCTGGTTCCTGTGGAGTGACTCCGACTACCAGCACCAGCAGCACTTCTTCGACGAGCAGCACGACGACAAGTACGACGACCAGTACAACCACCACGACGACCAGTACGACCACCAGCACGACCACCACCAGCGTCACGACTACGACGAGCAGCACCACGACGACTACGCTCGGCGGGGTTACCACGACGACGCTGCCCCTGGACGTGGATTGCGTGATCACCTTCGGTCTCGACGATGCGGTGCAACTCGGCGCCTTGCAGTTCGAAGTGAATTACAGCTCGGCGACGGCCGACTTCGGCAATCCTCTGCAGTGCCAGGCCCTGGTCGCCGCTGCGATCCCGGCCTTCAACGATAACGGTTCGGTGCTCACGGCGGGTATAATCTCGCTTTCCGGCTTCACCGGTCCGACCAACGTCGCCAGTTGTATGTACAGAACCGACAGTATCACACAGAATCCGACCGACTTTGCGATTACGGTAACCGACGCTTCGGACACGGGTTTGCTGCCGGTGAGTCCCTTTCCCACAGTCAGCGTGGCTTCGATAGAATGCGAAGGCGGCTTGACTACCACCACCATGGGGCCAACCACGACGACCATGGGTCCGACCACCACGGAACCGCCAAGCACGACTACCACGACTGCGCAGGTCCCGACGACCTTCGTGGTCACGGTCTCGGTCGACGATGCGGTTACGCTAGGTTCCTTGCAGATCGACTTGGATGGCAGCGCCGCGCCGGGATCTTTCTCGGCGGGTCCGGTTTGCACCAATTTGGTTGCGGGGGCGCTGCCGGCTTTCAATCTAAGCGGCAATGTCATCAGTGCGGGTTGGATCGCCTTGGGCGGCTTTCCCGGGCCGTTGGATGTGTTGGCCTGCGACTTCGACGCTACCGGGTCGACTCTGAACACCTCGGACTTTACGCTGACCGTACTCGATGCATCCGATACGTCTTTGTTACCGATCGTCCCGACGCCGGGCATGAGCGTTTCGGTGGCTGTGAAGTAGAAACGGCCACGATCGAAGCAAGCTTCGGCCCTGCGCTGGCGGCAGCGGCTGATTGGACGACCATTACGGCCCCGGGAAGCAAGTCTTCCCGGGGCCGTCGTCTTCCGGCGCTGTAGAGATTCCAACCCCGGGCTATGGATGCAGGCTAGCCATAGGTACTGGGGCCGCCAAACATCGGGCTGCGGCTGGGTGCAAGCAGCAGGGTGGCAGTGAACTGCCCACAGCGGCCGCGCGTTGGCGAGTCGAAGCGATTCGTCTTACAATCCCACCGATGCTCGATACTTTCGTGAAGCGGGCGGTGCTTGCCGCCTTGGTCCTCGTCGCATCGGCGGCGGTTTCTTGTACGCGTTCCGACAGCGAGACCCCGGTGACGGGGTCCGGCGAATCTCGCGGTACATCTACCGTGGCTCTGGAACTGGCCGGGCCGGTCAATGTGGCCGCGCTACAGGTAGACATCAGCTACCCGCAAGCTGCGGGGCGTTTTGCCGGCGATGCCGGAGAAGTGGAGTGCGAGACTCTGATCGAAGGAGCACTGAGCAGCTACAACCACGTTGCAGCCTCGCAAAGCCTCAAAGCTGCCTACGTTGCGGTGGCCGGCATACAGGGTCCGGTACGGATCGCGGAGTGCCGCTTTCTGGGCGTCCCGTCCGCTACTGCGTTGAAGCTGAAGGTCGTCGACGCTTCCTCGAAGGATTTGAAGCCTCTCTCGCCGCTGCCTGAGTTGAAGATCGTGGTCGAGGCCGACCGCCAACCATGACGCAAAGACGCCGGACCAGGCAGATTGCGGTCGGCGATGTAGCGGTGGGTGGGGATGCGCCGGTGGCGGTGCAGTCCATGACCACCACCAAGACCGAGGACGTCGAGGAAACGCTCGAGCAGATCCATCGGCTCGAGGAGGCGGGTTGCGAGATTATCCGCGTTGCGGTTCCTAGGCAGCGCGACGCCGATGCCTTGGGCCGCATCCGCTCGCGTATGAAGACGCCGCTGGTTGCCGACATCCACTTCGACTACCGCCTAGCTTTGTCTGCGCTCGATAACGGTGCCGATTGCATACGGTTGAATCCCGGCAACATCGGATCGCGTGAGCGGGTTCGGGAAGTGACTCGCGCGGCCCAGAGCCGCCGCGTGCCGATACGCATAGGGGTAAACGCCGGGTCTTTGGAGCAGGATATTCTCGACCGTTACGGTTATCCGACCGCCGAGGGGATGGTTGAGAGCGCGTTGAGGCATGTGCGCATTCTCGAGGATCTCGACTTCGAAGACATCAAGGTTTCGATCAAGGCTTCGGGCGTGCCGTTGATGGTCGAAGCCTACCGCTTACTTTCGTCGAAAGTAGACTACCCCTTGCATCTCGGTGTCACCGAGGCCGGTATCCCGCCTTCGGGTAATATAAAGTCGGCCATTGGAATCGGCATGCTGCTGGCCGAGGGTATCGGCGATACCATTCGCGTGTCGCTGACCGCCGATCCGGTCGAAGAAGTTGAGGCCGCCTTCGATATACTGCGCGCACTCGATATACGGGCCAAGGGAGCTTTGATCGTGGCTTGCCCGAGTTGCGGGCGTATCGAGGTGGACCTGTTCAAGATGGTTGAAGAAGCCCAGGAGCGTTTTGCTCATATCGAAAAACCGCTGACCATCTCCATCCTGGGTTGCGCGGTCAACGGTCCGGGCGAGGCGAGAGAGGCCGACATCGGTATCGCCGGCGGCAAGAATGGGGGCCTGCTCATCCGCAAAGGCGAGGTCATCGGCAAGTACGCGGAAAACGAATTGGTGGACCGCCTGGTCGAGGCAGCCGAGGCGCTGGAAGCCGGTTGAGGCCCTAGCCGGGATTCTTCATGAAGAGTTCTGCTACGACCGCCAATCGCACGTTATCTCGGGGCGTGCGCGGTCTTGGGGAGGAGTCATAAGTTGCGCTACACCCGTTTGCTCGTTCCTACGTTGAAGGAAGAACCCGCCGAGGCGGAGGTCGCCAGCCACCGCTTCATGGTAAGAGCCGGCATGATCCGGCAAGTGGCACGCGGCATCTACGATTTCCTTCCTCTCGGTTTGCGCGTTCTGCATAAGGTCGAGCGTATCGTGCGCGAGGAACTCGACGCAGCCGGCTGCCAGGAGGTTTTGCTGCCGATGGTCATTCCCGCCGAACTCTGGAAGGAGAGCGGGCGCTGGGATCTCTACGGCAAGGAATTGTTACGGCTCAACGATCGTGCCGGACGCGAGTTTTGTCTGGGTCCCACGCACGAAGAAGTGATGACCGACTTGGTACGGCGTGAAGTTCGCTCTTACCGCGACCTGCCGCTCAATCTCTACCAGATACAGACCAAGTTCCGCGACGAGATCCGCCCGCGCTTCGGCCTGATGCGTGGCCGTGAGTTCTTGATGAAAGACGGCTACTCCTTCCACTGTGACTATGAAGACTGCCGCCGCGAGTACGACAACATGTACGCTACCTACTCGCGCATATTCCGTAGCTGTGGACTCGAGTTCAGGGCGGTGGAGGCCGACACCGGCAACATCGGAGGTTCACTGTCTCACGAGTTCCAGGTGCTTGCCGACTCGGGCGAGGATACGGTGGTGAGCTGCGATAGCTGCGATTATGCGGCCAACATGGAGAAGGCCGAGATAAAGGCGGCTCCGGGCGAGTCTTTCGGGGACTCGGACATAGAGGAAGTCGACACCCCTGGAGTACGCAGCATCGAGGAAGTCTCGCAGTTCCTTTCGCAACCGCCCGAGCGCTTCATAAAGACGCTCATTTATATCGCCGACGGCAAAGGGGTGGCCGCCTTGCTTCGCGGCGACGACCAGTTGAGCGAGGCCAAGTTCAGAGCCTGCCTGGGAGCGGAGACTTTGCGCATGGCTACTGACGATGAGATCGAGAAACTCACCGCTGCGCCACAGGGTTTCGCCGGCCCGGTGGGACTGGACCTGGAGCTTTATGCCGACTATCGACTGGCCGGGTGCAGCGGAATGGTGACCGGAGCCAATAAAGCCGGCACGCATCTGACCGGGGTCTGCGAGAAGCGTGACTTTCCCGGCGCCACTTTTGCGAATTTGCGGGTAGCCGGGGCCGGCGACGCCTGTGCGCGTTGCGAATACGGGCATTTCGTGGAGTACCGCGGTGTGGAGGTCGGGCACATTTTCTACCTGGGTAAGAAGTACTCCACCGCGCTGGGTGCCACCTACCTTGATGCCGACGGCAACGAGCAAGTGATGGAGATGGGAACTTACGGCATCGGGGTTTCACGCACCGTGGCTGCCGCCATCGAACAGAACCACGACGACGCGGGCATCATCTGGCCGCTCTCGATCGCCCCTTATGAGCTGCTGCTGCTGCCGGTCAAATGGAACGACGAGGCTACGCGGGATGCGTCCGAGAAGCTCTATGCGCAACTGTTGTCGCTTGGCGTAGAGGTGCTGCTCGATGACCGCGACGAGCGCGCGGGAGTGAAGTTCAACGATGCGGATCTCATCGGCATACCCTACCGGCTGACCATCGGGCCGCGCGGGCTGAAAGAAGGTAAAGTGGAACTCAAGCGCCGTGGGGAATCGAAGGGGAGCGAACTGGCCCTGGAGTCCGCGGCCGCCGAGGCCGCCGCCTTGATCGGGGCCGAACGGGCGCGTCTGCGAGTTGAAGATGGCGGTAAGTAGGCGCGACAGGGCACGGGAGCGGCTGATCTTTGCGCTCGACGTCGGGTCTTTGCGCGAGGCCGGGCAGTTGGTGCGCACTCTGCACGGTAGCGTCGGGATGTTCAAGGTCGGCAAGCAGCTATTCGTGCGTACCGGCCCGCGTATTATCGAGTATATCCGTGAACGCGGCGGCGAAGTGTTTCTGGATCTGAAGTTCCACGACATTCCGCAAACCGTTGCCCGCGCTTCGGTGGAAGCCACTCGTTTGGGAGTGGCGATGTTCAACGTGCACGCCTCGGGCAGCCGGGCAATGATGGCCGAGACCGCCGCGCAAGTACGCCGCACTTGCCGCACCGAGAAACTGCGCCGTCCGATAATGCTGGCGGTAACGGTGCTGACCAGCCTTTCACGCGATGATCTCCACACCATAGGGGTACGGCGCCGGGTCAAGGACCAAGTCGTCGAACTCGCCCTGCTAGCTGAAGAGGCGGGCATGGACGGAGTCGTTGCCTCCCCGCTCGAGATAAAGCCGATACGCGCCGCCTGCGGCCCTCGCTTTACCATCGTCACCCCGGGCATACGGCGCGGAGGAGACACCTTGGGCGATCAGGCCCGGGTATCGGGACCGGGTAGTGCGATTGAAATGGGCGCCGACTACATCGTCGTTGGCCGCCCCATTCGCGACGCCGCCAACCCCAAGGCCGAAGCCGAAGACATCATCGACGAGATTGCCGCCGCGATGTCTCCGGTAGTGAGGCTTTGAGTACCCCATCATGCGCACCGGCCGATGTTACCGTTGACGATTCAGCCTAGTCTCTTGTTGCCGTAACGAGGCGGGAAGGTCCGATGGTGGCCGTAGTTAACGCTGCCGGCACGCAACGTGGGCTCGGAGAGCGGGAGTTTGTTTCCTGGATCTTGCTTGTTTGCTCGGATTTCGGGGCCGGAATCCGGCCGTAGTTCGGTCGCTGCCAACGGTGCTTTTGACAACTGTGGGACGATAGCGGGGCAGGATCTCGTTGAGACTCTGTTTTGTGTGTAGACTACATGGTTGTCATGGACTCGTTACCCGAAAGAAGCATCGGAAGACCCACCACTGCTAAGCCGGGACCGGGTCCGTGTGCGCCGCGGTACGGCGCGGCGGTTTGCGCCGCCCTGCTCATGGGACTCTTCGTATCGGCCTGCGTCGGGCAAAGCCGCAGCATAGTGGTCAAGCTCCCGGACTCGGTTTGGACCAGAAACCCGGGCAGTGCCGGTCCGGGTAGGGCCGGAATCAGCACCGGCCACATTGCGGCATACCGTGGGGGGCCGGCACGCTTCGATACCCAGTTGCTCGCCCACCTGGGTGGTGAAATCTCGGATTCCGCCGCGCCGGCCGGCTGTCCCCAAGGCTGGGCCGTTTTGGATTACGGCCGGCGTTTCTCTGCCTTGGGTTGTGATGCCTATTTGATCGCTGACGATTTCCCATCGCGCCAAGATCCCATCCGGACCGAACTGGCCTTGGACGGCAAGCGAGTGCTGGGAGTCATCGCCTCGGATTTCTCAGTTTCCCAGATCGATGCCGACGCTCGCGCCGATTACCTGATCGGGTATTACGCGCACGATTGTGGCTGCACCGCGTTCAGCGCGCACGGTAGTGACTGCGACTGCGGGGGCTATATGGTTCGCGTGATGAGCATGCGCGACGTATCGACGCAGCATCCGGTGGTGACGCTGTTCTATTATTCGGACGGGGACGCATTTACCCAGTATTGGCATACCGCGGCGGCCATGACCAAATCCGGACCGGCGCGACAACCGCAGGCACAGTAACGCATATGGCAAAGTTCTATACCGAGTTGAATGATGGACTCCGTGATTTCATCGCCAGGCAGAAGATGTTTTTTACGGCGACTGCCGCTGCCGGTGGACGCGTGAATCTGTCGCCGAAAGGGATGGACACCTTCCGTTGTCTCGACGATCGTACGGTCGCCTATCTGGATCTGACCGGTAGCGGCAATGAAGCCGCCGCTCACTTACGGGCCGACCCGCGTATCACCGTGATGTTCTGCAGTTTCGACGAGAAGCCGTTGATACTGCGCCTGTACGGCCGTGGCCGCGTGGTGCTGCCGCGACACGGCGAGTGGCAGCGCCTGTCCGGGCTTTTTCCAGGACTGAGCGGGGCACGGCAGATCGTGGTGGTCGATCTGGATTCGTTGCAGACTTCGTGCGGGTTTGCAGTCCCGGTTTACGAGTTCAAGCAAGAGCGCGACACGCTATCGCGTTGGGCGGACAAGAAGGGGGAAGAGGGGCTGCGGCGCTACCGTGAGGAACACAATGTCGAAAGCATTGACGGATTGCCTACCGGCTTGCTCGAAGACTGAAAAGCCCTGGCGGGCCTCGTGTCTGCTTGTCGTGGTGGCAGCCCTGGCTGTGTCGTCCGTACCGGCTCTGGCCGCACCGCTCCCCATCGCATCGTCCGCGCCGGCTCTGGCTGCACCGCCCCCCACCGCATCTCCCGCACTGTCCCGTGGGGAATGTGACGCTACTCCTTTCGAGGCTACATCGCTGCATTGATGGCCTCGCATCCCGAGCAAGGGCGCCCGTTCTTGTCCTGCGATCCATTGCTCGAAACCTTGGCCCGCGAGCGCGCCAGGGACATGGCCGCGCGCGCCTATACGAGCCACGTCAA
>JAJRWY010000180.1 GCA_024276575.1 Candidatus Binatota bacterium
AGAGCAACCCGAGAGCAACCCGAGAGCCGGCTACGGTGCGGTCTCGCGGCACCGCTCGCAGTGGTACCGGGCGAAAAAAAAGAGAACTAGTGACACACACCCACACTCAACTACAATCCGAAGGACGATAGTTATGTCTACGAGCGTTTTCCGCATTTTCTCCGCTCGGCCAGCGTTGGCAGCATTCGGCTTAGCCCTGCTGGTTTTCTCTGTAACACCAAACTTCGCCGAGGCCCTGCAAGGAGATTGCGGGGTTATAGCAACGCATGGAGACAAACCGCTGGCCAGTGATTGTCTGGGTATACTGCAGCATGCAGTCTCGAAGACCGGCTGCGCACCTTTCGACCCTTGCGTCTGCGATCTCGATTCGAGTGGGAGCATCCTGGCCAGCGACGCCCTGCTTTGTCTCAACGTCGCCGTAGGCAACCCTGCTTTTTCTTTGAACTGTAACTGTTCTACGGACTGCTATGATTCCGAGGCTCCGAGTTGTGGAGGGATATGCCCCGAAGGCCTGCTCTGCGGCCCCGACCCCTTCGGGCCGGAGTCATGCGAATGTCTCAGCCCCTGCGAAGCGGACTCGGCTCCGACTTGCACGGGTGATTGCAGTATCATCGATCCGGGGCTTTCCTGCGCCGCACTGAGTTTCCAGGTACAAGGGCAGGATCCTGCCGACCTGTGTACATGCCTTCCACCTGGAATACTGTCCTGCGCAGAAGCCGCATCGCCCGGCTGCGCCGGTGCTTGTTCGCCGGGAACGCAGTGCATAGACGGTGGGCAGGGGGCCTGCGAATGCAGGCAGATCCCACTACAGGGACCCTGCGTAAACGCCACCGCGCCACAATGCGGGGGTGTCTGCGAACCCGGATCAATCTGCCGTGACAACGGAGGCAGTTGTGCTTGCCTACCGGCCGACGGGCAGGAGAGTTGCCTTGACGCCGGAGCTCCACTTTGTGGCGGCTCATGTGAATTCGGCGAGTTGTGCGCCATGGATGTCATTGGCGATTGCGAGTGTTTCGAAGCCTGTGAGTTGACGCCGGCGCCGGCTTGCGGCGGAGATTGTACACAACCCAGTTCCGTCTGCACGCCGGCCACCGTAACGGTCGATGGATCTTCGATTGATTTCTGTACTTGCGCCCCCGCCCCGCCGCCGCCCACCCGACCTTGCGGGGAGCAAAAGGCTCCGGCTTGCCAAGGCGACTGCCCAAGCGCAGAGACCTGCGCACCCGACCCCTTCGCCGATGACGGTAGCTGCGCTTGTTTCTCTCCCTGTGAATTGGACACTTACCCCGTATGCAACGGAAGCTGTACCAATGGGAACTCTTGCGCCGCGGTCAGCCTTACGATCGCGCCCGAGGTCACTGAAGACTTCTGCTTCTGTCTACCACCTGCGTTCGAGACCGCGTGTGCGGACTCGGTTGGCAACGGCTGCAACGGCGCCTGCGGTGACGGGTCGCTATGTGCGTCAGACGGTAGCGGCGGATGTATTTGCGAAGCTCAACCCCTGCAAAGTGCTTGCGATTCAGTCCAAGCACCGGCCTGCGCGGGAACCTGCGCAGGCCCGAATGTTTGCACTTTTACCGCGGGTGGCGGATGCGCGTGTCTACCGCAAGAGGCTGAGGAAAACTGCGGGCGTGCCGGTTACCCGAGTTGCGGCGGCGTCTGTCCCTTCGGAGAATTCTGTGCGCCCGCGGTGTCAGGCGCATGCGAGTGTTTCGACAACAGTTGTGAGTTGAGCGCGGCTCCGGCATGCGGAGGCAGTTGCGGCACCGGAGAAAGCTGCGTAACGATCCTAGCTACGCTCGTCGGCGGCGGCAGCGTAGAAACCTGCCAGTGCATACCAAACGGTCCATAGGCAGCAGTTAGGCGCTCGACCGGCACCGCATTATCGCCGGTCGAGCAGCTACCGCGTGCCGGTCGCGCTCCGGCCGAAGGTCTCGCGCACCCCGGCCGGGTGCCTGTCCCGCACCGGTCGAACTGTCCCACGAACCACTGCCGGGCCGAGGCTCAGGGATAGACGGCGAAGACAGCCCGATCAACCTCCCCGGCGTAGGAACTTGCCAAGGTAATCTTCTCGGCACGGGAAAAGCCCGAACTCAGCAAGAACTCTTCTATCCAGGCGTGAGGGTCCGACCCCATATCAGGCATGTCCTTGGCCCAACTTTCTTTGTGCTCGTCGGACTGTCCCATCTCAAAAAACATCACTTTGTTGGTCTTGGCCGCCAACAAACCAAGCAGAGAACGGCAATGTTCGACACCGTGCTGGTACATTATGTGATGAAGCACCGACAGAAAGATGACTGCGTCGAAAGCAGGCATGAATTCCAGCAGCTTACGATCCACCGCCGACATCAGAAACCCTGCGTTTTGCAAATCGTTTAGAACCACTTGGTTGTAACAGGTAAAGATGCGGCGCTGATCAAAATCCACACCGAGGCAAAAGGAGAGCCCCTGCTGTGCGGCTTTGACTACGTAGTAACCCTCTGAACAGCCGAGGTCCACCAAACTGTTGGCCTCACTGGCTCGTAACACCTTCTCGATGGCTTCCCATCGAATCTCGCAACTCCTGGTTCCACCGGTCCTGCGGCCGGCGACGAGAACCGGCTGATAGGTTTCGTAGCTCCTGAGGTGCGCAGCGTTTAGCGCCGAGAACAGCATCCTCAGCAGCGGTTTTACGGGCTTCCTTTTCACTTGTTCTGGTCCTTTCGGGCCGCGACTCAGCCCGCAGAACCGTCTCGCGGGAGTAGAATCGAAGCTTTGCGGCGTTCTCGCTGGCGCAGACCCGGCATGGCCGGCAGCGGCGGCGGGCACTAGAGATAGCGCATCCGGCAGGGGCGCGCTACTTCACAGGACGAGAAATGAGCGTGTCTCGAGCGGTGAAATCAAATTTGGAGGCCAGCAAGGCGGCACTGGCGGGACTCACCTCCAGCCGTCCCAGATCCTGGCGACTCAACCAAGCAGCCTGCAACGCGTCGTCACCCGCATGAGGCTCACCGCCGAGATACTCCCCCAGTAAATCCACTATCAGGTAGTGAAAGCGGACGCGTCCCTCTCGATCACGGACAACGCTGTCAAAGACATGGACCGGCTTTCCTGCACGCACACGAACCCCGGTCTCCTCGAGCACCTCCCGCTCGACGGCTTCAGCCAAGGTCTCACCAAGTTCGACGCATCCTCCTGGAATCGCCCATTCCTTCTCACTCGGCGCTGCAGCACGTTCGACCATCAACACCTTGTCCCGGTGAAAGACCACTACCGCGGCGGCTAGTTGGGGCTGATCAGGATACTCTCGCGCCATCGTGTCCTCTCTTTCCCGGCTTACGCCGGATTATCAATGAAGAGTTCTGCTGCGGTCGCCAATTCGCGCCCGAGCCCGCAGCTCCACCCCAAGCCGGCGCAGGATCAGCACCCTCGCGACGAACTTTCATGAACCGCACCGGTTCCGCCCTCCTTTTCCCTGACCACTATGACGCGCGGAACCTCGGCACAAGCACTCCACGAGTACTCCAACATACTCGGACAAACCCATGAAACGGGCACCGGCTTTGTCTTAACTCGGCAGGAGGCTTAAACGACGCTTACGGCACAGCCCCGCACCCGTACTAGG
The DNA here is from genome assembly GCA_024276575.1 of Candidatus Binatota bacterium. Taxonomy (GTDB): domain Bacteria; phylum Desulfobacterota; class Binatia; order UBA1149; family CAITLU01; genus JAJRWY01. The sequence goes on from JAJRWY010000180.1 coordinate 3,605, forward strand.
AGGTTCATCATGGCACTTGTCGATATCGAAATCGGCTTGGACGAAGAAGAGAGAGCAGTCCGCGATACCGCCCACCGCTTTGCGAAAGAAATCATGCGTCCCGCGGGGGAAGAGCTCGACAAACTTGATGACCCGCAGGCCGTAATCGCCGAGGATTCCGTGCATTGGGAAGTTCACCGGCGCTACGCCGAACTCGGCCTGGATTACATCGACCCGGCCGATCCCGATCAGGACCCCATCAAGGCCGCACGCATGCGCGCCGTCGTCGCCGAAGAACTCGGCTGGGGAGATTCGGGTCTGGCGATCAGCATCGGAGCCGGCTCGTTCCCCAGTATGCTGGCGCGTCTTACCGGCTTGCCCCATTTGATCGAGCGTTTCGCGCCGGAAGGCCAATACCAAATCGGCTGCTGGGCTATTACCGAGCCGGACCATGGCAGCGACATGCTAAGCATGAACGAAAAACGCTTCGGCGGAGCCGGCTCACGCCCCAACTGTGTGGCCAAAAAAGACGGTGACGACTTCGTGATCCACGGCACCAAAGCGGCTTGGGTGTCGAACGGAACTATCGCCAAATCGGCAGCTTTGTTCTGCGGCGTGGCCGACAGCGACGGCCTGCAAGGCGGCGGCATCTTCCTGGTACCTCTGGACTTGCCCGGTGTTTCGCGCGGCGCACCATTGGACAAGATCGGGCAGCGCTCGCTCAACCAGGGTGAAGTCTTCTTCGACGAAGTCCGCATCCCCGCCGACTATATGGTAGCAGGCCCCGAAAGCTACGACTTCATGCTCGAAGCCGTGTTGACGATGGCCAACGCGGGGATGGGAACCACTTTCGTCGGTCTGGCCAGGGCCGCTCTGGAATACGCCATCGAGTATGCGAAGGAGCGTGTACAAGGCGGCGTGCCGATTTTCGAGCATCAAAGCGTCAAAGCCCGCCTGTTCAAGATGTTTACCCAGGTAGAGGCCGCACGTTCACTGTCGAGAAGGGCAAGCCTCTATAACTCCACCCAGCAACCGCCCTTGCTGCAGTACTCGATAGCATCGAAGGTTTTCTCCACTACCACTGCATTTGAGGTCGCGAGCAGCGCGCTGCAGATTTTCGGCGGCAACGGATTGAGCCGTGAGTATCCGATCGAAAAGTTGATGCGCGATGCCAGAGCGTCCATGATCGAAGATGGATGCAACGATCTGCTGAGCCTGGCCGGAGCGGACAAACTCTGAGTGAAGAACCCGCCGGGCTCTAGCCACCGCTTGATCGCGTGAGGAGGCCGTAGTGGACTTGAAGAAAGGCGCCGTCGTCCTGAACGGCTTCATTCACGATTTTGCGACCGGCTACTGGCTGGCCGCCTTGATCGTCATCAAGCTTCTACACAACGCGCACTCACGCTACGCCGAAGCAGCAACCGTACTCAACCATCTCGAGCAGGTGTTCTTCTGGAACATGAGCGCCTCGGTATTGGTTATACTGGCCACCGGCGGCATCCGCGGTTTCACCTATGTAGATAACGTCTACGGTAGCGATACCGAATCCGTTCGCAAAAAGATGCTCATTCGCAAGCACGTCTTCTTGTTCGTGCTCTTCTTCGTCGGCGGCTGGGCAGCCTACCGGATGAGCTTCCACTAACCTTCGTAGTCACCGCCGTCCCCGCGAGGCAAGACCCGGTCCCAAGGACCCGGCAGCTTGGCTGCTGCAGCAAAAACTCCCCAGGAGCCGCAACGGTCGCAGTCGACATCGTTTCCATAGCAACAAAAGGGCGTCGAGAACTCCCGGCCCTCTATGTAAAGAGGCAAGGTTGTGGACAACAACGGGCAATTGTCGGTCACGAGTTTGGCAGTAGCCGGCCGCATCAGTTCAAGGCTGCGGGTCGAGTTCCAGATGAAACCGGGATAACGCCGTTTCAAGCCGCATACGATATCGACCGCTTGCTCGCGCTCTTCAACGCTTTGCCAGGCTCGCGCCGATACTTCGCCGGCTCCGGGAACCAGAAAACCGAAAACCAACCCTTGGGCGCGGGTCTCCCGGAGATCTCGCGCCAACTCTTCCAAGCGGTGTTGATTCTCACGATGCACCACGCACTGTATCGTCACCGTCGGCGCGAAATCGTCCGGAACAGCGGCGAGAGTGGACATGACGCTGTCATACACCCCTGGCCCGCGAACCGCATCGTTGACATCGCGAGGGCCGTCAAGCGAGATGACGTAGATCACATCGGGCCCGAAATCCTTCAGCGGTATGGTTCCGTTGGTGGTGATGGTGTTCAACTCGAAAAGCTTCAGACCTTTCTCGAGCATGCGCCAGCGGATCATCGGCTCACCGCCCATCCACAGCATTCGCCTGATCCCGTGGCGGTCGCGTAGACGCTGCAGCTCGGCAAGGACACGTTCGGGCGACATCTCACCTTCGGCACTGTTGGGATTGCCATCGCGAAAAACGAAACAATGCTCGCAGGCAAGGTTGCAGCGATTGGTGACATTGACCATCGCGCTCACGTATTGAGGAGGCGGTTCCATGATGAGCCGGTGCGGACCGAGCGAAACCGGCAAAGGTCCTGAAGGCCCCGGTGACCACAACTCCGGAGCGATACCCGAGACCACGGGATCGCCGATAGTGAAGCGGCCACCAAAGGAGGACGAAACGGAAGCGATGGAGGCTTCGGCGCCCGCTCCAGAAAGGGGGGTGCGTGATTTCATTGCCGGATCTCCGTATCGGTTTCGAGTAAGCCGCTTTCTCGAGCTGCAGCGCTGGGGGTAGCAGCGGGCCCGGGCAGCAGCATGCCGGCCAGAAACCTGTCATGCTCTTTCGTCGCTACCCCCATTTTCAGCCAACCTTCGCCCAGTCTGCAAAGACATGCTCTTCCAACACCCGCATTTCCACAGCCGATTCCAGGTGGGAGAAACCGTAGGCTTTCAAAAAACGACGCCACCTAGCGCGGCCGGCTCGATCGTAGCTGCGCATTGCAGCGATCAGTTCACGCCGCCGCCGCCCAGGCATTATCTGCTCGGGGAGCAAGGGATCGAAGGCCAGCCGGTGTAACACCCGGCCACCGACCAGAAACGTCTCCTTCATTGCCTTTTCGTCACTGAGGCTGTCCAGATGCGCCATGCTGCGCTCGATGGCGCGCTGCATGACCGCGTAAGCAGAGCTCAAAGCTTCAAGATCCCACAGCCGGCGCGCGCGCTGCTCGCACTCCGCATCTAGTTCACACAAGGCGAACACCGGGGCTTCACGGTCGAGCCCCAAACCAAACAGCCTCTCACGTACCGAAGCAACAGAGCCCGACAGATTGTCCGCTCTGATCCATAGGCCGGGTTGCCATTCGGCAAGACCAACGAACGCAAGAGCACGCCTGCGACGGGCCGCCGCCGCGCCACGCACCCGCGGCAGACTCTTCGTATAAGCTCCCACCCAAGCACCACGCCACGGCCGCAATTTATCTTCCAGGCAACGCCAGGAAGTAACATGCTCTTGCACGGCACCGCCGCCGGGAGCGAGCCGGTAACAGCCACGTTCGTTGCGCTCCAGCACGCCGCGCGAACACAAGCGAGCCAGTGCGACTCTGATGTTATTCGCCGAAATATCGAAGAGTTCCGCCACTCCAAGCAGCGCTCGCACGGGCATGGCTCTGCCCCGCAGCGTGGAAAGCAAGTCGAGGATGAGACTCTGAGCGGTCGGCTTCACAGCCCAGACATTACATACCAGGGCGTTTTTCGTCAAGTTTTGTAATACTATTCAATAGCGACAAATCACACGGCGTCCACAGGCCCGGCCCTGGGCAGCGACAGCGAAGCTGCTCAGCCTGAGATAAGTTGCGCGATCAGAGCCGGATCCTGCATCGGCGCAAAATGAGTATGTCTGGGCAGGTAGTGGTCGGTGGCGTTGCGAAACTCCCCGGCAAGATCAGGCCATGTAGGCGAAAAAGAAAAGTCCAGTATGTCGCTGGGCTCGCGAGGCGCCTTGGCCCTGATAAGCGTAACCGGCACTTCGATCGCACGCACGTCATCATAGATCGCCGCATTGCCCATAGATGTCTCATAGATCGAAGCTTCGAACTCTGGAGGGCAAGCCAGTTCCCAGCCCTGGCCATCCGTAGCGGGTAACAACCCGTAGCGACAATAATCGTCCAACGCCTCCGGCACGAAACTGGAGAAAGGCTCACGACCCCCGAGTCTTTCCTTCATCGCTTCCACCGTAGCGAAGTATCTACGCCGCCGCGAGGCGGGATGCGACACCGCCGCACCCTGCCACGGATTCAGGCTTGAATCCTCGTAGTAATGCGGAGCCATGATAACCGGGTCGATAAGTATGAGGCGCTGAAACAAACGCGGATTCAATGCCGCCGCTGCGACGGTCGCGTGGCCACCCATCGAGTGCCCGACCCCGATCGCCCCAGTTATATCGATGCCTTCGAGAACCAACCGTAAGTCTTCACCGAAGCGAACCCAGGTGTCGAAAACAACTTTGGCGCTGCGGCCGTGTCCACGCTGATCCAGCGCGATTACATGTCGCGCACCCAAGCGCACGATTACTTGATCCCAGCAGCGCGCATGAAATCCGGTAGCATGGGCGAAAACGAATGTCGGCGCCTTACCGCGAAGATCCCGGCGCCATTCAAAAGCGGCGAGTTCGACTCCACCCGCGTCGATTCTTATCAGTTCAGGCCTCTGGTTTTCGTCAGTCATATGCTTACACCACACGCGCTTCGGCCGCACCATCGCAGCAACTCCTGCCACCACCCGCCGGCAGCCCCGTGGCCGGCGCAGGGTAGGCAATACCCATTCCTCCTGGTGGATGATAAAATCAGCGCCAAGCAAAGAGAAGGCCACACACAGGCGACTGCAGTATCCGCAGCCGCAGTAAACGGGCCGTTCATGCGGAACTTCCTGCTTGTTGTGCTATGCGCGCACGTGTCTTCGGATCTTCGGATCTTCGGGGCTTCGAATCAAGAGACGAGCGGGACTTCGCCACCGGAGACTGGATCATCGCTATGACCAGAAGCGGTTTTCCCTGGTTCGCAGCTCTTGCTAAACCGCCGGAGCACGGCGCATTGGCAGCAGTGATCGACACCGCCAACTGCCTACGACGCGGCTCAACGGCTGAAGGGAGAACGACCGGTGGCACGCCCAAAGAAAAACTCACCGCCTAAGCCGGAGGTGATACTCGACGCCGCAACCGAACTACTCCTGAGAGACGGATACGGCACGACAACGATAGAAGCCATTGCCAAAGAGGCCGGCGTTTCCAAAGCGACGTACTATCGCCACTTCGCTGACAAGAAGGCGGTTCTCAAAGCAGTGATACGCCGCGCAGTAAGCCGGGCTCCGGTAAAAACAGCCGGAGACGAACTCGTACGGCTAAAGCCTGAAATTGCCCTTCGCCGCTTCGCCGAAGAACTGCTCGCATCCCTGGCCAGCCCGCATAGCCTAGGCATGTTCAGGCTGATCATTTCCGAAGCCGGGCGCTCACCGGAACTCGGACAGTTGATCTTTCGTGAGATGACAGGCGTGGCGGCGACTCCTCTTAGCACTTACCTTGAATCTCTATCGGAAGCCGGCGTACTGAAGATCCCCGACCCAGCGCTCGCAGCTTTCGAGTTCATCGGGGCAATCAAAGAGCCGCTTTTCTGGCCGCGGCTGTTCGGAATGATCAGAGCCCCTGTCCGTAGCTCTCAAGCCTCGGTGATCGACCAGGCGGTGCACAATTTCCTCAAGGCCCATCGTCCGTAGAGACGCGCCCGGAGCGTGGTTCCTGGGACCATTGGCCTCCGGCACGGCTGTTTGTTCGTTCTGGCGTACCTTGAATTCCCGACGGAGCATGGTTCCTCGAGCCATTGGCCTCCGGCACCCCCCTCCAACAATCGCGGCTAACCGGCCGCTGCAACTGCACTAAAAATACTGTTGACGTTGAGGCCTAATTAAACTAAACGTAGTCGTATCGTTTCTAGGCGTAGACGTGAAAGTATTCCCAGATATGTGGTGAGGTGCCACTGGTGCGACAAGACGTAACGTTCAAAAGTGAAGGCGTGAACTGTTCGGGATGGCTCTATCTCCCCGACACCGGCGCCCAACGCGGCCGTCCCGCTATCGCAATGGCTCACGGCCTCGCGGCGGTCCGGGAGATGTACGATCTTCCGGCATTCGCGGAGATATTCGCCGCCGCCGGGATCGCCGTGCTGCTCTTCGACTACAGATTCTGGGGTAGCTCCGACGGTGAACCTAGAGGACAGATCTTCCCAGTGTGCCAGATCGAGGATTACCGCTGCGCCTTGACTTTCCTCTCCGAGCATCCGCAAGTCGACGCATCCCGCCTCGGTGTTTGGGGAACCTCCTTCTCGGGCGGACATGTCCTGCATCTCGGCGCGTACGACCCTAGAGTGAAATGCGTCGTTTCCCAGGTCCCCGCCGTCAATATTCCGGCGACTCTTCGGAGAAACATGCCGTCTGAGAGTCTCGCCGAGTTCTACGACTATATCGTAATGGATCGTCTCCGCCGTCATCACACGGGAGAAAGCGCAGTCATCCCGATCAACGCCCCAGCTGGCGAGAGCTGCCTTATACCAGGAGAAGACGCTTATCGGAGAATGCAGCGCGAACTCGGGCACGTTCCCGGCATGAGCCGTCAATGCACATTGTCTTCACTCGAGGCTATGATGGAATACAATCCGGGAAGTGCGACTCCCTACATCTCGCCAACGCCACTGCTCATGATAATCGCGGAAAGAGACGAACTGACGCCTCCCGACATTGCCCGGCATGCCTATGATCATGCACTCGAGCCCAAGTCGTTGCTGTACCTCCCCTGTACTCACTACGACGTCTACAAACGAGAATCGCCCGATATGTTCGAACGAGCCGCGCTTACCGCCGCCCACTGGTTCTCGGAACATCTCTGAGGTGCGAATCGCACCGGAAGACGAGCGGCAAGGGCTGGAGTCACCGCCGAACCGCAAAGAAAAATACGGCGCTAGGCTCGCAGTCGTACTGGTCGAATTTCAAAAGCAGTGGACCGAGCCCGGGTTGTTCCACCTACTCATTCGTCGAGAAATGCAGCGTAACCAAGTCATGGCGAACGCGACCCAACTAGCCAAAACGGCCCGAGCCCTGCAAGTGCCCGTGATTCATGCCCCACTCGTCGTCGACCCCAAGGCTAAACGCGGCCTTTACGCCCACATCACCCGGGGGCTATTCTTCCGCAAAGACAGCCACCGCGCCGAGATAGACGAACGCGTTTTTCATGAGCAAGACCGCGTAGTCAAGGGCCGTAGCGGCTTCGACGCATTCAAAGGCTCAGACCTCGAGCAAGTGTTGCGAGAACTCCATATCACCACGGTGCTCCTCGCTGGGTTCGCCACCGACCAATGTGTAGGCAAGACTCTACGAAGCGCTTTGAGAAAGGGGTTCTCCGCCTACATGATCACCGACTGCTCAGCTACGTTTTGCCGGGCACTACAGCGGAGGGCGGAAAGACTCGCGAAGGGCCACACCCTGAGCCATGAAGCTTTGACCGATTCAACCTGCATTATTCATGAAACCTCGTCGCAAGAGTCGCAAGCGCCCGTGCGATCGGCCAGATAGGCACACGTGCAGCGCTTGAGGCCCGCAGGCGTACGAACCGTACGCCGATGGCCGTAAACCCGCGAGCCAGCACAGCGGGAGAACGAGCACGCACCGGGAGATTGCGGCCGATCGAGGCTCATAGCAGAGGTTTCATGAACAATGTTGATAGATCAACAGAACTTCGTGCAGCATCGCTGCTCTATTAGGATAACTACAAGTATGAGCGAACAACGATCTCTCGAACAGATACTGGGAACCCTTTGCGGACAAAGGGCCAAACTCGATCTAAGCGATCGCTTCAGCGCTTTCGGTCACTGGCGCGAGATGTTCCTCAACTTGCGAGCTCGCTGGGAGCCTCCGATCGACCAAGCCATCGCCGGGGGCTTCGAGTCCGATCGTATCGGCTACGCCTTCGCCGCAGGGTATCAATCGGCGTTACTGCAGATGTTTTCTGGAATCAAGAACGACGAACTTGCTTCGATATGCATCAGCGAAGAAGGCGGAGCACATCCTCGAGCAATCAACACACGCTATAACGATGATGGGCAAGGCGGCGGTGTTCTCGACGGGCAGAAGAAATGGTCGACGATGGCGCCCGTCGCACAGACTCTTTTCATAGCAGCGGTGCGCGTTACGGCACAAGACGATCCCGCCAACGGTGCCGCTTCGAAGACGGTAGCGCAAGATAAGCCACGCAAAAACATAGTAATGCTGCGTGTGGCAAAGACTGCAGCCGGTTTGCACGTTAAGAGCATGCCGGAGACGCCGTTTACTCCGGAAATCATGCACGGGCTAACCAGCATCGACGGTGTGCGCACGAAAAGTTCGGACCTTCTCGACGGTGACGGCTACAGCCGCTACATCAAGCCCTTCCGTAGCATCGAAGACACTTTCGTCACCGCAGCCTGCGCCGCCTTCATGCTTCGCATCGGGCTAGCCTCCGCTTGGCCACCGGCAGTCGTCGGCGATCTCCTACAGCTACTCACCGTGCTAAGAACGATCTCCGCAGCCGACCCACTCGACCCTTCGGTGCAACTCGTGCTCGATTCTGCAAGCCGAAGCATGGCCCGGCTAGCCTCTACCGAACAGCCACAGTGGCAACTCGTCGGAGAACCTCAACGCTCGCGATGGGAGCGTGACCTACCGATCTTCTCGGTAGCATCGTCGGCTCGCGCCGCCCGGCTCGACAGTGCCTGGCAGCGCGCAACCGGACGCTGAAACCGCCCTAAGGTGCGTCAGCTTCCCGCCTTGGCCAAGTTCTCGGCGGCGAAATCCCAATTGATCAGCTTGCCGATAAAATCCGCAAGATAGTCCGGACGCCGGTTTTGATAATCGAGATAGTAGGCGTGTTCCCACACGTCCACAGTAATCAGCGGATGAACACCGTGAGCGATCGGTGTGTCGGCATTGGTGGTCTTGGTAACCACCAGCTTATCGCCGTCAAGCGCCAACCACGCCCAGCCGCTGCCGAACTGTGTCGCCCCGGCGGTGGCCAATGCCTTGCGAACTTCGTCGGCGCCGCCTAGATCCTGTTCGATTCGGACCTTGAGATCGCCCTCGGGCTCGCCACCACCGCCCGGCTTCATGCTTTTCCAATAAAAACTGTGATTCCATACCTGCGCCGCGTTATTTAACACCGCAGCCTTGTCGGCATCGCCCGCAGTAGAACGGATAATCTCCTCGAGCGACATGTCGGCCATGTCCGATCCCTCGACCAGCTTGTTCAGGTTGTTCACATAGGTCTGATGATGCTTGCCGTAATGGAAACTCAACGTGTTGCTTGAAATACAAGGGGCTAGAGCATCGTCAGCGTAAGGAAGCGGTTCCAACTCAAAAGGTGCGGCTTGGTCAGCCATATTCGGGTACCTCCGTAGTGCAGTTTGGGTTTCAAAGTCAATAGCGCGAACCCGGCGCGAACACTAGCGTAATAAAGATGCCAAGTTGCGGCGAACGACGATACGAAACATTGCGTCGAACTCCCTTTGCTACGACCAATTCATAACGTTTGCTTCAATCGAAAAGCGCGCAGCATGCGACTCCATTACTTCCGGTAATCGTAGAATCCCCTACCCGCCTTGCGTCCGAGCAGGCCCGCTTCGACCATGCGGCAAAGCAGGGGCGGTGAGGCATAGAGTTGCTCCTTGAACTCTTCGTACATGGATTCCGCAACCGCCATGGTGGTATCGAGTCCGATCAGATCGGCAAGCGCCAGTGGTCCCATGGGATGTGCGCAGCCTTTTACCATCCCCGCGTCGATATCCTCTTTGGTAGCGAAGCCCGATTCCACCATGCGAATGGCAGACAGTATGTAGGGGATCAGCAGCGCGTTCACGATGAAACCGGCACGGTCTTTCGAGTGTACGACGTGCTTACCCAACACATCTCCGGCAAAACGTGCAGCGCGCTCGCTGGTCTCGTCGCTGGTGACCAGTGATGTCACCAACTCTACCAAGTCCAAGACCGGAACCGGATTGAAAAAATGTAGGCCGCATACTTGGGCGGGGCGTTGGGTCGCTACACCCAGTTTCATAATCGGTATCGATGAGGTGTTGGACGCCAAGATCGCATCGGCGTCACTCACGATGGCATCAAGATCACGAAACAGTGCAACCTTGGCTTCTTCGTTCTCGAAAATGGCTTCAACCACCAGCGCCCGGTCAGCCATGGCGTCCAACTTCGTAGTGTAGTGTATGCGGCTGGCCACAGCCTCCGCCTCGTCGCTCGAAAGCTTCGAGGATTTCACAGCCCGAGCCAACGACTTCTCGATCTTTTGCCGGCCGGCGTCGAGCGCCCCGGAATCCGTCTCACACACGATGACGTCAAGCCCGGCGCGAGCGCACACGTCGGCAATACCCGAGCCCATCAAACCGCAACCTACGACTCCAACTTTTTCGATATCCATATCCGTCCTCTGATTTGACAGCCGGGTGGCGGGCGAAGCTTTTCACCGAAATTGAAATGAGTCCACCGCAGCGTACGTTGAAGCGGGAAAAAGCGGCTACATGCTAGCCCGCATTATTCATGAAACCTCTGCTACAAGCCTCAATCGCCCGCAATCTCGGCCCGTGCTCGCTTTTCGGCCCTCGACGTACTGTTAGTACGCCTGCGGGCCTCATCGCTGCGCTTGGGCCGATCTCACGGGCGCT